>DVGA01000094.1 GCA_018712985.1 Candidatus Scatomorpha intestinavium
AAAAGAAGAGTATTTTTGTGAATTATGCCCATGTATTATGTAAACAATATTATGTCAACTGCATCAACTCTTGACCTGCAATTCTCGCTGTATGCCATACGTATTCACAAGATTTAGTGCCAAATACAACGGCAAAGCGGGAAAATGACACATACAAAGCGGGGCGCATGTCGGTTTTTCGACATACGCCCCGAATTGTCTGTTCAGCCCGGCACGGTCTCTTAAGACCTGTGCAGGGAGAGGTCTCCGCTGGTGGTGGAGACGTGTATATCGTTCGGGCCCTTGCCCCCGCCGCCGCTGCTCACGCCGGGGAAGTCCGAGGTGAACGCACCGGAGGCTGTGGAGAAGTTTAGCGTCCAGTCCTCATCGGACAGCGCGAGCTCGACGTTGCCGGACACCGTGTCCGCCAAAATGTTCTGCGGAGTTGCGTCCGGGGCCAGGCGGACCCCGCCGGAAATGGTGGAGACGTAAAGGATATCTGCCCCGCCGGAGTAAAAGACGCTGCCGGAGATCGTGGAGAGACGGGCGGTTCCCGCCTCCAGGCCGCTGATATCCACGGCGGCGCTGATGGAGGAGACGGACAGCTCCCCGAGCCCGGAGGCGAGGGACTCCGGCACAAGCACGGTGAGCTCTTTGGCCGGGAGGTCGTTCGCGTCGCTGCGGCAGTACTGGATATAGAGCGTCCCGTCCTCCACGCCGTAGCGCAGGGCGCTGCGGGCGGAGAGATCCTCGCGCGAGGTCTCACTGAAGCTGATCACTTCGCCGTTGTACGTCGTTATGTCAACTCCGCCGGCTATCCAGGCGATATCGAGGGAGGATATGCCCTCCGCGGATACGGCGTACTCGCCGCTCTCGGAGTACTCGTTGTCCCAGTCGTGGGCGGAAAAGACGCCGTCCATCCCGCCGGAGAAGCCCTCGATAATGTCGTTGGCGACGTCGGCCGCGCCGTCCAGGGCGCCGTCGACGAGGCCGGACGCGCCGTCCAGGGCGTCGTCCACAATGTCGGCCACGCCGTTCATCATGTTGTCAAGGCCGGACATAAAGGCGTCCCAGCCCTCGAGCTCCTCCGCCGGGGCGGTGGCCGGCGCCGCAGCGCGCGAGCTCCGAGCGGCGGCGAATATGCCCACCGCCACGAGCAGCACCGCCGCCGCGCAGACGGCGGCAATGACCCAGCCGCGCCTGCTGCGCGGCGCTTTGCCGGCAGGCGCGGCCTGGCTGCCGCGCGTGCGGTTTATGTCCGCCGCTATCGCATAGACATCGTCAAGGCGGTCCACGGCCCCGTATTCGTCAAGGCCTTCCTCCTCCATCATGTCGTCTATGAGCTCGGAATAGTATTCAATATGCTCCCGGCGCTCCGATTCCGGGAGATTGGAGAGCGCGTTGTCGAGCGCCCTGAGAAATTCAGCCTTGTTCATCTCGCTGCCTCCTGACAAAGTCATATATTGCCTCAACCTCCGCGCGGCTTTCAAGGAAGTCGTCTATGCGCCGCCGGCCGAGGGGGGTTATGCTGTAGAGCTTGCGCAGCCGCCCGTTGTGCTCCACGCTGCGGTGGACAAGGCAGCCGGCGTCCTCGAGCCGCCTGAGGATTGGGTAGAGCGTGGACTCGGATATCTTCACCGAGGGCGTGAGGTCCTTCACTATCTGGTAGCCGTGCGATTCGCCGCGGCAGAGCGCCGCGAGCACGCAGGCGTCGAGCAGTCCGCGCCTGAGCTGCGGGTCGGTCATGCTTATGCCCCCTTTCACCGGATACTATATCACACACAGTATGAACTGTCAAACAAAACTTGCGCCGGAAAACGAAAAAAACAGTTGTAAGCCTCTGTGCGCAATGATATTATATGGGCGCAAGAATGGACCGCACTGCTGCTAAGGAGGTAAATATATTATGCACTGCACAAAAAAGATAACGTCCGACATGACCTGGGTTGGCGCGGACGACAGGCGCCTCGCCTTTTTCGAGGGCGTGTACGGCGTGCCGAACGGAGTGTCCTACAACTCCTATCTCATCTGCGACGAAAAGACCATACTCTTCGACACGGTGGACAAGGCCGTGGCGCACAATTTCTTCGACAACGTGGCCTATGCCCTTGACGGCCGCAAGCTGGACTATCTTGTGATCTCCCACATGGAGCCCGACCACGCCGCGACCATAGAGGACATCGCCCTGCGCTATCCCGAGGCGACGATAATCTGCAACGCCAAGATCCAGGCCATGCTCGGCCGCTTCTTCCCGACCGACCTCTCCGGGCGCATACAGCTCGTCAAGGAGGGGGATACGCTCAGCACCGGCAGGCATGTCTTCACCTTTGTCATGGCCCCGATGGTGCACTGGCCGGAGGTCATGATGACCTATGACACGACGGACAAGATACTCTTCTCGGCGGACGCCTTCGGCAGCTTCGGCGCGCTGAACGGCCGCATTTTCGCCGACGAGGTCGACTTCATGCACGACTGGCTCGACGAGGCGCGGCGCTACTACACCAATATCGTCGGCAAATACGGCGCGCAGGTGCAGGCTGTGCTGCGCAAGGCCGCGGCGCTGGAGATAAACTATGTCTGCCCGCTGCACAGCTTCGTCTGGAGGCGCGATTTCGGCGCGTTCCTTGAGAAGTACCTCAAGTGGAGCAGCTACGAGCCGGAGGAAAAGGGCGTCATGATAGCCTACGCCAGCGTGTACGGCCACACGGAGAACGCCGCGAACATCCTCGCCGCGAAGCTCTCCGACCGCGGCGTCAAGGTGCAGATGTACGACACCTCCGTCACCGCGTCGAGCTTCATTTTGTCGGACGCCTTCAAGTACAGTCACCTTGTGTTCGCAGCTACCACGTATAACGCGGGCATGTTCTCCACGATGGAGCACCTGCTGCACGAGATAACCGAGCACAACCTGCAGAAGCGCAAGATAGCCCTGATCGAGAACGGCTCCTGGGCCCCGATGAGCGGCAAGCTGATGCGCGAGCTGCTCTCCACGCTCAAGGGTGTGGAATTCGTGGGGGAGACGCTGACCGTCAACTCCGCCCTCACAGAGGGGCAGCTCGGCGACCTGGACGCCCTGGCGGACGAGTTAGCAAAGAGCGTCGCAGAATAAATCGCCGCATTAAAGATTGAAAAAGCCGGAGGGCATATATGCCCTCCGGCTTTTGTTGTTGCTTGCAGGGACGACCACACTGCGTGTGGAGGCCGGCCGGCGGCCGGAGGCATAGCGCCGCGAGGAGCGCGGCGGGGCCGATAATATAAGGGCGGAGCCCTTATATAACGAATGCAGGGGCGAAAGCCCCTGCAATTTCTTTCTGAGAGGTTTCTTTTTGTCTTGTCAAAAAGAAACCCCTCAGACTCCAAAGAGAAAACCGCTTTGGTGCGTGTCGGAGCCAAAAGCCGATTTTCACCAAAGTTTTCAATGTCGGAAAGTTTCCATCCCGAATGGTGAATGAGCTGCCGCATCGCCGACCGTGCGTGGCTTCGCTTCGCTCGCGGCACTAACGGGGAATAGATGGAACCCCGCCGCGAAGCTGCGCTCTGCCTCCACACGCAGTGTGGTCAGGAGAGGGCTTTGATGCTCTCTTCGATATTGGCGATGAGGGCCTTGGCCTTTTCCGCGCGCTCGCGCTCGGCGTTCACGACGGCCTCAGGCGCGCGGGAGACGAAATTCTCGTTGGCGAGCTTCTTCTCCTGTGCCTCAAGCTGCTTTTTGGCTTTTTCAAGCTCCTTGTTGAGGCGCTCGCGCTCGGCCTCCAGGTCGACGAGCTCCGCCATGGGCATGAGTATGCGCGCGGCGGGGGTGGTGACGGTGACCATGCCGGCGGACTCGGCGAAGCCGGGGTCCTCGACAACGACCTCGCTCGCGCCGGCAAGGCGCTCGAAGTACGGCGCCCCGGCGAGGAATGTATCGCGCTCGGCGGTGCAGACTATCGTCCTCGCCTTGCGGGAGGGAGGCACGCCCATGTCCGCGCGGCGGGAGCGGATGGCGCGGATGGCGTCCATCACGAGTTCGAAGCTGCGCTCGTCCTCAGGGAAGGAGAGGGCCTCGTCGTATTTCGGGAAGGGGGCGATTATCAGCGCCTCGCTCTCGTGCGGCAGGGCCTGGTATATCTCCTCGGTGATGTACGGCATGAAGGGGTGCAGCAGCTTGAGAATCTGCGTGAGCGTGAAGAGCAGCACGCGCTCCGCGCCTTCCTTCGCCGCGGCGTCCGCGCCGTTCAGCCGGGACTTGGCGAGCTCGATATACCAGTCGCAGAAGGTGTCCCAGATGAAGTCGTAAATCTTCTGGGCGGCGATGCCGAGCTCGTACTTGTCGAGGTTCTCGCGCACTTCGCCGGTGAGGGCATTGAGCTTGCTGAGCACCCAGCGGTCCGGCAGCTCGAGCTTCTCCGGCAGCTTGGTGTCGGTGACCGTGAGGTTCATCATCACGAAGCGCGAAGCGTTCCAGAGCTTGTTGGCGAAATTCCGCATGGCCTCGCAGCGCTCGACATAGAAGCGGGTGTCGTTCCCTGGGCTGTTGCCGGTGATGATGTTGAAGCGGAGGGCGTCCGCGCCGTATTTTTCGATGATCTCAACCGGGTCGACGCCGTTGCCGGCGCTCTTGGACATCTTCTTGCCCTGCGGGTCGCGGATTATGCCGTGTATCAGCACGGTGTGGAAGGGTATGCTGTGCGTCTGCTCGCAGGCGGAGAATATCATGCGCGCAACCCAGAAGAAGATGATGTCATAACCGGTGACGAGCACGTCCGTGGGATAGAAATAGTCGAGGTCCGGCGTCTTGTCCGGCCAGCCGAGCGTGGAGAAGGGCCAGAGCGCGGAGCTGAACCAGGTGTCGAGCACGTCGGGGTCCTGGGTGATGTTTTTGGAGTGGCAGCATTCGCACTCCGTGGCGTCCTCCTTCGAGACGGTGACATGCCCGCAGTCGTCGCAGTACCAGGCGGGGATGCAGTGGCCCCACCAGAGCTGGCGGGAGATGCACCAGTCGCGGACGTTGTACATCCAGTTCAGATACGTCTTTGAGAAGCGGTCGGGGACGAATTTGACTTCCCCGTCCTCCACGACGCGGATGGCCTCCTTGGCCAGGGGCTTCATCTTGACGAACCACTGGTCGGAGTAGAGCGGCTCCACGTCGTTGTGGCAGCGGTAGCAGGTGCCGACGCTGTGGGCGTAGTCCTCCACCTTTACGAGGTAGCCGCCGGCCTCAAGGTCGGCCACGACGGCCTTGCGGGCCTCGTAGCGGTCCATGCCGTTGTATTTCCCGCCGTTTATCACGCAGCCGTTCTCGTCGAGCATGAGTATGAACTCAAGGTTGTGGCGCTGGGCGACCTCGAAGTCGTTCGGGTCGTGGCAGGGCGTCATCTTGACGCAGCCGGTGCCGAAGCCCATCTCGACGTATTCGTCCGCCACGATGGGTATCTCGCGCCCCACGAGCGGGAGTATGCAGGTCTTGCCGACTATGTCCTTATAGCGCTCGTCGGCCGGGTTGACGGCTATGCCGGTGTCGCCAAGCATGGTCTCCGGGCGGGTGGTGGCGATTATCAGGTCGCCGCTGCCGTCGCTGAGGGGATAGCGGACGTGCCAGAGATGGCCCGGCTTGTCGACGTATTCAACCTCGGCGTCGCTGAGAGCTGTGGTGCACTTGGGGCACCAGTTGATGATCTTCTTGCCCTTGTAGATGAGCTTTTTCTTATACAGGTCGACGAAGGTCTCGCGTACGGCCTTGGCGCAGACGTCGTCCATCGTGAAGCGCTGGCGCTGCCAGTCGCAGGAGCAGCCGAGCGTTTTGAGCTGCTCGACGATGCGGTTGCCGAACTTGTTCTTCCAGGCCCACACCTCGTCGAGAAAGCCCTCGCGGCCGAGGTCGAAGCGGGTCTTGCCCTCGTTGCGCAGCTTTTCCTCAACCTTTATCTGCGTGGCTATGCCGGCATGATCATAGCCGGGCAGCCAGAGCGCACTGTAGCCGTCCATGCGCTTGTAGCGTATCAGGATGTCCTGTATCGTCTCGTCGAAGGCGTGGCCGAGGTGGAGCTGCCCCGTGACGTTCGGGGGCGGGATGACGATCGTGAACGGCTTCTTGTCCGGGTCGCGTTCGGCGTGGAAATACCCGCCGTCGAGCCACATGTCGTAAATCTTCTTCTCCACCTGGCTGGGGTCGTACACTTTGGGAAGCTCTCTCATTTTTCCTCCTCCAATTTTCCGCATCGTGCCGCAAAAAAAGCGCCCCGAGGATGCCCTCAGGACGCACTTGGCGCGGTACCACCTGAATTCCACGCGCGGCGCGCGTGACACTCTCTGCCCTGTAACGGGGGCGGCCGTCCTGCCTATTCGCGCACGGCGGCGCTTTCAGCCGGGAGGCTCGGGGCCGACCTTCGGCGGCGCTTCACGGGAGCTCGCACCGGACCGCTCCCTCTCTGGCATCCGCGACACGCCTACTCCTGCCCGTCTCTGCCTTTTACCAGGTTATTATACCCACATAAAAGGTATAAGTCAACATTTTTTCCGTGCGGCCGGGCAGGGCACAATTTTTTTCAAAACCCTATTGACAAACGCGGGGGAGTCTGGTATGTTAGTGCCACGGTTAATTACTCAAGTAACTAACCAACAAACAAGGAGGTGAGCACGTGGCGGGATTTGATGAATCGAGGCCGATATTCCTTCAGCTTGCGGAGATGCTGGAGGACGGCATTATCTCCGGCGCCTTTCCCGAGGGAGGGCAGATCCCCTCCATAACGGAATACTCCGCGGCGCTGAAGATAAACCCCGCAACGGCCCTCAAGGGCATTAACCTGCTCGTGGACGCGGGCCTTGTCTATAAAAAGCGCGGCGTGGGCATGTTCGTGGCCGAGGGCGCGCGGGAGGCACTGCTCGCAAAGCGGCGCGAGGGCTTTTACGAGTCGCAGGCAAAGCCGGCGGCAAGGGAGGCAAAGGCGCTGGGCATCACGCTCGACGAGCTGAAAAAAATGATGGAAAGAGGATATGAAGATGTCGATTGAGCTGAAAAACGTCACCAAGGCTTACGGCGGCGTCCGTGCGCTCGACTCCGTAAGCGTCAGGTTCAGCGAAGGAAAAATATACGGGCTCCTCGGGGCCAACGGCGCGGGCAAGACGACCATGCTGAACATCATAACCAACCGCATCTACGCCGACAGCGGCGAGGTGCTTATCGACGGCGAGAACGCGCCGGGCAACGACAGGGCGCTCGGCAAGGTGTACATGATGGCGGAAGCGAACCTGTTCCCTGACAGCATGAAGGTCGAAGGGGCGCTGAAGCTAACGCAGAGCTTTTACCCGGGCTTCGACATGGACTACGCCATGAGCGTGGCGCAGAAGTTCGCCCTGCCGGTAAAAAAGAAGGTCAAGGCCCTCTCCACCGGCTATGCGAGCATCTTCCGCCTGACGCTGGCCCTCTCCTCGAACGCGCCGTACGTCATCTATGACGAGCCGGTGCTCGGGCTGGACGCGCAGCACCGCGACCTCTTCTACCGGCTGCTGATGGAAAAATGCGCCGAGGGCGAGCAGACGGCCATCCTCTCCACGCACCTGATACAGGAGGCGGCGAACCTCATCAGCCACGCGGTCATCATAAAGAAGGGCCGCATAATCCGCGACGCCCCGGCCGAGGAGCTCTCCGGCGCGGCCTATACGGTAAGCGGGCCGGCCGTACGCGTGGACGAATACATCGCCGGGCGGCAGGGGCTGCTCTCCGTAACGTCCATCGGCGGGCTGAAGACCGCCAGCTTCGAAGGCGAGCCGGACAGGAACATCCCGGACGGGCTCGAGGTCAGCGGCATCGGGCTGCAGGACTACTTCATCAGCCTTATGAATGAGGAGGAAGGGAAATGAGATTCGCACCGGTTTTCAAGTACAGGATGCGCGACTGCATGACGAGCATGGCCGTTGTGATAGTCATAATGATAGCGCTGACCGTGCTGTGCTACTTTGGGATAGTCACCTTCGGGCAGATTTCAACGTCCGACGGGAGCGGAGAGGTCATCATGGAGAGCACAACGATGAACTTCGGCATGCCAGTTGCGATTTTCATGTTCGTGCTCAGCATAGTGAGCGTCCGCGAGGACATGCGCCTCGGAATCCAGAACGGCGCAGGGCGCGGCACCACGTTCGCGGCCAACACCGCCTGTATGCTCATAACCGCGGTGGTCATGAATCTCATCTTTTTCCTGCTCACCCTTCTCTGGAACCAATTAGGCACGGGCGTATACATCGTGGACGTCTTCGGCGCGCTCTACTACGGGGAGCCCTTCCTTGAGAGGACCGGCGAGCTCGCCGTCAGCAGCACAGCGCTGCTCGCGCTGAGCGTGTTCCTTGCCGCGCTGGGCAGCTTCACCTCGCTCATGTACTGGCGGCTGAACAAATTCGGCAAATGGGCCGTGTCCCTCGGCTTCGGCGCGGTGATAATACTTTTCACGAGCGTTGTCATCCGGTTCAGGGCCGTGGCGCTAACGCTGGGACGGTTCCTCGACTGGCTGTTCGCGACCCCGTGGAACCTGACGCTGGCAAGCGTTGTGCTGGCGGCGGCCTTCTTCGTATTCGCGCGGCTGCTGGTCAGGCGCAACGCCATAACCGCCGCGACGGTCTGAAAATTTAAGCGCAAAGAAGCGCCCCGCCCGAAATCGGGCGGGGCGCTTGTGCATTTGCGTCAGGGCAAAAAGCGAGGGGGAGCAATCCCCCTCGCGCTGCGGTCACATCATGTATTTTTTAATGTTCTCGCCCAATTTGTCCGGGTCCGCGGTCATGGTGATGGTGAACTTGATGCCCTCGCTCGCGGCGAAGCTGTCGAGCCAGTCGAGGAAATCTACTACCTGGTCCTCGGCGTTGGAGTTGAACATCTTGTGGAAGTTGTCGATGAATATGTGCGAGATGTCGTAGTTCCCGGCGCGGAGCCCGCTGATGAAGCCCTTCATGAACTCAAACGTGCCGATGTTGTAGTCGCTCGCGTGTATAAGACGGGCCTGATAGGGAATGTCGTAGGTGAGATTCTTGTCCTTTTCGATGCAGATGACGTCGCCATGTTCCTCCTCGACGGCCTTTGTGACGAGCTCAACGAGGCGCTTGGTTTTTCCCGACCCCTTCAGGCCCACCATGATCTTAACCATGTTTGCGTCACGCTCCTTACTTTTAATTTTATTTGCGTATTTGAACTAAGAAAAGATGGCAAGCTGTCTTTATTACAGCTTACCATCTTTCAGCCCCGAGTTCAACGGGTAAAATCAAAGTTAATCAAAAGTTTATGAATTGTTACTCAGGTGCCGGGCTTGCCGAGCATGCGGAACATGTTCTTTTTATACGCCTCCACGCCCGGCTGGTCGAAGGGGTTAACGGCGGAGATGTAGCCGGAGATGGCGCAGGCCAGCTCGAAGAAGGCGACGAGCTCGGCGTAGCCCTGCTCGTCCCTCGCCGGGGCGCTGACGGCCAGGTTAGGCACCCCGCCGGCTATGTGCGCGGCCTTTACCGCGTCGCGCGCCACGCGGCAGACGTCCGCAAGGTCGCGCCCGGCGATGTAGTTCAGCCCGTCCGGGTCGCCCATGCCAAAGGGCACGGGGAGGGAGGTGCGCGCGCTCTCGAAGGAGACGACGGTCTCCATCAGCGTGCGCGGGCCGTCCTGGATGTACTGGCCCATGGAGTGCAGGTCGGCGGTGTATTCGACCGAGGCGGGGAAGATGCCGATGCCGTTCTTGCCCTCGCTCTCGCCGTACAGCTGCTTCCACCACTCCGCCATGAAGCGGAAGGAGGGCTCGTAGCAGGCGAGGATCTCAGTGCTGTAGCCGCGGCCGTAGAGGTGCTGGCGCGCGGCGGCGTACTGCCAGGCGGGGTTTTCGGGGCTGCGCAGGTCCATCGCCGCAAAGGCGTCTATCGCGCAGTTCACGACGGCCTTTACGTCTATTCCGGCGACGGCCATCGGCAGCAGGCCGACCGCGGAGAGCACGCTGTAGCGCCCGCCGACGTCGCCGGGGACGGTGAACGTTTCCCACCCCTCGGCATCCGCCATCGTGCGGAGCACGCCGCGGGAGCTGTCGGTGGTGGCGAAGATGTGTTTTTTGGCGGCGGAACCGTATTTTTTCTCGAGCAGGCCGCGGAAGAAGCGGAAGGCCACCGCGGGCTCGAGCGTTGTGCCGGACTTGGAGATGACGTTTACGTCGAAGTCATCGTCGCCGAGCTGAGTGAGCACGTCGTTGAGATAGTCGGGGGAGAGCCCGTTGCCGACGAAGAAAACGCGGGGATCGTCCGGCCCGGGCAGGGGCCTGAGCAGCTCTATCGCGCCGCGCGCTCCGAGGTAGGAACCCCCTATACCGATGACGACGAGGGCCTTTGAGCGTCCGCGGATTTTCGCGGCGGCGCTGAGTATGCCCTTGAGCTCGCCCTTTTTGATCCTGCGCGGCAGCTCCAGCCAGCCGGTGAACTCGGCGCCGGGGCCGCTCTTTTCCTCAAGCGTGCGGTGTGCCGCGGCTGCGGCGGCGTAATCAGGGCCGGCTGCTTCAAAGAATTGAGCCGCCCCGGAGAGGTCGACTTTTATCATCGTACTCATCCCTCACAGCAAAATTTGGTGTATACATTATACTACATTTCCGAAAAAATACAAGCAAAATCTGCCCCGAGCGGGCAAAAGTGGGGGATGAAGTCGGCAATAGATGCGATTTCAGCCGAAAAGTGGGGCTAATTATCACCGCAGGACACAAGCTGCCCCAAAAGCCGCGCAAGCAGCGCCCAGGAGGAGAGCCGGCCCACGTCCGAGCCGGCCACGATGGGCAGCTCGGCGAGCGTTTCGCCGGAGGAGACCACGGTGAGAGTCCCGAGCCTGTCGCCGGCGGAAACCGGCGCGGGGACGCTGTCGGCGAGCGCCACGGTGCGCTCCACGTCCGTGAGTGTGCCCTTGGGCAGGAGCAGGGCCCCGTCGCCCTCGCAGACTGGCTGGACGCTGTCGCTCTCGCCGAGGATGACGCGCACCGGCGGGAGCGCGCCCTCCGGCCGGAGCGAGCAGAGCTCAAACCCGGCGAAGCCGTAGTTCAGCAGAGAAGAGGCGTCGCGGTTGCGACTCTCTATGCTCTCGGAGTGCATGATGACGGCGATGAGCTCCATGCCATCCCTCTCGGCCGTGGCCGAGAGGCAGTACATCGCCTCGGAGGTGAAGCCCGTTTTCAGCCCCGTGCAGCCCTCGTAATGGCGCACGAGCTTATTCGTGTTGCTCAGGCCGAACTCGCCGTCGCGTATGCTGTCCATCCAGATGGTCGTGTAGTCCCTTATCCAGTCATGGAGCATGAGCTCGCGGCTCATGACGGCGATGTCGTAGGCGGAGGTGTAGTGTTCGTTGTCGTCAAAAAGGCCGGTGCAGTTGGTGAAATGCGTGTCCTCAAGGCCGAGCTCTGCGGCGCGCGCGTTCATCCGCTCCACAAAGGCGTCCTCGCTGCCGCTGATATATTCCGCCATCGCCACGGCGCAGTCGTTCGCCGAGACCACGGCGATGCACTTGAGCATATCCGAGACGGTCATCACCTCGCCCTCCTCCAGCCAGACCTGGCTGCCGCCCATCGAGGCGGCCCCGGCGGAGGCGGTGACCTCGTCCTCGAGCGTTATCTCCCCGGAATCCACAGCCTCGGCTATGAGCAGCATGGTCATTACCTTGGTGACCGAGGCCGGGGGGCGGCGCTCGTGGGAATTTTTTTCGTACAGTATCTCGCCGGTGACTTTTTCCATGAGTATCGCCGAGGGCGCGGCAACCTCCGGCACCGAAATGCCGGCACCCGCGGCAGTGAGGGCGTCCGCGCCTCCGCCGGAGCCGTCCGCCGCGCCGGCTTCCGCGGCGGCAGCGGGGAGTGTGAGCAGTAAAATGGCCAGTATCAAGCAAGCAGCGCGCCTCATCGCCATGCCTCCCAGTGTTTTTTCCATATAAGCTATGTCCAAAACGCGGAAGGTATGCCAAAAAACGCGCGTTCACAATAAATTCAAGTATAGTTCCTTGACATATTTTAATAATAGTGTTATTATTCAAGCCGCATAAAGGCGATGAAGGAGAAGGACCGCGCTTCCCGCGGAGCAGAGAGGGCGCCCAACGGCTGCAAGGCGTCCCGGACGGGAGAGCGGAGCCCACCGCTCCCGAGCCTGCGGGCGAGAAAGCAAGTCCGCGCGGCCGGCGGCCGTTATCCCGCCGCTTGAGCCAAATCCAGGGTGGAACCGTGCGCACAGGCGCACCCCTGCGCCGCGCCGCGGCACGGGGGTGTTTTTCATTAAAGGGGAGGTTAAGAAAATGGAAGAAAAGAAATACACCTTTGAGAATAAGGAATACCGAGACACTTACAGGCACTCGACAAGCCACGTCCTCGCCCAGGCGATAAAGCGCCTGTTTCCGGAGGCCAAGCTGGCCATAGGCCCCGCTATTGAGGACGGCTTTTACTACGATATAGACAGCGAGGTCACCTTCACTCCCGAGGTGCTCGAGCAGATCGAGGAGGAAATGCGCAAGATCTGCAAGGAGAAGCTGTCCATCGAGCGCTTCGAGCTGCCGCGCGAGGAGGCCCTCAAGCTCATGGAGGAGAAGGGCGAGCCCTATAAGGTCGAGCTCATCAACGACCTGCCGGAGGGCGAGACCATCAGCTTTTATAAGCAGGGAGAGTTCACCGACCTCTGCGCCGGCCCGCACCTTGACAACACCGGGCGCATAAAGGGCAACGCCATAAAGCTGATGAACTGCACCGGGGCGTACTGGCGCGGCGACTCCAGCCGCAAAATGCTCCAGCGCATTTACGGCACATGTTTTATGAAAAAAGAGGAACTTCAGGCCTATCTCGATCGTCTCGAAGAGGCGAAGCGGCGTGATCACCGCAAGCTCGGCCGCGAGCTCGGGCTTTTCATGATGGACGAAGCGGGTCCCGGATTCCCCTTCTTCCTGCCCAACGGAATAACGCTGAAGAACGTGCTGGTGGACTACTGGCGCGAGGTGCACAAGCGCTACGGATATGTTGAGATATCCACACCTATAATCCTCAACCGCCAGCTCTGGGAGCGCAGCGGCCACTGGGAGCACTACAAGGACAATATGTACACCACCGTCATCGACGGCGAAGACTTCGCAATCAAGCCCATGAACTGCCCCGGCGGCATGCTGGTTTATAAGAATGAGCCGCATTCATACCGTGACCTTCCGCTGCGCGTGGGAGAGCTGGGCATAGTTCACCGCCACGAGCTGAGCGGCGCGCTGCACGGCCTGTTCCGCGTCCGGTGCTTCACGCAGGATGATGCGCATATCTTCATGACCCCCGAGCAGATGAAAGACGAGATCAAGGGCGTTGCCAGGCTCTTCGACGAGGTCTATTCCACCTTCGGCCTCTCCTACGAAATCGAGCTCTCCACCATGCCCGAAGATCATATCGGTACCGTTGAGCAGTGGGAGCACAACCAGGATATACTCAAGGAAGCCATAACCGAGATGGGTAAGAGCTTCACCATCAACGAGGGAGACGGGGCGTTCTACGGCCCGAAGCTGGACTTCCATCTCTCCGACAGCCTTGGACGCACCTGGCAGTGCGGTACCATACAGCTCGACAGCCAGCTGCCCGAGCGTTTCGAGCTTGAGTACGTCGGAGAGGACGGGGCGAAGCATCGCCCGGTCATGATCCACCGCGTTGTCCTCGGCAGCATCGAGCGTTTCATCGGCGTCATAACCGAGCACTTCGGCGGAGCGTTCCCGACCTGGCTTTCCCCCGTGCAGGTCAAGGTCATGCCCATCACCGACCGCAGCGCGGACTACGCGAAAAAGGTCGCCGCGGAGCTCGACGCCGCCGGCGTGCGCGTGGAGACCGACCTGCGCAACGAGAAGATCGGCTACAAAATCCGCGAAGCCCAGAGCAAAAAGATCCCCTATATGCTTATAGTCGGCGACAAAGAGGCCGAGGCCGGCACCGTGTCCGTCCGCACCCGCGCGGGCGGCGACATGGGCGCCGTCGCGCTTGAGGAGTTCAAGGACAAGCTCCTTGAGGAGATCCGCACGCGCAGCCTCGGCTGATAAGAAAGGAGAAATACCTTACGATGAAGAAATTCCTCTGCGCCATACTCTGCCTTACCCTGCTTCTCGGCGTCTCCGCCTGCGGACAGGGGTCCGACGACCCCGAAGCGAGCGAGACCCCGGAAATCGACCTGCCGGAGGTCGTGGTGTCGGAGAGCGACATAGTTTACGCCTCCCCCACGCCCACGCCCGACCCGCAGCCGATAGAGAATCTGGCCGTGTGCGGCATCAACCTCATCCGCGACGGGCAGCTCACCGGCCTCGGCTTCGGCGGCGCAGAATACGCCGATGGGGTACTGACGCTGACGGACGCCGCGCTCAGCTCCAACACGGAGACCGAGCCGGTCATAAGCTTTTCCGGCGGCGAGCTGGAGATTGAGCTCGTGGGCACGAACACCATCGAGGCCACCAACGGCGCGGCCGTCATAAGCTGCACCGGCGACGACGGCAGCATTTCGATAAGCGGCAGCGGCAGCCTTACCGCCACCGCGGCCGACACCGCCGCAATATCCGTTTCCGGCACGGTCACCGTGTCCGCAACCGTGGATATCACCGGTGCGCCCGCGGCCGACTGCGAAGAGGTCGTGGCCGGCGACGGCGCTCAGATAAGCGAAAACAGCGAGACGCATATTGCCGTCTATGCCGAGACCGCGGCGCTTTGATGCAGAATTTCTCTTGAATAAAAAGCGCGTCCCCCTCGTATCCTGCGATACGAGGGGGTTTTTATATGACCGACAGGAAAAAACTCATACTTGCCCTTACGGCGATATTTACTCTGAACATCATGCTCATCGCCCTGGCCCAGGCCGCGGGGGCCGCGACATATGAGCGCGGCTCCTCCGGCGAGCTCGTCAGCGAGATGCAGAGCCGCCTGAAGGAGTGGGGGTACTACTCCGGCGAGGTGGACGGCATCTTCGGCTCGGAAACCGAGGAGGCGGTGAAGGCCTTCCAGCGCAAAAACGGCCTTGAGGCGGACGGCCGGGTCGGCCCCGCGACGCTGACGGCCCTCGGCCTGCCGACAGGGCAGCAGGGCGAGGGCGCCGAGAGCGGGGATCTCGCGCTGCTCGCGCGGCTGATATCCGCCGAGGCGCGCGGCGAGCCCTATACCGGACAGGTGGCGGTGGGCGCCGTTGTGATGAACCGGGTGGAGCACCCGTCCTTCCCGAACAGCATTTCGGGCGTGATTTACCAGCCGGGGGCCTTCTCCTGCCTGCAGGACGGCCAGTGGGACGAGCCCGTGGCCGACAGCGCCTACCGCGCGGCGCGCGAGGCGCTTGCCGGGGCCGACCCGACCGGCGGCGCGATATACTACTTCAACCCGCAGACCGCCACCAGCGAATGGATATGGTCAAGGCCGGAGATCCTGACAATAGGCAATCACCGGTTCTGCGCCTGAGCGTCTGTCAGCGGGACAAGCCCATCCGGTGTGAGCAGCACTGCGCTGGTGCAGACCTCGAAAATGAATTTCCGGTCGTGCGACACGGAGATGATCGCGCCGGGGAACGCCCTGAGCGCGCGGCGCAGCGCCGGGCCGGAGAGAGGGGAGAGGTTGCGCGTGGGCTCGTCGAGTATCAGCACGTTCGCGCCGGAGAGCGCGAGCGAGGCGAGCAGGAGCTTCGCGCGCTGCCCGCCAGAGAGCCCGGAGGCCGGGCGGGACATCTCGTCCGTGGTGTAGCGCAGGCTGCCGAGCAGCTCGCGCACGCGCTCCTCCTCGGCGCGCTCTCCGGAGCGGTTAAGGAGCTCGACCGGCGTTTTCGAGAGGTCCACGGTGTCGGCGTAATCCTGCGGCATATAGGCCGCACGGATGTCCCGCCGCTCCGCCAGGGCGGAGGCAATCAGGCGCAGGAGGGTGGTTTTCCCCGCGCCGTTGGGGCCGGCGATGCAGGTTTTTTCCGGACCGAAGAGCTCAAGGCGCACATCCCGCGCAAGGACGCGCCCGCCGGCGGCAAGCTCGGGCAGCTCAAAGCCGAGCACGCGCTTCCCGCGCGGGACCGAAGCCGTCTCCGGGAAGGAGAGGAACACGGGCTCCTCAATTTCGGGCAGGGCGGTGAGCTTTTCACGCTCACGCTCAAAGCGCCGGCCCATGGACTGGACGGCGTGCATTTTCTTTTTCAGCAGCCGGCCGGAGTGGGGGTCCTGCCGCGTAAGCGCGGCCTGGTCGTGCTCCACCTTCTGGCGGATGCGGCGGAAGCGCTCCATCTGGGCGTTGAACTCCTCGCGCTCCTTGCGGGCCGTCTGCTCCTGGCGCTTGAGCGCGCGGGAGCGCGCGGCGACGTATTCGCCGTAGGGCAGGCGGGAGACTGTGGAGCGCGGCATCGTTTTGCGCCGCAGCAGCTCAAGGTGCAGCACCATTGTGGAGCAGCGCTCGAGCAGGGCCTCGTCGTGCGATACAAAGAGCACGGCCTTTTCACAGCCGGAGAGGAAGTCCTCCAGCCACTCGAGCGTGCCGAGGTCGAGGTCGTTCGTGGGCTCGTCGAGCAGCAGTACGTCCGGCTCAGCGGCGAGGACGCGCGCAAGGCGCAGCTTCACCCGCTCGCCGCCGGAAAAGCTCTT
>DVGA01000095.1 GCA_018712985.1 Candidatus Scatomorpha intestinavium
GGAAGCCGAGACTCCGGACGAGCCGACCGGCACTACCTACAGCATCTCCCGCATCACTTCTACCAACGGTACGTTTGTTGTGAACGCCAATAAGGCAGATGCGGGCGAGACGGTTACCATTACGACCTCCCCGAACAGCGGTTACAAGGTCAGCAGGGTGTCCGTTACCGGCGCTACCGCGACAAAGTTTGCCGACAATGTGTATACTTTCACCATGCCTGCTCAGAACGTTACTGTAAGCGTAACCTTCGAGCGCGGAGACTATACGGTCAGCCTTACCAACTATTCCTATGACGACGGCTACATCAGCCTCCGCAGCAGCGGCACGACCACCAGCGGCAACTACGCCGAGGGCGACGAGGTCACCATTTACGCCTTCCCCGACAGGGGCTTCCATCTCAGGAGCCTGACCATCACCCGCACCGACAACAGGCAGACTGTGAGCTACACCGAGAGCAACACCAGCGACGACGTGTTCTACTTCACCATGCCTGCCAGCAACGTCACCGTCAGGGCCTATTTCACCGACGGCGTTTATGAAATCACCACCGACATCGACGGGCGCGGCAGCCTGGCCATCCGCGACGAGAACGGCAACACCACCGACGTCGCCGAGGAGGGCGAGGAGATCCGCATCTACCCCAGCGCCAACAATGGCTACCGCCTGGGCGACCTCTATGTCACCTATACCGACTCCGACGACGAGGATCAGACCATCTATCCCGAGGCTGAATACAACAGCCGCGACGTGCTGCAGTACTACTGGTTTGAGATGCCCGAGTACGACGTTGAGATCTACGCCGACTTCGGCGAGGGCGACTACGTTGCCTGGATCGACCGCAACAACATCGAGCACGGCAGCATCCGCGTGAGCCCCAACGTCGCCGATGAGGACGACACAGTGAGCGTTTATGTCACGCCCGACAGCGGCTATCAGCTCGACGAGCTGGTAGTTGAGGACGAGGACGGACGCGATGTCAGCACCACCGCGCTCGCCAGCGGCACGCGCTACACCTTCAGGATGCCGGATTCCGACGTCACCATCTCCGCGACGTTCAGGTCCCGCAACTACACCAGCAACTTCACCGACGTGCCGAGGACCGAGTGGTACTACGAGGCCGTGTCCTACGTCGCCACCGAGGGCCTGATGAACGGCGTGAGCGCCACCCAGTTCAACCCGAACGGCACCGCAAGCCGCGCGCAGATAGTCACCATACTGTGGCGTCTGGCCGGTGAGCCCAGCGCCCTGACCGGCGCCTTCACGGATGTCCCGGCCGGCGAGTACTATTCCACCGCCGTCGCCTGGGCCTCCCGCCAGGGCATCGTCACCGGCGTGGGCAACAACCGCTTTGAGCCCAACAGCAACATCACCCGCGAGCAGCTCGCCGTGATACTCTACCGCTACGCGCAGGATGCCGGCTACAGCACGACTGCCAGCGGCAGCATCACCGGATATTATGACTACGCGCGCGTGAACGAGTATGCCCGCACCGCTCTGCAGTGGGCTGTCGGCACCGGCCTTATCACCGGCACAAGCAGCACCACTCTCAGCCCGCAGGACACCGCGACACGCGCCCAGGTGGCCACCATCCTGATGCGCTTCTGCGAGAATATCGTAAGATAAGCTGAAATAAAGCGGATCCGCCCCCTCAATGAGGGGGCGGATTTTGTTTGCCGTAAAAGCGGCAGCTTTTGCGGCAAAAACTGCACGGGGCCGAATCCTGGAGTCAACAAATCCGCCCCCTCAATGAGGGGGCGGATTTTGTTTGCTGTAAAAGCGGCAGCTTTTGCGGCAAAAACTGCATGGGGCCGAATCCTGGAGTCAACAAATCCGCCGCCTCATTGAGGGGGCGGATTTTGTTTGCCGGGAAAGGGGTGCGGCTTTGACGGCGGGCTGCGCGTGTTCGAAATGCTCGGGTTTGGGGGAAGGGGCTTAACCGGGCCAAAGCCGCAGAAAGGGCTATGAAGTGCCGCCTCGTCGGGGAGGAGGCCGAGGCGGCGGCTTACAGACGCGGCACACGCGCGGCGGGAGAGCTTCGCGGAGCGCAAATGTTGGAGCCGCCCGGTTTATCGGGCGGCTCCGGCGTCGTTGCTGTTTTGATTGGGGCCGTGCGCTATTTTTCCCGCTTGCGGCGGCGCACGGCGTCGGCGAGCAGGTATTCGATCTGCCCGTTTATGGAGCGGAAATCCTCCTCCGCCCAGGCGGCAATCTCGTCCCACAGAGTGGGCGAGAGGCGGAGCAGGAGCTGTTTTTTCGCGCCCTCCTTGGCCTTGAGCGCCTTTTCGCGCTGCTTGACCTCTTTCTCAAGGGCGGCGATGCGCGCGAGTCGCTCTTCGAGCTGTGCCTCGCGCTCTTCCGGGCTGAGCGCGCGCTCCGGCATCAGTAAATCGACCCGCTGTTTACCACGGGCTGCGCGTCGTGATTGCCGCAGAGCACGACGAGCAGGTTGGAGACCATCGCGGCTTTGCGCTCCTCGTCGAGGACGACGATTTCGTCCTGCCCGAGGCGGTCGATGGCCATTTTGACCATTCCGACGGCGCCGTCGACTATCTTCTGCCTCGCGGAGATTATCGCGGCCGCCTGCTGCCGCTGGAGCATCGCCGCGGCGATCTCCTCGGCGTAGGCGAGGTGGGTTATGCGCACTTCTTCTACCACGATGCCGGCGGTGTCGACGCGTTTCTGGAGCTCGGCCTTCATGCTGCCGGCGATTTCCTGGCTGCTGCCGCGGAGCGTCTTTTCCCCGGCGGTCTCAGCGTCGTCCTCGTCCATGATGTCGTAGGGGTAGAGGCGCGCCACGTTGCGGACGGTGGAGTCCGTCTGGTTGGAGAGGAAGGAGGGGTAGTCCTCGACGTTGAAAACGGCCTTTGTGGGGTCGGCGACGTGGTAGATAACTACGGCGCCGATAATTATGGGGTTGCCGAGCACGTCGTTTACCTTCTGGCGGCCGTTGTCCAGCGTCATGGTTTTCATGGAGACTCGCGCGCGGGTGGTAACCATCTGCGTGGTGGAGCTGGGGTTGCCGCCCTCTTCCTTTTCTTTCTTAGCCTTTTCGGCCGCGGCCTTGTCATAGGCGGGGCTGACGGCGGAGCAGAAGGGGTTCACGAAGTAGTAGCCGGCCTTCTTTATGGTGCCGTGGTATTCGCCGAAGAGCGTGAGCACGAGCGCCTCGTTCGGGCGCACGGTCTTTAGCCCGGCGAGCAGTATGAAGAAGGCGATGAACATCACGACGGCCACTATGAGCATCACAGCGCCCAAAAAGGCAAGACCGGCGCCGAGCACAGCTATTGAAAAGGCGGCGAGGACTATGCTGATCAGCAGCATGGCCAGGTCCAGCAGCAGCATCGGGATGCCTTTTTTGGGGTTCAGCTCGCGTTCGATTATCTGGGTATCGTTCATGGCAATGACCTCCTTGATATCGATATGATATCAAGAATATATCATCATATTGGCACCCTGTCAAGTACCCGAGCAAAAAAATCCGCCCCGCGCGATGCGGGGCGGACAGGGCGGCGTCCTCACGAGGCCGAATTTGTGGTACTGGTCGTAGTAGTGGTCGTGGTGTCGCTGAGGTCGCTGCTGTCGGGCGGGAAGAATTCCTCGATTGGGAACCGGATCTGTGAAAACACGGTGCAGGGATCGTCCTGGGTGGAGCACTGGCAGTCCTTTTCCGGCACGCAGTAGTCGTAAGCCGGGATGAGGAGCTGAGTGTCGCGCTCCAGGCGGATAATCGAGAACTGGCCGAGCGTGACATAGAGCCTGCGCACGGTGTCGGAGGTGACCAGCGACTCGCCGAAGCGGGCGATGATGTCAGCCGGGATCTCGCGGCCCTCGCTGCATGGGCAGATGCAGCAGTCGGACGGGTCGACAATCTTAAGATGCAGCGCGATGGGGTCGACGGACTCGACCACGGCGGTGGGCAGGCCGTCCGCCTCGCAGCCGTAGGCGCATGGGTCCGAGGTGAAGGTCTTCACCCCGGCGCCGGAGCCGTAAAGCATTACGCGCTTGTCGAATATGGCGAGGCCGGTGATCGGGTTGGCGCCGGGGAAGGTCTCGCCGTTTATCTTGTAGAAATAGGTCACGTCAACGGTGTAGTAGCCCTTGTTGAAGGTTATGGGCTCTACGCTGACTTCAACGTAGAGCAGCTCCGCGGACTTGGGCCGGACGCTGAAGGCCGCGTCTATGTAGACCTGCGACCCGACCGTGGGATAGACACGGAGGTCCTCTATGCAGTCTTTATCCCTGCACGAATCAAAAATCTTCTTCGTGTGGATGCAGACGGCCTCCCGGATGCAGGCCGTGCCGTCCACCGGGCCGGGCAAAACCCTGTCTGCCATTTTGTTTCCTCCTCATGGATGATTTGAAGGCGTACTTCAGTATCAGTGTATGCGCCGCGCCGCGCGGCGTGCCACAGCGCGGAAAAGTTTAGCTGTACCCGCGCAGAAAACTGTGCTATACTATGCAGAGAAACGAGAGGAGGCCGGAAATGGACAGCTTTGGCTTTATCCACGGCGAGCTGGATATCAAGATACTGATACTTTATGTCCTCCGCCGCCTCCCCGCTCCGGTGGACGGCCAGACGCTCTGTGACCTCTGCTGCTTCGACACGGGCGTGGGCTGGTTCGACTACAGCGACTGCCTTGCGAGCCTGGTTGAGAGGGGGCTTGTCGAGGAGCTCAGCGGGGAGCGGTACATCATAACGGACAAGGGCCGGACGCATGGCGAGGTGGCCGAGACGAGCCTGCCGTACTCCGTGCGCACAAAGGCGGCGCGGCTTATACGCCCGGTGGCGGAGCGCCTGGCGCGCGACGCGATGATAAGCGCCGGGCACGAGAGCGCGGACGGCGGCGTCACGGCCTGCCTTTCCCTCTCCGACGGCAAGGGGGAGCTGCTCTCGCTCAGGGTGCTCGTGCCCGACGAGGACACGGCGGAGGCAATGGAAAAGACCTTCAGGCGGGACGCCGAGGGCATATACCAGCAGATAATAGAACTGTTCACAGGAAGGTGAGTGCAATGCACACATATATCCCGGAGGGCTATAAGAGCCTGCTTTCGGTTTACGATACGCAGAAGGCCATAGGGCTGATGAAGCGCCTGTTTGAGGACACTTTCGCGCCGGCGCTGAACCTTTTCCGCGTTTCCGCCCCGCTGTTCGTGGACGGGGACAGCGGCATAAACGACAACCTGAACGGCTATGAGCGCCCGGTGAGCTTTGACATACTGCACACGGGGGCGCACGCGCAGGTTGTGCAGTCGCTGGCCAAGTGGAAGCGCCTGGCGCTCAAGCGCTATGATTTCTACCCCGGGAAGGGCATATATACGGACATGAACGCCATACGGCGCGACGAGGACGAGCTGGACAACCTGCACTCCGTGTACGTCGACCAATGGGACTGGGAGAAGGTCATACTGCCGGAAAACCGCAATATAGACTTCCTCAAGACCACGGTGCTGTCCATAGTCGACGCCATTTGCGACACGCAGGAGACGCTCACGGCCATATACCCGGCGCTCGGCGCGGTGGACAGGCTCAGCCGCAATGTGAGCTTCGTGACGGCACAGGAGTTGGAGGACATGTGGCCTGATCTGACGCCCAAGGAGCGGGAAAACCGTTATGTCAGGGAGCACCCTACCACATTCATAATAGGCATCGGCGGGCCGCTGCGCTCCGGTGCGCCGCACGACGGGCGCTCGCCGGACTACGACGACTGGACGCTGAACGGCGACATACTCGTGTGGAACTCGCTGCTCGGCTGTGCCTTCGAGCTCTCGAGCATGGGCATAAGGGTCGACCCAGCGGCGCTCGACAGGCAGCTGGCCGCCGCGCACTGCGATGACCGCCGCAATCTCATGTACCACAGGATGCTCTTAAACGGCGAGCTGCCGCTGACGATAGGCGGCGGCATAGGCCAGTCGCGCATGTCGATGCTCATGCTCGGCAAGGCGCACATCGGCGAGGTGCAGGCCTCCATCTGGGACGACGAGACCGCGGAGAAGTGCCGCGAGGCCGGTGTCATGCTGCTCTGAGCCGCGGCCGGGGAGAGTAATTGAACAAAACAGCGCCGGATTGTCGCCCGGCGCTGTTGTTTTTATTTTCAAAAATATTTTTTCTCCGGGGAGGGAACATTTTATCTGAATAACTGTCATAAGCGCGCGGCACTCAGCCGCGGAAAGCTGAAACATAGGAGAATGAAAAAATGAAACGTACGATCGCACTTGCACTCGCCTCCCTCATGGCCCTCTGCCTGTTCGCCGCCTGCGGCACGAACGCGGAGACAGAGGAGACTGCCTCCCCCAGCCCGAGCGCCGAGGCGGAGCTGACCGCCGAAGAGCGCGCACAGCTCTATGCCGACGCCATCACCGCCGCGCGCGGCGACGAGGAGAACGAGGCCTATCCGGTGCTCAAGACCGGCGACGAGATAACCGACATGTATTATCAGGTGCTCGGCATAACCGCCGAGGACGCCGAGGCCATGGCAATGTCTGTGTCCCTCATCAACGTCAAGGCGTACGGCATAGCCGTCATCAAGCCCGCCGAGGGCAGGGAAGAGGCCGTCACCACCGGCCTGCAGAGCTTTATCGACAACCAGATGCAGAGCTTCCAGAACTACCTGGCCGATCAGTATGAGGTTGCCCAGAATGCCAGGCTCGAGACGCTTGACGACGGCACGGTCCTCCTGGTCATGTGCGACGGCCAGGACACGGTGTTCGACGCCATAGTCTCCGCCATCGAGGCCGAGTAAGCCCTTGGCAAACGGCTCCGGCTGTGTTATCCTTGCTCTGTGAAAAAAGGAGGCTCTGACATGGCCGGAGAGAATAAAAAATACGGCGGGGAGCCGCTGAAGCTCGAGCCGCATATGAGAATACTCAAGGCGCTCCACAGCGCGACGGCCCCGGGCGAGATAACGCCCGGGGAGCTTGAGAAGCAGCGGAGGAACCAGGAGCTTCTCGGGCAGCTCGCCGCGCCGATGGCCGGGCTGTGCTGGGAGGAGTTTGACCTTTCCGGCATGGAGGCCGCGTGGATGCGCCTTGAACGCCCTCACAGGCACGCGCGCTGCGTGCTCTACTGCCACGGGGGAGGCTATACGAGCGGGAACCTCGGCTATTCGCGCGTGCTCGCTTCAAAGCTCGTCCGCACGACGGGGCTGGACACGCTGAGCTTTGAGTACCGCCTTGCGCCCGAGCACCCGTACCCCGCCGCGGTCGAGGACGCCTTCCGGGCCTGGGACCACCTGATGTACCTCGGCTACGGAGCTCACGACGTGGTGCTGGCCGGGGATTCGGCGGGGGGAAACCTCTCCCTTGTGCTCTGCCACGAGCTGAAGCGCAGCGGGAGGATGCTGCCCGGGGCGCTGCTGCTCATGTCCCCCTGGACGGACATGACCTGCTCGGGGGAATCGTACTCCGAGCGCGCGGAGGCCGATCCGATACTCACAAACGAGTACATCCGTGCGGTGCGCGAGGCGTACGCGCCGGGCATGGACTACTCGCGCCCGGAGCTCTCGCCGCTGTTCGGCGATTTTTCCGCCTTCCCGCCCGCCCTGATCCAGGTGGGTACGCACGAGATACTCTTTTCCGACTCCGAGCGCCTGGCCGCGAGGATGAAGGAGGCCGGGTGCTACTGCCGGCTCGAGGTTTGGGAGAACATGTGGCACGTCTTTCAGATGGCGCCGGCGAAAAAATCCGCCGCGGCGATGGAGGGCATGGCGCATTTCCTGCTCGAGGTGCTCTGATACTATTTGTGTAGTACGGAAAAAATTTTGGAAAAACCGCAAAATTTTGCGAAACAGGGGTCAACTTGATGCAACTTTGATGCAATCGTGGTATATTATCAGCGATGGGGGGTGCGTGTACCGTGAGTACGATTCTCATCGTTGAGGATGAAAAGCCTATCAATGACCTCATAAATATGAATCTCACGCAGGCGGGCTACACCTGCGTCTGCGCCTACGACGGGACCGAGGCGGCGAACCTGCTCGAGCGCGAGCGCTTCGACCTGGCGCTGCTGGACATAATGCTCCCGGGCATCGACGGATATGAGCTGCTCGACTACATAAAGCCAACGGAGACGCCCGTGATCTTCCTCACGGCGAAGGGGAGCATGCAGGACAAGGTGCGCGGGCTGCGCCTGGGCGCGGACGACTACCTTGTAAAGCCGTTTGAGATAGTCGAGCTGCTGGCCCGCGTGGAGGCGGTGCTCCGCAGAGCGGGGAAGGGGCAGGAGGAGCTCTTTGTGGACGGGCTGAGGATAGACACCCGCTCACGCACCGTGTTCAGGGGCAGCCGGGAGATAAGCCTGACGATGAAGGAGTTCGATCTGCTGCTGCTCTTCGCGCGGAACAGGAACATCGCCCTCTTCCGCGAGACGATCTATGAGCGCGTCTGGGGCAGCGAGTATATGGGAGACTCCCGCACGGTGGACCTGCATGTGCAGCGCCTGAGGAAAAAGCTGCACTGGGAGGACAAGCTGAAGGCGATATACAAGGTGGGATACAGACTTGAAATTTAGGACCTCGCTCGAAGGCTTCCCGACACGCCTGCTGCTGATGTCGAGCTGCACCATAGCCGCGGTGATATGCGCCGCGGCGTGCATAGCGTACGCCTCGGGGACCCTTGAGGCGAGCTACTGGGCCTATCTCGCCTTCATGACGGTGACATCTGCGCTCGGCGGGCTGCTTATCGGGTACTCCGCCTGGCTGAACAGCGGCAGGGAGCGTCGGGAACTGGAAAAATCCCGCGCCGCCTCCGAGGCCATGGAGACGGAGATAAAAAACCTTGAGGACGCCGCGGAGCGGCGCGAGGAGTTCATCGCCTCCTTCGCGCACGAGCTGAAGACGCCGCTGACGGCTATTATAGGCTATGCGGACATGCTGCGCTCCATGGAGCTCTCGCCGAAGAACCGCTTTACCGCCGCGGGCTACATATTTTCCGAGGGCAAGCGGCTCGAGGCGCTCTCGCTGAAGCTGCTCGACATCATAGTCGCCGGGAAGCAGGGAGTTGAGAGACGTAAATTCGACGCGCCGTATTTCATACGCGAGGTCGCCGCCGTGACAGTGCCCTCGCTGGCGGCGGACGGCATGAAGCTCGAGATGCGCTGGGAACAGGGCGAGGTCGAGATCGAGCCCGACCTCTTCAAGACGCTGCTGATAAACCTGATCGACAACGCGCGCAAGGCCAGCCGGAAGGGGCAGAGCGTGGAGCTCTTCGGCCGGAGGGAGGACGGGGGCTACGCCTTTTACGTCCGCGATTACGGCCGCGGGATGCGCCGCGAGGACCTTGACAAGATCACCGAGCCCTTTTACATGATAGACAAATCCCGTTCGCGCGCGCAGAACGGCGCGGGCCTCGGCCTGGCGCTCTGCCAGCGCATCGCGGAGCTGCACGGCACGCGGCTCGAGTATGAGAGCGAGCCCGGAAAGGGGACCACGGTCCGCGTGCTGCTCCCCGGCGAGCCGTGAGGGCGCGCAGGAGGGGCGCCGGGCAGTTCATAGCCGCGGCGCTGTTTATCGTATTCTGCGCGCTGCTGCCGCTGCTGTTCATCCCGGGCGGGGGGCCGTCCGGCGAGGAGCAGCCGGAGAGGACGGACGCGCGCTCGCTGCGGGCGGAGCTCTTTTCCAGATACTTCAACGGGGAGATTGAGCGACGCAGCCTCGAGCCGACGGTGGACGACCGCGAGGGTGTCATCGGCTGCCGCACGCTGGCGAATTCCATCCTGACCGGGCTCTGCGCGGACGGCACGCTGCCCCAGCCCTCGGACGCGCAGATAAGCTACTTTTCCGTGGTGGACGGCGGCGAGCAGATAAGGGTAATGGAGTTCAGCCAGCGCTGGTCGGGGGACTGGGACAACTGGTTTTCCATCCATATCGACCTCGACACGTTGGAGGTGTACAGGGCCTATATAAGCGAGCAGGCGGTGAGCAACATTGGGGACTACGCCATTTCATACCCGACGGCCGCGGGAACTGCCGGGGAATGGTTCGCGCTGCTTGGATGTTCGGGTGGTGATGCCGCTTCAGATGCGGAGGACCCGCTGCCCGCGGAGACCACGGACTTTTCTCAGTCCATGGAGACGGAATTCGAGATATATTACAGCGCGCCCGAAGAAGCGGAGCTGCGCTACAGGGTGTATGTGAAGTTCTACGCCGACGAGTACCCGTCAATGGTGAGGGACTTGATGTTTACACTGATATGAGGTGGGCAAATGAGAAAAGTTGTAATAATTGGAATCGTGCTGCTGACAGTGGTGATGCTGACGCTGCTCACAGCAAGCTGGCTCGCCACCGACCCGGAAACCGAAGAGGACGCACCGCGTGAAACGGCTGCGAGTACGGATGCAACTGTGAGCCCGCAGCCCGAAGAGACCGAGACGCCGACGCCCACACCGTCCATGCTCGCTTTTGACCGCACGGACTGGCGGCTGCGGCTGGTGAACGCGGACAACGGGCTGCCGGCGGATTTTGCGGTGGAAACCGCGGAGGTCGAAGGGTATCTCTTCGATGCAAGGGCGGCGGACGCACTTCAATCGATGCTTGACGGCGGACGTGCGGACGGGGTGGATCTGATAATCACCTCGG
>DVGA01000010.1 GCA_018712985.1 Candidatus Scatomorpha intestinavium
TGCGCCTTGTAGCGGTAGCTGAGCGCGCCGTCCAGCGAGTAAAACGCGCTCTCGCTCTCGCCCCAGGGCTGTCCGGGGTCAACATCACGGCGCTGCGCGAACAGGCAGAAGCGCGCGCTCTCCCAGAGGGCTCCGCCCGTTTTCAGCGGGAGGAAGAGCTCCGGCATGAGATATTCAAACATCGTGCCCGTCCAGCTCGCCATACCGCGCCGGCCGGCGCAGCTCACCATGGCGCGGCTCAGCGCGCGCCAGTGCCGGCGCCCGACTATCCCGCGCGCGACGGCGTAGAAGCCCGTGAGCCTCGCTTCGCTGCTCATCAGGTCGTAGAGCCCCTCGGAGAGCAGGCCCCTGTCCACGTCGTACCCGATGCGGAAGAGCCGGCGGCGCTTATCGTAAAGGGCCTTGAAATCCATCCCGGCGGCAAGCTCCTCCGCGCGCTCTGCAAGGTCCCCGCGGCCGTATTCGCGCAGCCCGGCCGACAGGGCCGTCAGGCAGGCGGCGAGGTTGCCGCTGTCCACCGTCGAGACATATTTCGGCTCGAGCGGCGCGAGCTTTTTGATGTCGTACCAGTTGAAGAGGTGCCCGCGCCACTTCGGCAGGCCCTCCGCCGTGTCGAGGATGTTCTCGATAAGCGCAAAAGAGCGCGCCTTCTCCTCGGCGCCGAGATCCGCCGCGGCGAGCGCGGAGACCAGCGCGAGGCCGATATTCGTCGGCGAGGTGCGCGCCGCCGCGCCCACCGGCGGCTGCTCCTGGAAGTTGTCCGGCGGGAGATAGCCGTACTCCGCGCAGCAGAAGGTGGAGAAATAGCCCCACATGCGCTTCACCTCGCCGAGGAGGTATTCCCTGTCCTCCCCGCTCAGGCGCTCGGGCCGGAGCTGCCCGCCGGAAAGGTATTTGCCGAGCACCGGCCCCGCGAGCCAGAGCGCGCACGCCGCCGCGGACGGCACGAAGATCGCCGCCCCCGCCGACGCGGCGCCGAGTAGGCACTGCGGCCACATGGCGCGCAGATAAGCGCCGAGGGTGCCGGATGCGCTCTCGCCCTGCGCCGCTGTCTGCCACTGCAGGAGGTTGCGCTTTGACACAAAGGTGCGCCAGAGCGCCGTCACGGCCGCGCCGGTGCACACCGCCGCCTCCGTGGGCAGCAGCATCGCCCGCGCGGCGGCGCGCTCCAGCTCCCCGCTCACGCCGCGGCAGGAGAGCGACTCGCCGCGCCCCTCCCGCCTCGCAACGAGGGCGTAGGCCGCCGAGCGCGGCACATGCGAGAGCAGCGCCGCGGCGCTCACCCCGGCGGCGGCGAGCGTCCCCGCGGAGGGCAGAGCGGCCGCGAAAAAGACGGATGCCGTCATCCCGAGCGGCACAAGGCTGCGCCGCAGGCTGTCGAAGAGCTTAAGCCGCTCTGCCCACGGCAGGCCGGAATTCGGGGCCATGAAACGTATATTCTGCCAGTCGCCCCTCGTCCAGCGGTGCAGGCGCTTGAAATACGGCAGCGGCGCGGATGGGAAGGAGTCCATGAGCGCGGTGTCGCTCATATACCCGCCGCGCAGAAGCGCGCCCTCTATCGCGTCGTGGGATAGGACGCCATCCGGCAATCCGGAGCAGCACTCGATGAGCGCCGCGGCGTCGATTATGCCCTTGCCGGAGAAGCCGCCGCGCCCGGCGAGGTCCATCCACACCTCGCCGCAGGCGGAGCTGTACGGGTCCGTCCCGCCCTCGGGCGCAAAAATGCGGGAAAAGCGCGTTTTCACCGCGCTCTCGAGTTCGGTGTCCATGCGCGGGTGAATCACCCCTCGGCCGCGGACGACCATGCCGGCCTCCACCTGAGGGCGGTTGAGCGGGTGCAGCATGGCCCCTATCAGCTCCGAGGCCGCGCCCGGCAGCAGCCGGGTGTCGGAATCGAGCGCGAGGATATATTTCACCCGGCGCAGCGGCGCGGCGTCGCCGGAGACGACGGTAAGCTCGCTCTCCAGGCCCTGCGTCAGCGCCGCGAGCGCCATTATGGCGCCTCGCTTGCGCTCGCGCGGCATATACCTGCCGTCCCGCTCGGAATAAACCCGCGGGCGGCAGAGCAGGTAAAAGCCGCCGGAGTATTTTTCGTTCAGTTCATCGAAGGCCTCCTTCGCCGCGGCGATGCGCGCGGCGTCCTCCGGCATGTCTCGCTCGCGGGCCTCCGGCAGGTCGGCCAGGAGGGCGAAGAGCAAATTTTTCCCGCACTCGCGCGAGGCGTGGCGGTATTCCTCTATTTTCCCGGCAATTTCCCGGCCGGATCCCTCGCCGGTGAGCAGCGCGGACACGGCGCAGACGGTCAGCCCCTCCTCCGGCACGCCGCCGGGTAGGTCCATGCGGGGTATGAGCCTCGGGCGCGAAAACCTGAGTACGGCCGCGTCCGTCAGGCCCTTTACAAGCTCCGAGGCCGGCAGGAGCGACAGCACGGCGGACCACACGCTGCGCGTAAGCGCCCCCGCCGCGGCCGAGACGGCCACCGTCAGCGCCGCGTTCGCCGCGGCATAGGCGGCGGCCCCTCCGCGCGCGTTCTCGCCGCCGAGCGGCTTTTCAAGCAGCCACCAGCCCACATGCCGCGCCTCGCCCGGGCCCGCCCCCTCGGCGAGGGAGAGCAGCGTCTGTGCGATTTTCTGTTCGCTCGTGCGCCGCTTTCTGGCCAGGCGGGTGATTTCGGCGAGGTACATGCCCCTCGTCCTCTCGTCCATGCCGGGATAGATCCCGGCCGGGTCGCGCCTGAGTATCGCGTCGGTCAGGTCCGCCTCCTCTATCACGGCGGAGAGGTCAAGCGTGGAGAGCGTGCGCAGGCTCGTGACCGCGGAGGAGACCACCTGCACGTCCTCCGGGCGCGCGGCGATATAAGCGACGAGCTCCGCGCGCACCGCGGCTGCAAACAGCGTAAGCTCCGCCCTCTCGAGCGGCATTGCGCGCTGGAAGCCCTCGAGGAACGCGCCCATGCGCTCCGCCGTCACCTCCCCGAGCCCCGAACGCACCAGCGCCGCCGCGCCGAAGCCGATCACGGTCCCGCCGCCGCTCACGGCGCGCAGACGCCGCGCCGCGGCAAACTCCTCCGCCGCGCCGAGCCCCTCGCGCTCTATCAGGTACCAGTTGTCCAGCAGCCACTCGGCCGCCGGCGAATGGGCGTTCTCCGCGGCGTCCCGCGCGCGGCGGACGCGCCCGAGCGCCCTTTCTGTCCTCCTTGCGGCGGCGGCACCGCACGTCCTGCCGCGCGGAAAGCTCTCGCGCGCCGTGTTCGCGGCAAAAACGGCGAGCCTCTCCGTCGGGATATACATTCCATCTGCGGATTTGGGCATTTTTCTCCCCTCCGATCGTTTCTCGAGGACTAATTTTCCCAAACGCGCGGAAAGCTATTCCGTCAAATAAAAAAGCTTGACAGCGCGGCCCCGGCGGAGTATAATCTTCGAGGCTGTAAAGGGCCTGACTTTTACACGGAGGCGATCACCGTGGCGGACAGCACCGTTTTCCGCACGATGCTCTTTGATTTTTACGGTGAGCTGCTCACGGAAAAGCAGCGGGAATACTTTGACCTCCACTACAACGAGGACCTCTCGCTCGCGGAAATCGCCTCTCTCAGCGGCGTTTCGCGCCAGGCGGTGTGGGACAATATCCGCCGCGCGGAGAGCCAGTTGAGGGAAATTGAGGACAAGGTCGGCCTTGTCGCGCGCTACCGCCAGCAGCGCGAGGCCCTCGCCGGAGTGGGCGAGGAGCTGCGCCCGCTGCTGCAAAGCGGCGACGAGTCCGTTCGCGCCGCCGTGAGCCGCGCGCTCGAGCGGCTGGACGGCATAGAGTTTTAAGGAGGGCAGGCATGGCATTCGAGGGCCTTTCAAGCAAGCTTAGCGAAACTTTCAAGCGGCTCCGCGGCAAGGGGCGGCTCACCGAGCAGGACGTGAACGAGGCCATGCGCGAGGTGCGCCTCGCCCTGCTCGAGGCCGACGTGAGCTACAAGGTCGTAAAGGACTTCGTCAAGCGCGTTTCCGAGCGCGCGAAGGGCGCGGAGGTGCTGGAGAGTCTCTCCCCCGCCCAGATGGTAATAAAAATCGTCAACGAAGAGCTCTGCGCGCTCATGGGCAGCGAAAACCGCAAGCTCAGCATCTCCTCCAAGTCCCCGAGCGTGGTAATGCTCGTCGGGCTGCAGGGCGCCGGCAAGACGACGAACGGCGCGAAGCTCGCCGCGCTGATGAAAAAATCACAGAACAAGCGCCCGCTGCTCGTGGCCTGCGACGTCTACCGCCCCGCCGCGATAAAGCAGCTCGAAACCGTCGGCGGTCAGCTCGGCATCCCCGTTTTCCAAATGGGGCAGGGCGACCCGGTCGAGATAGCGAAGGCGAGCATAGCGCACGCGAAGAAATTCGGCAACGACCTCGTGTTCCTCGACACGGCCGGCCGGCTGCACATAGACGAGGCGCTCATGGACGAGCTCCGGCGGATAAAGGAGGCCACGGACCCCGCGGAAATCCTCCTGGTGGTGGACGCGATGACCGGCCAGGACGCCGTGAACGCTGCCTCCGCCTTTGACGAGCAGCTCGGCATCACGGGCGTGATGCTCACGAAGTTAGACGGCGACGCCCGCGGCGGCGCTGCCCTCTCGGTAACGGCCGTCACCGGCAAACCAATAAAATTCGCCGGCATCGGCGAGAAGCTCGACCAGATTGAGCCCTTCCACCCCGACCGCATGGCGGGCCGCATCCTCGGCATGGGCGACGTGCTCACGCTTATCGAGAAGGCCGAACAGGCCATGGACGAGAAAAAGGCCGCCGAGATGGCCGAGCGGCTGAAGCAGAACCGCTTCACGCTCACGGATTACTACGAGCAGCTCACCCAGCTCAAGGGCATGGGCTCGATGGAGGACATAGCCGGGATGATGGGCCTGAGCCCCAAGGCGCTAAAGGGCGCCAAGGTGGACGAAAAGGCCATGGCCCACACGGAGGCGATAATCCTCTCCATGACGCCGAAGGAGCGCGAAAACCCCTCCATACTCGGCAACTCGCGCAAAAAGCGCATCGCCGCCGGCAGCGGCACCACGGTAATGGAGGTCAACCGCCTGCTCAAGCAGTACGACATGATGCTCCAGCTCGTGAAGCAGATGAACGGCGCCGGCGGGAAAAAGATGAAGAAGTTCGCCAAGATGGGCGGCTTCCCCGGAATGCCCGGCGGCTTCCCCGGCCTGGGCTGATTCATGCGGACACCGCGGCGCGGCCGCGATTTCCATACACGCAATAACGACATGGAGGTGAAAATAAATGGTCAAGATCAGGCTCCGCAGGATGGGCGCCAAGAAGGCCCCCTTCTACAGGATAGTCGTCGCCGACTCCCGCAGCCCGCGCGACGGCAGGTTCATTGAGGAGATCGGCCTCTACGACCCGCTGGCCGACAGCGAGAAGCTGAAGGTGGACCTCGAGCGCGCCAAGTATTGGATCGCCAACGGCGCACAGCCGACCGATACCGTCAGGGCGCTGCTCAAGAAAGCGGAAGCGTAAGGAGAGCTGCAGCAGCAATGAATGAACTTTTGACCTATATTATACAGAACCTTGTCGACGAACCCGACAAGGTGTCTGTGACCGAGCGCAAAGCCGACGGCGAGACCGTTTTTGAGGTCAGGGTCGCCGACGGCGATATGGGCAAGGTCATCGGCCGCCAGGGCCGCATAGTCAAGGAAATACGCACGCTGATGAAGGCCGTCGCCCAGAGGCGCGGCCAGCGCGTGAGCGTCGAAATCCTCGACTGATCAAACTGCCGAAAAAGCGCCTACGGGGCGCTTTTTCGGCATTGTAACGGCAGGTGTTCAGCATGGAGCGAGAGCTCATAGAAATCGGCAGGATAGTAAACACCCACGGGATAAAGGGCGAGCTGAAGCTGCTGCCCCACGACGAGCGGCCGGAGGATCTGCGCGCCCTGCGCTCCCTGTTCGTGGACGGGCAGGAGATGAAAATTCTCTCCGCGCGCGTGCACAAGGGCGCGCTGCTCGTCATGCTCGAGGGCGTCGGCGACATGAACGCCGCGCTGGAATACAAGGGCCGCGCCGCCTTTGCGGACGCGGACGACCCCGGGCTGCCGGAGGGTTTTGTGTTCATGGACGAGCTCTTCGGCTGCGCCGTGCGGACCGAGGACGGCGAGGAGCTCGGCACGCTCGAGGAGATAATCGACTCCCCCGCCAACCAGGTCTATGTAGTGCGCGGCGCAGGCTCGGAGCGGCTCATACCCGCGATCCCGGAGTTCGTCGTCAGCGTGGACGCCGAGGCCGGCGAGATCGTCGTGCGGCTGATCCCGGGGATGTGAGAATGGCATACAGGATTGATATTTTGACCCTCTTCCCGGACAGCATGTCCGCCGTCCTGGGCGAGAGCATAATAGGCCGCGCCAAGAAAAAGGGCGCGGTGGATATAAACTGCGTCCAGATACGAGATTACACCGAGAACAAGCAGATGCAGGTGGATGATTACCCGTACGGCGGCGGCTGGGGCCTTGTCATGATGGCGCAGCCGCTCAAAAGCTGCCTGGACGACGTGATGCGCCGCGCGGGGCAGCGGCGCAGCCGCGTCATATACATGTCCCCGCAGGGGAAGCCCTTCAACCAGGAGGAGGCCAAGCGCCTCCGGCGTGACTACGACCACCTCGTGCTCGTCTGCGGGCACTACGAGGGCGTGGACGAACGCTTCATCGAAGAGTGCGTGGACGAGGAGCTCTCCCTCGGCGACTTTGTCCTCACGGGCGGGGAGATCGCCGCGATGGCTGTGGCGGACTGCGTCTGCCGCATGGTGCCGGGCGTCCTTGCCGACGAGGAGTGCTACACCGGCGAGAGCCACTGGGACGGGCTGCTCGAATACCCGCAGTACACCCGGCCCGAGGTCTGGGAGGGCCGCGCCGTGCCGGGCGAACTGCTGACGGGCGACCACGCCCTCGTGGCGCGCTGGCGGAGGAAAAAGCAGCTCGAGCGCACCATGGACAAGCGCCCGGACATGTTTGAAAAGCTCCAGTTGACATCAAAGGAGGACAAAAGGCTCGTGGAAGAGATAAAATATGAGCGCCTTCCGGAAAAAATGAAGCTGAAATTTGAGCCCCGCCGCTCCACGAACGAGGACGTGCCGGGGATCATGGGAATAGTCCGCCAGGCGCAGAGATACCTGCGCGAGAGCGGCATAGACCAGTGGCAGGACGGCTATCCCAACGAGGCGGTCCTCTACAGCGATGTTGAGAGCGGCCGAGGCTGGGTATTCGAGTGCGGGGGCGAGCTGGCCGGCTATGTGTGCATCTCGATGGACGTAGAGGCGAGCTACGCGCAGATAGAGGGCCGCTGGCTCACCGAGGGGGACAATTACGCCGTCGTCCACCGCTCGATGGTCGGCGACAAATACCGCGGCTCCCGCCTGGCGACGGAGATGTTCTCCCTCGCCTTCGACCTCGCCGCCGGGCTGGGCAAGGCGAGCGTGCGGGTGGACACCCACCGCGACAACAAGGCCATGAACCGCCTTGCGCAAAAGCTGGGCTTCACCTACTGCGGCGAGGTGGACGTGAGTTTGATGGACCCCTGCCGCGACCCCAAGCGCAACGCTTACGAAAAGCTCGTCTGAGCGGAAAGGATGATGGCCATGGCAGCGAAAAAGGAAAAACGTTTCATAATAAAAGAGCAGCAGGACCTCGGCTTCGGGGCCATGTATGTGCTCACGGACACAAAAACCGGCGTGAACTACCTTGCGACCGTCGGCGTCGCCGTCTCCGGCATAACGCCGCTGCTGGATTCAAACGGCGATGTCGTCATCGACAGCACGACGCAGTACGCCGCGGAATAATCCACGTGAGGTGATTTGAATGGTCATCGGCATAGACATGGGCGCCTCCGCCGTGAAAATAGCGGCGCTGGAGGGGGACAGGATAGTCCTGACGCACTACGAGCCCGGGCGGGAGGCGGACGTGCCCGCGCTGCTCTCCAGGCTCGGCATCAACCCCGCGAGTGCGGAGCGCGTCGCCGTCACCGGCCTCTCCGCTCAAAAAGCCGGGCTCGAGGCCCTCGGCTGCACTCCCGAATACCTGAGCGAGCCCGCCGCCATCGGCGCGGGCGCGCAGTGGCTCACCGGCCGGGACAACCTTGTCGTCGCCAGCATAGGCACCGGCACCGCCTTCGTCCACGCGAAGGGCGGCGAATACCATCACATCTGCGGCACGGGCGTCGGAGGTGGGACGCTGCGCGGCCTCGCCTCGCGCGTGCTCGGCTATGAGAACATGCGCGAGTTCGACGTGCTGGCCCTCTCCGGCGACACGCGGAGGGTGGACTTGCAGATAGGCGATTTTGTGGAGAGCTACGGCCAGCTCGACCCCTATCTCACCGCCTCGAACCTCGCGCGGCTCGACGGCACGGCGACGGACGCCGACTGGGCCGCCGGGCTGACGAACCTTGTGCTCCAGGTCATCGGCACGATGTCCATGATGGCCCTAAACGGCGCGCGGGCCGAGGCCGTCGCCGTCATCGGCGCAATGGCCGGCACCGCCGCCTCGCGGGCGAATTTCGCCAACTTCACGCGCGCGTACGGCCTGGAATTCCTGATTCCCGAGCACTGCGAGTGCGCCACGGCCATCGGCACGGCGAGGCTGATATCATGAACCCGGCAAATCCCGCGGAGCTCCGCGCCGCGCTGGAACGGCACGGCTTCCGCTTTTCAAAATCGAAGGGCCAGAACTTCCTGATCGACCCCAACATCCCCCGGCGCATCGCCGCTATCTCCGGCGCGGCGGAGGACAGCTTCGTGCTTGAGGTCGGCCCCGGGGCCGGCAGCCTGACCGTCGAGCTCGCACGCCTCGCGGGCCGGGTATGCGCCGTCGAGGTCGACGCCGCCGTCCTGCCCCTCCTTGCCGAGGCCCTCGAGGGCGTGACGAACGCGGAAGTGATTCAGGCCGACGCCCTGAAACCAGATTTATGTAAACTTGTTTCAGAGCGCGCCTGTGGCCTCCGCCCAATGGTCTGCGCCAACCTGCCCTACAGCATAACCTCCCCGCTGCTCTCAAAATTCATTGACAGCGGCTGCTTTGAGCGCATAACTGTCATGGTGCAGCGCGAAGTCGCCCTCCGCCTTGCTGCGGAGCCCGGGACTGCCGACTATGGGG
>DVGA01000011.1 GCA_018712985.1 Candidatus Scatomorpha intestinavium
ACGAGGAGCTGCTGAAGGTCAACCCGAAGCTCGTCATCGTCCACATCAGCGGCCTCGGCAACGCCAAGTTCGGCGGCATCCCGAGTGTCTGCAACCGCGCGAGCTACGACATGATCGGCCAGGCCTTCTCCGGCTGGCTGTACCTGCAGGGCTTCAAGGACCGCGACCCCGTCGTCGCCAAGCCCTATATGAACGACTTCGTCTCCGCCTTCGCCGCCCTGTTCGGCACCCTCGCGGCCTACACCGCCGCGCAGAAGACCGGCAAGGGCCAGGTCGTCGACGTCGCCCAGTTCGAGGCCATGGCGCAGTACATGTGTGGCACCTATACCACCTATACGATGGCCGGCCAGGTCACCGAGCGCAGCGGCAACGCCTCCCCGGCGTTCCAGCCCTACGACCTCTTCGAGAGCAAGGACGGCGCGCTCGTCGCCCTCGGCGCATTTGGCCCCGGCGTGTACAAGCGCTGCATCCAGGCCCTCGGCTTCGACCTCGAGTACTTCAACTACAAGGACTGCTCCTCCGGAGTCGAGGCCGTCGCCAGCCCGAAGGGCCGCGAGCTGAACGCCAAGGTCGTCGAGTGGTGCAAGGCGCACACCGCCGCCGAGATCGAGCAGATCATGGAAGCCGCCAAGGTCCCCTGCTCCAAGGTCAACAACGCCAAGGACGCCTTCGAGAACGAGCACTTCAAGTCCCGCAGCGACTGGATCACCTATGAGGACCAGACCGTTGGCGCCGACATCACCGCCTTCGGCATCGCCCCGAAGCTCAGCGAGACCCCGGGCCAGGTGTGGCGCGGCGCCCCGAGCATGGGCCAGGACACCGAGACCGTCCTCAAGACCATCCTCGGCTACGACGACGCGAAAATCGCCGACCTGCGCGAGAAAAACCTCATCTGAGGCCATACAGCCGCAAACGAGCCGCCCCGCATTGCGCGGGGCGGCTTTTTGTGTCGAATTAAGGGCCTGTTCACATTTTGCTATTGCCAAGGCTCTGTAAATATTGTATAATTAAGTGCTTTGTGATTGAGACCAATGTAGTTTAAATATAAGGAGAGGACCATCAACATGAGCTACGCTACAAAGGATATCCGCAACATCGCCCTGCTCGGCCACGGCGGCAACGGCAAGTCCAGCCTTGTCGAGAGCATGCTGTACCTGACCGGCGCCATTGACCGCCTCGGCAGCACTGCGGCCGGGAACTCCGTTTCCGACTACGACGCGGAGGAAATCAAGCGCCACATCAGCATCTCCGCCAGCACGATGTATGTGGAATATCAGAAGGCAAAGATAAACGTAATCGACACCCCGGGATACTTCGACTTCGCGGGCGAGGTCGTGCAGGCCCTCCGCGTGGCGGACACCGGCATTATATGTGTCTCCGCCAAGGACGGGCTGAACGTCGGCGCCGAGAAGGCCTGGAAAAGCCTGAGCGACGCCAATCTGCCCCGCGCGATATACATCTCCAAGATCGACGAGGAGCACGCCGACTACTTCGCCGCCCTCAGCCAGCTGCGCGAGAAGTTTGGCCCGAGCCTCAGCCCCATGGCCGCTCCCATAGTTGAGGGCGGCAAGGCCACCGGCATAGTCGACATCGTTGCGCGCAAGGCGTATAAGTACAACGGCGGCAAGCGCAGCGAGTGCCCCATCCCCGGCGATATGGCCGACCGCGTTGAGGAGCTCTACAACGAGATAGCCGAGAACGCCGCCGGCACCAGCGAGGAGCTCATGGAGAAATATCTCGAGACCATGGAGCTCTCCGCGGACGAGATTTACGGCGCCCTCACCGCCGGCATCGCTGGCGGCGAGATCGTCCCCGTGTTCTGCGGCAGCGCCACCGCCGGCATCGGCACCCTCGAGCTGCTCGACGCTGTAAAGAACTTCTTCCCGGCCCCGCACGAGGGCGGCAAGCCCGTCGACGAGAAAGGCCCCACCAAGGCCATAGTCTATAAGACCATTTCCGACCAGTTCGGCAAGTTCTCCCTCTTCAAGGTCATCTCCGGCAAGGTCACGCCCGACATGACCCTGACCAACGCCCGCTCCGGCTCGCAGGAGAAGCTCGGCCACATCTACTACATGCAGGGCAAGAAGAATATCGAGGTCCAGGAGATCTGCTGCGGCGACATCGGCGCGGTGAGCAAGCTCTCCGATACCAAGACCGCCGACACGCTCTGCGACGGCAAGGCCGTCGAGGCCGCCCCGGGCATCGAGTACGCCCGCCCCTGCTATTCCATGTGCATCGCACCCAAGACGAAGGGCCAGGAGGACAAGGTGGCGCAGGGCCTCGCCCGTCTCGGCGAGGAGGACCGCAGCTTCACCGTCACCAACAACGCCGAGACCAAGCAGATGGTCATCGCCGGCGCCGGCGACATCCAGCTCGACGTGCTGTGCAGCAAGCTCAAGAGCAAGTACGGCGTCGAGGTCGAGCTCAGCCCCGCTCGCGTGCCTTACCGCGAGAAGATCCGCAAGCCTCTCAAAGCGCATGGCCGCCACAAGAAGCAGTCCGGCGGACACGGCCAGTTCGGCGACGTCTGGATAGAGTTCGAGCCGCAGGAGGAGCAGGAGGACATGATCTTCGCCGAGAACGTGTTCGGCGGCAGCGTCCCGAAGAACTTCTTCCCCGCGGTCGAAAAGGGCCTTCGCGAGTGCTGCCAGAAGGGCGTCCTCGCCGGCTACCCGATGGTCTACCTCAAGGCCACGTTGTACGACGGCTCCTACCACCCGGTCGACTCCTCCGAAATGGCGTTCAAGACCGCTGCCGGCCTCGCCTATAAGGAGCTCGTGAACGCCAGCCCGGTCATCCTCGAGCCCATCGGCTCGCTGAAGGTCACCATCCCGGACGCGAACATGGGCGACATCATGAGCGACATCAGCTCCAAGCGCCGCGGCACCGTTCTCGGCATGAACGCCGAGGGCGGCATGCAGACGGTTGAGGCCGAGGTGCCCATGGCCGAGATGTCCAGCTATGCCATCGACCTGCGCAGCATGACGCAGGGCCGCGGCAGCTTCACGCTCGACTTCGTCCGCTACGCCGAGGCCCCCGCCGCGGTGCAGCAGAAGATAATCGACGAGGCCAAGGCCCTCGCCGAGAATGAGTAATCGAATAATCCCAATAAACCCCGTGGCCGCCGCAACTGCGGCGGCCACAGCAGTAAAGGCAGCATCTTATGAACAGGAAGAACAACCAAAACGCGCTCTACCTCGTGTGGGCCATAGCGATAGTGGCCTGCCTGCTGGTAGTGCTGTTTTCTCTCCTCTTCGCCTCGTTTACTTACGGCAGCGGAGTTGACATAACAACAGCACCGCCCTCGGCGGAGGGCGGGAGCCCCGCGCCGGGCGAATCGTCCGCCCCATCGGGCGAGGGCGAGGGCGCCGGGAGCGAGACCCCCGGGGCCTCGACGGGCATAGACACCACTTCGGCGGCCCTGCTGCCGGAAACCGAGGACGCCGGGCAGGAGTATATCGACCGGCTGACCTTCCTCGGCGACAGTACGACGAACGGGCTGAGGGAATACGGGGTGCTCAGCGGCGGCACGTCCACGACTCAGGTTTGGACCCCGTCAAGCGGCACGCTCACGCTGTATTTCTGGAACGCCGCCTCCATAGTGTATCCTGACACGGGCGAGGAGCTAACGATTGAGGACGCGGTGGCGGCAAAGCGGCCGGAATACCTTGTTATCACCCTCGGCGTGAACGGCGTCGCGGAGCTGGAGGAGGACGCGTTCAAGCTCTATTACACGGACCTTGTAAACGCCGTGCTGGAGGCCAGCCCGACCACGAGGATAATCTGCAACTCCATCTACCCGGTGGAGAACGACTATCAGTATATCGACCAGATAAGCAACGAAAAGATTGACACGGCCAACGGCTGGATCCTGGATGTTGCGGAGGCTACGGGGACGCGCTATGCCGACTCCTGCAGCGTGCTGAAGGCTGAGGACGGCTCCCTGCGCGAGGATTACGGCAACGGCGACGGGATACACCTGAATGCCGACGGCTATAACGCCGTGCTGCAGTACCTGCGCACTCACGCCTATCTGTGACCTTCACGAGGAGGTGCTCGTATGAAAAAGAAGCTTTCAATACTTTTGCTCTGCGCCATTGCGCTCTGCCTTACCGCCGCCTGCGGCTCCGATGCGGCGGAACCTGCATTCGATGAGGTTGAATCCGCCATTGATTCTGCTGTGGATACCTCCTCCATGACAGAGGCGGACTCCAGCTATCTGAAGGGCATGTTCGGACTCGAGGAGGGGGACTATGAGGTCTGCCGCGTGCTCATAACCGGCGTCGGCACCACGATAGATGAGATCGGCCTCTTCAAGGGCGCTGACGCCGCGCAGGCGGAGGAGCTCAAGACCGCCGTGACCGACTATCTGCAGCTCCGGCTCAACAGCTGGATGCCGGAGTACCTCCCGGACGAGTTCCCAAAGCTGCAGAACGCCAGGCTGTATGAGCAGGGGACCTATGTGTTCTACGCCATCCTCTCCGACGAGGGGCGCGACGCCGCCCTCGAGGCCTTTGGAGGCTGCTTTTGAAAACTGAATAAACCGCAAACCCGGCGGGCGCATATCCGCGCCCGCCGGGTTTTGTACATGAAGAGCCGTCCCGGGCGCGTTCAACAGCGTAACGCGCCCGGGACTGTTTGCAGCACTGCCGGAGCAGGGCATATGCGCCCCGTTCCGGCAGTTTCTGCTTATATTTCAGGCTTCCTTGTAGAGCTCGAGGATAGCCCCGTCCTTCCATACGAAGGCCAGCCTGTCGCCCTTGTCATTGGCGTCCATCGGGCCGCAGATGACGGAATCTGCGTCGTCGATGTACTTCTGCAGGTCGTCGACTTTGTAGGCCACATGCACGTTGCGGTGCAGCACCTCCGGGAAGGGAGTGCCTTCCTCGAACTTCAGGTACTCTATCTTGTAGTCGTAATCGTCGACGTTGCTGACCCAGAACCCTGCGCCCTCGTTGTGAACCATGCCGGGCTTCCTGTTGGTGACTGGGATGCCGATGTGCATATATTCAGCGGACATAGTATCTCCTCCTGATATTTTAGTTTGACATGCCTTTTCCCTGCGCATGGGGGGACGGCCGCCAGATGCGGCGTATAGACCCGGCCGCGCGGGATTATTTATTGTGCTTTATCTCCTGATACACCTCGTAGGCCTGGCTGGGCGTATAGCCCTCGTGCACGATTTTGCCGATGGCCTGAGCCATCCCGGCGGGGCAGTCGGACTGGAAGATGTTGCGCCCCATGTCCACGCCGTGCGCGCCGTCGCGTATGGCCTTGTAGGCCATCTCCAGCGCCTCGAGCTCGGGCAGCTTTTTGCCGCCGGCTATCACTATCGGCACCGGGCAGGCGGCCGCAACGCGCTCAAAGCCGTCGCAGTAGTAGCTCTTGACGATGTTGGCGCCGTTTTCGGCCAGAACTCGGGTGGCCAGCAGGAAGAACTTCTCCGTGCGTTCCATATCCTTGCCAACGGCGACGACGCCGAGAGTCGGTATACCGTAGCCGGTTGCGGCGTCTACGGTGCGGGCGAGAAGCTCGAGCGAGCGGCTCTCGCCCGGCGCGCCGATGAAAGTCTGAACAGCGACACAGTCGGCGCCGGTGCGTATGGCGTTCGCCATGTCGCAGGCGAAGCCGCCGCCGTTGGACATGTCGTCATAGAGCACCGTGGAATCGTACGTCACGCGCACGCACTTTGCCACGCGGGCCGCGGGGGGGATGCAGGTGCGGAAAATACCGCGCGTGCCCATAAGCACGTCGACATGTGGGATGAGCGGGGGGATCACCAGGTCGATGCGCTCCAGCCCGGACGTGGGGCCCATGATGTAGCCGTGGTCAAAGGCCAGCATGACCGTGTTGCCGGACTTCGGATTGAATATGCGGGCGAGACGGCTCTGCATGCCGAAATCACAGTGCCCTGCGCCCTTTACATAGAAGCCGTCCTGTACTGCGGGCACATCCAGATGATAGTCATGTGCGGGCTTGTTCCCGATGTTGTCTGCCATGGCTTACTCCTTGCTGTAGGCGGGAGTGTGGCAGGAGGTGTTCCAAAGGCGGAGCGTCTCGTCGTCCCATTTGGCGATGTTCATCTGGAAGCCGGCGGCCTCCTGTACGGTGAGGATCTCGCCTACCATGCTGGCCATGACCTCGATGCCCTTCGCACGCAGGAACTCCACGGTGTCCTTGAACAGCACCAGCATCTCCATCATGGTGGTAGCGCCGCAGCCGTTTATCATGACAAAGGCCTTGTCCCCGGCTGCCAGGCCGAGCTTGGAGCTGAGAGCCTCGGCCACAGTCGCTACAGTGTCTTTTGAGGACATCATGGGTACGCGCACGCCGCCGCCCTCGCCGTGCTGGCCGGCGCCTATCTCCATCATGTCGGTTTCGCCGAGGTCGCCGAAGGGCATACCGTTCTGCGGATGCGTGGCGTCGGTGGACTTGACGGTTATGGAGGCCATGTTGTCGGCGTAGTGCTGGGCTATTTCTGCCACCTCATCGAGGCTCCTGCCCTCACGGGCGGCGGCAGCGGCGATGTGGTAAAGTGCCACGGCGCCGGCAAGCCCGCGCCTGTTGTCCTCGCCGTTGGGGTCGTACTGTATCTCTTCGCCGGTGATAACCTGACGGAAGTTGAGCCCGGCCTTCTGGGCCAGCTTGATGGCCTGCTTGCCGGCAAGCTGGTCGCCGGCGTAGTTGAGAGTCAGCAGCAGTACGCCATGGCCCTTGTCGGCCCGCTTCATGGCCTCAAATACCAGCTTGGCATTCGGCGCGGCAAAAATATCGCCCACCGCCTGCACATCCAGCATGCCCTTGCCGACAAAGCCGGCCTGCGCGGGCTCGTGGCCGGAGCCGCCGTAGGTAACGATGGTCACGCGGTCTGCATTCTCGAGATCCTTGCTTATAACCAGATGCCCGTCGACCGTTACGATGTCGGGGTAGGCGAGGCCCAGTCCGACGAGCTCTTCGTCAGTGATGGTCTCGGGCGCGTTGATGAACTTCTTCATTTTCATAGTTTGATACCACCTGTTCAGAGTTTTATTTCATTCACTCGGCAAGCCCGCGGAAAAAGTAGCACATGGACACGGCCCCGGCATCGGGAGTGCCGATGGTCTGTTCGCCGTAGCTCTTGGCCCTGCCGAACTTGGACACAAAATTTTTGGAGTTCTCCGCGCCTTCGGACGCCGCAGCAGCCGCCGCGGCAAAAAGCCCGGACTCATCGCCGCCATCATATGCCTCTATGGCCTCCGTGGCGGGAATCAGTGCGTCCATCATGGTCTTGTCGCCCACTTTTGCCCCGGAAATGTCCTCAAGGGCCTCGAGAGCAGCGGCAAACATGGCTTTCAATCCGGCGATGCTGATTTCACCGCCCACGGGCGCGCCCTCCTGCATGCCGTCCAGCCAGGTGTTCCAAAGCGGAACGGCGCTGCCTCCGTTGAGCTCCATAACTGCCGTCGCGGCGTCATCCAGCATTGACTGTATGCCTCCGGCGGACGCTGCCACAGCGTCCGAAACAGCTCCGGCGATCTTGCTCATGGTCAGGCCGTGATCGGCGTCACCGAAGCGGGCGTCAATATCGCTCAGCTCCTGCTCGGCGGCTATAACTGCGGCGCAGGCATTCTGCAGCCTGGCCGCAAACTCAGCTTTGGTCACTGCTTACACCTCCTGTTGTAATCCGGGCTGCTCAAGCGCCCGCTTCTCAATGCAGATTGTTACATTCGTAACTAAACGTTAGCACATGCAGTTACTTATGTCAATAGTTAAAGTCAAATCCCCCATATTGAACAAAAATTATCAGGCTGTCTTGGCATAAAAGCACAAAACCTCCCCGCGGAGAAGTATCGTTTCTCCACGGGGAGGTTACATATGTCGCTCACTGCTCAAGCAGCGTCTCAATTATTTCGGAGCGGGCAACAATTTGCGTAAAGAAGCCGGATTTCAGTGCGCCGCGCACTGCCTTCGGGCTCGTGTTCGCGGAGCACACTCCGATGATGTTGGGGCAGCGTTTGAGCACGTCGACCGGTATCTGTATGGCGAAGTCCTGATCGGACTGAATAACATAGCCGTCCTCATTAAAGTAATAGATGAGCATCCTGCCGCAGGCCCTGCGCTGCTGCAGCAGATTGCCGTAGCGCACGAGCGAGGCGAAGTCGGGGCTGGAGGGATAGTCGCCGATGTTGACAAGGGCCGTGTCCAGCAGTTCCCACTGGCGGTAGATCTGGCGGTAGACCTCGGTGGAGCAGAGCACCTCTTTTTCCTCCAGGCTCTCGGGCAGAGCAGGGAGATAGAGGAAATGGGGGGCGGCGCCCATCTGCTGGGCCATGAGGCGTATGTTTTCGTTGGACTGGTAGTTCCGGGCGGGGATGCTTGCGTTGCCAACCAGCGGGCATATATCCGTAACAGTGCTGCCGGTCTGAGGGTTTTGCTCGAGCCAATCCACGATCTGCCCGATGAGGTAGCCCCAGCCGACTCCGAGCCGCTTTGTGCCGAGCTGCTGCAGAAGCTGCAGCGCCCCCTGGGAGAGCATGAGGTTTACGTCGTCATTGTCGCCGCTGTCCTCAACGAGCACACCGCCCTGAATGGAGCTTATGCTCCTCAGCCGGTCCATCAGCCTTGCTGTTTTGGTCTCCGGGTCGTGGACGGTTATCTCAACTATGCCCAGCTCTCTCGCCTCAGACAACAGGCGGCTGACCATGGGGCGGGAGATTCCAAGCTCCCGGGCTATGTCGCTCTGTTTGTGATCCTCAAGGTAGTAGCGGCGGGCTACATGGGCCAGCCGCTTCCGTTTGTCCTGACTGATATTCAAAGTGATACCCTCACTAATGCTGATATAAAGCAAATCAAAGCAGCGCTTTTTCCGCCACAGGCACTTGTTTTAGAGACAGTGAAGAGAAAACGCACATTTGTAACCTGCGATCTTACACAGTATATAGGAAATGCCTCAAAAAAGCAAGCCAAAAGCAGACGGCCCCTGTATAATTGATCAACGTCAGACCGAAATGCGGGGGTGATTATATGAATGGCTTTGAACGAGGCAATAGCCTGCTCTCTCTTTGCGGGCTGAATTGTGGGCTGTGTCCGATGCGCCTCGGGGGCCATTGCGGCGGCTGTGGCAACGGCAATCAATCGTGTAAAATCGCGAGATGCAGCCTTGAGCACGGAGGGGTTGAGTACTGCTGTGAATGCGTCGGCTACCCGTGCGAAAAATATGAGCGCATCGACGAATACGATTCTTTTTTCACCCACCGGCGCCAGAAAGCGGATTTGGAAAAAGTGATTGCCGTCGGCGTCGAGCGATATAACCGCGAACAGGAAGAAAAAATAAGGCTGCTTTCCTTCCTGCTTGACAATTTCAACGACGGGCGCAGGAGGAGCTTCTTCTGCACGGCGGTGAATCTGCTGGAGCTCCCGGAAATACATGAGGCGCTGGACGAGATACGGGCCAGCGCCGGATTGGCTCTGCTGCCGCTCAGGGAGCGGAGTTCATATGTTTCTGAGGTCTTGCAGAGGATCGCTGGAAGGAGAAATGTTGATCTTAAGCTGAGAAAGAAAGCGTGAGCTGCAACCGCTACAGCGATGGCGCGCCGGACGCGGCTGGGAACCCGGTGCTTTGTACCCGTGCGGCACATGTTAATTCGCGTTGCTTGCGTATGAGCGGGCCCGCGGCTATAATGCAGGCAAAGGAGGGGCGAGCATGTTATCTGACAACATAAAGAGGCTGCGCAGGCGATCCGGGCTCACGCAGGAGGAGCTCGCAGCAAAGCTGTGCGTGGTGCGCCAGACGGTGTCAAAGTGGGAAAACAGCCTCTCGGTGCCGGATGCGGACCTCGTTGTGCGCATGGCGGAGATATTCAATGTGAGCGCCGGGGAGCTGCTTGGAAATTCCGCGGACGCGAAAGGGGAGTCGCTCGCAGCCGATCTGGAGCGGGCGAACGCGCTCCTGGCTGAAAAGACTGAGGCTGAACGCCGTGCGCGGCTGGTCGCGCGCAAGCGCGCCCTGATAACGGCGCTGTGCTTTGCGGCGCTGCTCACGGCCCTGCTCTGCCGCAATAAGGCAGTTTCCTGCGCGGCGGTGGCAGCCTGTTTTCTCGCGGCGGTGTTCACGCTCTGGCGCAATCTCGCGCTGCTCACAGGGGGAGGGGACAGGCGCGGCCTGAGCGCGGTGAGGTTCGTGACCGTTTTCGACGCCGCGCTGACGGTGCTGGCCGCCGCTGCCGCCGTGCTGAGCGCTTTCGGCGTTTTTTCCATATCCGCCGGCGGTGAAAAAATCGCCGCGGCGTCGGTGGTGTTTGTGATTATGGCGGTTTCCGGCATCATCTCGCCGCGCCTGCCGTTCAACCGGCACACGGGGCTGCGCCTGCCCTGGACGGTGGCGGACACGGACGCATGGCTCGCGGCGCACAGGTCGCTCGGTTTCTGGGCGATCCCGGTGGCATTGCTCTATCTTGCCGCCGCGTTTGCCATTGAGGACTTCGAGGCCGTGACGCTCGCGGCGGTCATAGCGTGGCTCGGGGTCCCGTCACTCGTGTCGCTCTATGTATACCTGAAAAAGATGCGCGGCGGCTCAGCGGCCCGGGCAGGGCAGTGAGCGGGAGGAAGTGCGGCAACTCGTGCTGAGCGGAACACTGCGAGGCTCGCTGTGAGCTGTACCGCCGCTTCGCGGCGCCTGAAAACGCGAAAGCCTCCAGGACGGCGACTGACGCGATGGCGGGGCTGAAGTTCGAGCTGGCCGACGAGGGCTGCATAATGGACGACCCGCGCTCCGTGTTGGCCTGCATCCTGCGCTCACGGCTGCTGTTTGAGGGGAAAGACCCGAAGGAACACGAAGAGCTGACTCAGGACAGCGTGGAGCGCGGCATCGCCTTGTCGCGCAGCATCGAGCGTGTCTCCGCACAGCCGGAGCCGCGGGGAGAGTGAGCTGAAACGCCCTCCCGGAGGCCGGCGGCGGTGCATGGGCCGCACAGGCCTGTAAATTTGCGGCCGGCGGGCCCCGATTCGGGGCCCGCCGGCTGTTTTTCTTATTCCTGCGCAACGGATGCCTGCGTCAGCAGCGCCGGCAGGGCCGCGAGGGCGTGGATTTCCGCGCAGCAGCCCTCAAGGGGGCGCGGCGGGCGCGTGTACGCGACGGCGAAAAAGCCCCCGGCCCTCGCCGCGTCGATGCCGCTCTGCGCGTCCTCGACCACCGCGCACCGCGCCGGCGGTAGCGAGAGCAGCTCCGCGGCTTTGTGGAACACCTCCGGATCCGGCTTGCTGCGGGAGATCATGCTGCCGTCCACAACGGCGTCCAGCCATCCGTTGAAGCCAAGGCGCTCGGTTATCAGCGGCGCGTTTCGGCTGGACGAGGCCACGGCGAGCTTCAGTCCGCGCCGGCGCAGCTCCGCGAGCGCCTCCGCCGCGCCCGGCTCGATGTCCTGCGGGCCCAGGCGCCTGAGCTGCTCTTTGTATATGCGGTTTTTCCGCTCCGCCAATTTCTCTTTTTCCTCCCGCGCCAGATGCGAGGCAAGGGGCCCAAGCACGAGCTCAAGGCTCTCCATGCGCCCGACCCCGCGCGTGCGCTCGGCGGCGTCCGGCGGAAGCTCAATGCCGAGCTCCGATGCCAGCTCGCCCCAGGCGGCCAGATGATACCTGTCCGTGCGGCACAGCACCCCGTCGAGGTCGAATATAACGGCGTCAAATCCCATGGCGCGGCCCCGGCAGCAGAAGCGAGTTTTCAGCGCCCTCGAGGACGAACACCGGCATCTCTTCGGCGCATTCCCGGATGTATGTGCGGTTGCCTTGCAGGCGCTCGCCGGTGTAAAAATCGCGCCACTCCCCGTCCGGCAGATAGACCTCGCGCTCCGCCGCGCCTTCGCTGAGCACGGGCGCGGCCAGCAGCGCGCCGCCGAACATGTATTCGTCGCCGATATCGACGCAGCGCCGGTCCGCCGGGAAGGCATAGGCCATCGGGCGCATGAGCGGCTCGCGCTGTTCCACGCACCTCGCCGCCTCCGCGCGGATGTACGGCAGCAGCTCCATGCGCAGCAGGTGCCAGAAGCGCACCTTCTCCGTGTAGCCCTCAAGGCCGAACGCCAGCTCGATGTTCCAGGGGGAGCGCTCGTTGTTCCCCTCCATGCCCGGCTGGAGCAGTTTGAACTGCCCGCCGTCCGGCTCGGAGTGCCACTGCATTATGGGCGCGAAGCAGGCGAGCTGCGTGGCGCGCATATACAGCTCCGGCGAGGGCAGCGCTCCCGCAAAGCCGCCGATGTCGAAGCCCCAGAAGATTATGCCGCTCGCCGCGGCGGAGAGCCCCGCGTTGAGCTGGCCCCTCAGCTCGCCGAAGGTCGAGAGCTGGTCGCCGGCCCAGAGCATGGGCGTCGTGTGCGCGCCGGTGTAGCCCGCGCGGGAAAAGAGGGCCTGGCCGGGCTTTAAGTGCTCCGTATACGCCCCTGTGTATAGCTGAGGATATAGGTTCCGGCCATCCGCGCCTGTCGTGCCGTCGAAAAATCGTGCGCTGTCGGAGAGAATGAACTCCCCGCCGTCGGTCTTGAAGCCGTCTACGCCGATTTCGCTGAGGTACGCGCGCTTTGAAAACCAGCTCTCCACCGTCTCCGGGTTCGTGAAGTCCGGCACCAGCGAGCCCGCGAACCAGTGGCCCTCCGGGATGCGGTAGGGCGCGCCGTCCGCGTCCATTACGCACAGCCTGCGCTCCGCGGCGTCCGCCCAATCGAGCGCAAGCTGCTCATTCGGCGTCTCGTGCGGCTCAAGCTGCTTGTAGACGGGTATCTGCCAGAGCACGAGATGCACTCCCTTTTCGTGCAGGCGCTCTATCATGCCCTTAGGGTCGGGCCAGGGCGAGCGGGAGAAGTCAAAGCCGGCGTAGTCAAAGCCTTTTCCGCCCGCCTTCGGCTCATACTCCGCGCCGCGGAAGATGTAGAACGTGGCCTCGTCGCTCCACGCCTCTACCACGGCCACGGACACGGGGAAGCCGCGCTCCTCCGCCTCCGCCACGGCGTGTTCGAGCTTTTCGCGGCTGTCCCAGTGGTTCGCCGAGATCCACGGCCCGAAGGCCCAGTCCGGCGGCAGCGCCGGCTCGCCGGCGGCGCGCATGTACTCCGAGACGATCTCGCGCGGCGTGCCGGAAAAGACGTGGAGCGCGCACTGCTCCGGCAGGCGCAGCACGATTTCGCCGGGGCCGAAGTCAAATTCCGTGACGCGCGCCGTGTCCGCCCAGACGCCGAGGCCCGCGTCAGTCCAGAAAAAAGGCATCGGGCAGTAGGTTTTATCGCCCTGGCGGCAGAATTTTTCCTCCACGGCGTTGACGGCGGTTTTCCCGATGTAGTTCACCGCGTCGTAGCGCTCGCCGAGGCCGAAAACCCCGCAATACTCCGCCACGATGCGCACCTCCCAGCCCTCCGAAGCCCCGGAGCACTCAAAGTGCGCCGGGGCCCCGTTTGAACAGGAGATGTAAAAAGAATCAAAAGGAAGGTTATAAACAACGTGTTCCATGGCGTTATCCCTTTATGCCTCCGGCCATCAGGCCGTTTTTGAACTGCTTCTGTGCGCAGAGGTAGATTATGATTATCGGTATCATGGAGATCAGGCTGCCGGCCATGAGCACGTTGTACTCCGTGTTGTACTGGCCGTTGAGCGTGGAGAGGGCGATCGGCAGGGTCATCTTGCTGCGGTCGGTGAGCATGAGCAGCGGCCAGAGATAGTCGTTCCAGCTCTCCATGAAGGTCGTTACGGCCAGCGTGGCCAGCGTCGGGGCGCACATCGGCAGGGCGATGTGCCCATATACGCGGAAGATACCCGCCCCGTCCACACGCGCCGCGTCGAGGTAGTCGTTAGGTATGGACTGCATCTGCTGCACGAGCATGAACACCGCGAAGGGCTTGAAAATGCTTGGCAGGATGACGCTGGCATAGCTGTCTATTAGCCCCAGGCGGTTCATGATGACGAACAGCGGGATCATTGTGACCTGCGTGGGGATCATCATCATGGCCAGATAGATTTTCAGTATCACGCCGCTGCCCCGGAAGCGTATTTTGGCGAAGGCAAACGCCGCCATGCTCGCGGACACAAGCGTGATAAGCGTGTACACAATCGCTATAAACAGGCTGTTGCCGATGGTGCGCAAAAACGGGAAGCGGGAGAACACCGCGCTGTAGGCGTCCAGAGTGGGCTCGTCGGGTATCCACTCTATCGGTATGCTCATCAGCGCGCCGCGGCTTTTCAGCGAGGTGGAGATCATCCACAGGAAGGGGATCATCGCCACGATCGCGAGCAGTATTGAAACTATGTAGTACCCTGTCGTACTCAAATGGCGTTTACGAGTCATAGTTCACCCACTTTTTCTGTCCCTTCATCTGCAGCCACGTGCAGAGCATGATGATTATGAACAGCAGCCACGAGAACGCCGCGGCGTAGCCCATGCGGTAATAGCGGAAGCCGTACTTGTATATCCGCTCAACCATGACCTGCGTGGCACCGTTCGGTCCGCCTTCCGTCATTATCATGATCTGCGGGAAGAGCTGGAAGGAGTTTATCAGGCTGACCACCAGGACATAGAAAATGGCCGGCGTCATAAGCGGCAGGGTGATGCGCCAGAATCGCTGCCAGGCGTTCGCGCCGTCCAGCGACGCGGCCTCGTAGTAGCTCCTGTTTATCCCAACCATGCCGGACAGGAGTATCAGCCCGAAAAAGCCCATGTCCTTCCACACGGACACGAGGACGATGGCGGGCATTGCCCAGTTTTCGTCCAGCAGCCAGCCCGGGCCGTCGATGCCGAAGATCGCGAGGAGGTTGTTCACCGCGCCGTATTCCGGCGAGAGCATGCTCTTCCAAATCATGCTGGCCGCTACCCAGCTCGTGAGCACTGGGATGTAGTAGATTATGCGGAACGCCGTCACACCCCTGCGCTCGCGCGAGAGCAGATAGGCGACCGAGAGCGAGCAGGCGAGCATCAGCGGGATGTACAGGACTATGTACTCCAGCGTGTTGAGCAGCACACGCCAGAACTCATCGCCGCCGAGGATGGCCTTGTAGTTGTCAAAGCCTATAAAGTGCTCTGCAAAAAACCCCGCCTCGGCTATCCTGTCCAGGCCGTTCCAGTCGGTCAGGCTCAGGAAAAACGATATCACTATCGGCAGCAGGGAAAACACAAGCAGCCCTATAAAGCTCGGCAGCAAAAACGGCGAGGCCGTCAACAGCCCGTCCTGCCCGCGTATTGGTTTTTGTTTTTTCTTTCGCACGGCCGTACGCTTCCTCCCCGTTTTGATGTTTAATTTTGGGGAGGGGCGGTCCCCTCCCCAAGACGGTTAGCTTATCCCAGCGTTATCTGCGCCTCGCACTGCGCCTGCGCCTCATCCAGCGCTTCCTGCACAGTGACGGTGCCTGCGGCGGCGGCCTCGAGCTGCTGGCCGATGATGTCGCTCATGAGGGCGTAGTCCTCGATGACCGGCGGGACGACCAGGTAGTCGAGAGACTCGAACACTGCCTCACGGTTGTCGGGAGGAGTCAGGTCGAGGTAGCTGGCGAGCACTTCCTCATCGTTGATGGCGGGCAGATCCCAGCCGGCCTCGATGCGGATTTCTGCGGCCGTCGGGCTCGAGCACAGCCAAGTTATCCAGGTCATGGCGGCGTCCTTGTTCTCACTGGCCTCGTTGACGACACAGGCGTTGGAGAAGAAGTGGGTGGCCTTCTGTTCCATGCCGGGCTCGACCGCAATGTCCCAGGCGAAGTCGCAGCCGTCTGCGAAGGTATTAAACGCCCAGATGCCGGTGGGTATCATGCCCAGTCGGCCGCTCATGAAGAGGTCCCAGTCGCCCATGCCGCCCATCTGCTCGGCGGTGGGCTGTACGTTGGTGACGAGCACGCGGTCGGCCATCATCTGGGCCGCGGCCACGTTTTCGGGGGAGTTGATCGTGAATTCGGTTTTGTCCTCGTTCAGCAGGCTGCCGCCGAACTGGGCGCAGGCCTTGTAGAACTCGTTGTAGGTCAGCGGCTGGTAGTAGCCATAGATATCGTCGCCGAGGGCCCTGATGGCCTCGGCCGCGGCCTGGACGTCGTCCTGCGTCCAGTCGGAGTTCGGGTACTCTATGTTGGCCTGATCGAAGAGGTCCTTGTTGTAGATCAGCACGACGTTGGAGAAGTTGCCGGGCAGGCCGTACTGCACACCGTCAACCGTGAAGGCGGAGAGGGCAGTCGCATCCATGCCGCTGAGGTCGACGCCCTCAATCGGGGCGAGGACGCCCATGTTGGCATAGGCCGCGAAGTTCTCGATGTTCATCTCGAAGCAGTCGGGGGCTGTGCCGCCGACAATGCGAGTCTGCATCTGGGTGAAGTAATCGTCGATGGCGATGGTCTCGATCTCGACGGTGATGTTCGGGTACTCCTCGTGGAAGGCCTCGTACATCCTCTGCAGTGTTTCCTCGTTGCCGCCGGAGGCGTTAAAGTTGCAGTAGGTGATGGTGACGGGCTCTGCCGCGGGCTCCTCGCTGCCCTCCGCAGGGGGCTCGGTGCCGGGGTCGCTTTCCCCGGCGGCGGTTGGCGCAGTGCTGGGTTCGCTCTCCTGCGACCCGCAGGCCGATAGCACCATAAGCAGCGCAAGGCAGCAGGCCAGGACGGCAAACAGCCTCTTCTTCATTTTTTACTTCCTCCTTATCAGTTAGTTCATATGCTCCATAGGCTCGCGCGTTGCCTACTTGCAGCCGTGTGGATGCGGGCACCGAACCCGCAAATATGGGGAACGCATGTGCGCGCACTGCCGGCCGGCACAGACCGCCGCGCGCCTCATGGCCTTAGATACGTTTCACGCTCTCGCGCTCCACGAGGGAAACGGGGAGTATCAGCTCCTGCTTGGTCAGCTCGGGCTCGTTTATGCTGCGGATGAGCAGCTCCACGGCCTTCTCGCCCTTGAGCGAGATCTGCTGCCGGACGGTGGTGAGCCCGGGGGTGAGGTACTGCGAGATTTCAAGGTCGTCGAAGCCCATGAGCGAGATGCCGTCGGGGACGCGCACGCCGCGCTCGTAAAAAGCCTTCGCCGCGCCGATGGCGAGGATGTCCGCCGCGGCTACCACGGCGGTGGCGTTCACCTGCGTGTCCATCAGCCGGTTCGCGCTCTCTATCCCGTCCTTGTAATCTATGTCGCCCTCGAACACCAGAGCGTCCCTGAACTCCACGGAGTATTCGCCCAGCGCGTCGCGGTAGCCCGCAAGGCGCTTTTTCATGACGCCGTTGTCCTTGATGCGGCCGCAGAAGAACGCTATGTCCCGGTGCCCGCGCTCAAGCACGTATTTAGTCGCAAGATAGCTGCCGTAGGCGTCGTCTATGCGCACGTTGTGGTAATAGTGGTCGTTGCAATAGCTGTCGATGAGCACGATGGGTATGCGGCTGCGCTTCATCTGCTGGTAGAATTCGTCCGGGTACATGCCGATGACGATGATCCCGTCGAGGTTCCTCTCGGCGGCGAGGGTGAGGTAGCTGTCGTTCGCGTCCGTGGCTGAAATGAGGACGTGATAGCCCGCCTGGCGCGCGCACAGCTCTATGCTGCCGAGTATTTCGGCATAGAACTGGTTCTGGAACATCAGCCGGCCACCGCCCTCGGTCTGAGGCACGACCACGCCGATGAGCTTGCTGGAGCGCCCCGCGCTCGAGAGCGTGCGCGCGGCCATGTTGGGCGTGTAGCCCAGCTCCTTTATCGCCGCTTCCACGCGCTTGCGCGTCTCGTCGGATATCGGGCGCTTGCCGCTTATGGCGTAGCTGACCGCCGCCGTGGTCACTCCTGCGGCCTTTGCCACGTCTTTCATCGTAACCCGCTGCTCTGACATTTATATGCACCCCGTTAATTTAAGCGATTAAATTGGCTTACAACTTAATATTAGCCAATGGCGCGGCGAATGTCAAGAGTATTTTTTACAATAAGCACAATTTTTGTTGACAAGCGCCGGGATTATGATATGATGTTATCATGAAAAAGTAATGGGCAAGTGTTAAACGATTAAATTATACTTAGAGGTTTTCCTATGAAAGAGCTGTATCTTCCAACCGGAAACGAGTATGTCTCGCTGCCCGATATCAGCGAGCGCACGGCGACTGTCGGGAGCTTTTCCTGCCTGCACATGGGCGCGAAGGGGCTTGTGGAGTTCCGCGGCGGGTCGGAGCCGCTGATAGCGCCCTTTGCCTCCGGGGCGGAGCTCACGGATTTCGCGTGGCGCCGTCTCGGGCATTGGGTGCCCGAGTTCACCGCCCGCGCGGGAGAGCTCATCCTGCACGGCACGATCCTCGCGCCGGTGGGCGAGCGCGGATTTATCTTCCGCCTCAGCCTTGAAAACCCCACGGACGAGGCGGCGGAGGCCGAATATGGGCTTCGCGGCGTCTGGGGCGGGGCGCGCGTCTGCATAAACGAAAGCCGCGGAATACGCGGCGAAATGGGCGTCACGGACAGCCTGTGGAGCTCGGGGCCGGTGTTTGAGCTGAGCTGCGCTCTGCCGTTCCTCGCCTTCGCGCCGATGTGCGACAGGGAGATTTCATCCGCGCACGGCGAGGGGCAGGGCGGGACGGCCTATTGCCTGACACGCCGCGCGGCGCTTGGGCCGGGGGAGAGCGACAGCGCCTGTTTTTTCTGGGGCCTCGGCTATGAGGAGGTCGCCGCCGCGACGAGCGCGAAGGAGATGCTCCGCCGCGGCTGGGACTATGAGCTGAAAAAAACGCTCGCCTACCTCGCCGCGCGCGAGTGGCGCAGCGGGGATGAGCAGCTTGACAAAACGTACAACTTGAACCTCTTTTTCTGCATCTTTTACTCCACCGGCGTCACCATTGACACGGAGGAGCTGGTTCTGGTCACGAGCCGCAGCCCGCGCTACTACGTCTCGGCGGCCTACTGGGACCGCGACAGCCTCTTCTGGAGCTTCCCTGGCATACTCGACGCCGACGCCGTGCTCGCGCGCGAGATGCTGCTCTACGCCTTCGGCCGGCAGGGGCGCAATATCGGCGTCCACTCGCGCTTTATTGACGGCACGGTGCTCGAGCCGGGCTTCGAGCTCGACGAGCTCGTCGCGCCCGTCATAGCGCTCGAGCGCTATGTGAACGCCACAGGCGACACGGGCCTGCTCTCCATGCCGTGCGTGACCGGGGGCATAGAGCGCATACTCCGCACGTTAAAGTCCGTGCGCCACGAGAGCGAGCCGCTGTACGAGACCTTCCTGATGCCCACAGACGACATGCACACATACCCGTACCTGACATACGACAACGTGCTCGTCTGGCGCGCCCTGCGCGCGCTCGCGTGGCTCTGTCCCGAGCGGTACGGCGCGCTGAAGCGGGAGGCGGAGGCCGTCCGCGAGGCGGTATACAACCGCTGCACGGCCGATGGCGGCTCCGGGCGCTATTTCGTCTGGAGCACGGACCTCGCGGGGCGCAGCGACGTCTACGACGAGCCGCCCGGCTCGCTGCTGCTCCTGCCGTATCTCGGCTTCTGCGCCGGGGACGACCCGATATGGCTCAACACCGCGCGCATGATCCGCTCGCCGGACTACGCCTACAGCTTCGCCGGGTGCGAGTTTGCCGACATCGGCTGCGCCCACGCGCCGCACCCCTGGCTGCCGAGCGTGGCGAACAGCCTGCTCTCCGGCGAGAGCGGGCGCGCGCTGGACATACTCCGCCGCGCGGCGCTTGACAACGGCATCGTCTGCGAGAGCATAGATGAGCACACGGGAGAGTGCGCCACGGGCGAGCACTTTGCGACCGCCGCTGGCTTTGTCTGCCACGCGCTGCGGCGCGCACTGGGGGGCGTTGAATATGAGGAATGACGTGAAGTTCGACGGCTGGACGCTCACCGCTCGAGGCGGTGAGCGCGACCGGTTTCTTGAGAGCGTTTTTTTCACCGGCTCGGGCCGGATGGGCTCGCGCGGCGTGACCGCCCTCCGCACAGAGCCGAGGCCTCTGGACTGTGGGCTCTTCGTGGCCGGCATCTTCGACCGCATCAACGAAGGCTCGCCGATAACCGACTTCGCCGCGCTGCCGACGCCCGTCTGGGCGGAGATTGACCTTGGAGGGCGGCGCGCAGCCATCTGCTCCGAGGTCACGCGCACGCTGGACCTGCGCACGGGCGAGCTGAGGATCGAATACGCCGTCACCGGCGGCGCGCGCGTCATGGAGCGGCGGCTATTCTCCCTAACCGACCCGGGATATGTGTTCCAGCGCTTTGAGATAAGCTCCGATGCGCCCGTCACGCTCACGCTCGGCGTGGATGAAAGCCCGCGCAACTGTCCAATCCCCGACGACCAGGTGAAGGAGAACAGCGAGGTCGTGCAGATGTTCCGCACGCTCGAATCCGGCCCGGCGCGCCGGGCGTACTCCACGCGCTTCACGTCACTGCGGCTGGACTACGAGCTGAGCTTCGGCCCTGCGCCGGAGGGCTTCACTCCGGAGGGCGGAGCGCGCTTTTCCGGGCGCAGCTTTTGCGTGGAGAGCGCCTGCCGCGTCGTGACCAGCCGGGACGCCGACCCGCGGCTCAGGCAGCTCGGCCAGGAGGAGGCCGCATACGGCGCCGCGCTCTCTCGCGCGAGGGACGAGCTCGGGCGGCGCTGGGCCGGCTGTGAAGTCAAAATAGGCGGCGACCCGGACAGCGAAAGCGCGCTGCGCTATGTCTGCTACCAGCTCATGGCCAACTGCCCGGCGCGCGACGGCACTGTGAGCATCGGCGCGCGCGGGCTGACGCACACGCGCTATAAGGGCTGCTGCTTCTGGGATACGGACATGTTCATCATGCCGTATTTCCTGCTGACGGACCCCGAAAGCGCGCGCTGCCTGATGGATTTCCGTGTCCACACCCTGCCAGCCGCGAAGGCGCACGCGAAAAAAATGAACGGCGCCGGCACGCGCTATCCCTGGATGGTCTCGCTCGACGGCAGCGAACAGTGCGAGAGCTGGGACATCGGCTGCAGCGAGGTACACGTCACGGCGGACGTGGCCTACGCCGCCGGGCAGTACGTGGACTGGACGGGCGACGGGGACTTCATGAGGCGCGGCGGCGCGGAAATGCTCATCGAAACGGCGCGCTTCTGGCCCAGCCGCTATTCCCCCGCCCCCGGCGGGGGGGTGAACCTCCTGTTCTGCAAGGGCCCGGACGAATACTGCGGCATCACGAGCAACAACCTGTACACAAACTGCATGGTAAAGCACAACATAGCCATCGCCGCTGCCGCCGCGCGGGAGTACCTCCCGGAGGTGCCGGAAGCCGAAATAGACAGCCTTGAGCGCTTTTCCGCCGGAATCAGGCTGCCGCGCGACGGAAAAACCGGCCGCTGGCTCCAGGACGACACCTTTCATCTGCTGGAGCCGGTTGACATAACTGCACTAAAGCCGGACGACAGCGCGGCCTATTCGCGCGTGTGCTTCGACGCGCTGCAGCGCCTGAAGGTGATAAAGCAGGCGGATGTGCTGCTGCTGATGTCGCGCTTCCCGGAGCGGTTCAGCCCTGAGGAGAAGCTCGCCGCCTGGGAGGACTTCGAGCCGCTGTGCATCCACGACTCCACGCTCAGCTTCGCCACGCACGCGCTCTTTGCGGCGCAGTGCGGCCTTTCTGGCGCGGCGAAGCGCTACTTTGACAAGGCGCTGTGGCTGGATCTGCGCGAGGTGATGGGCAACACCGGCAAGGAGGGGCTGCACCTTGCCTGCCTCGGCGAGACGTATCAGGCCGTGGTGTTCGGCTTCGCGGGGCTGCACCTTGAGGACGGGAAGCCCGCGCTCGCGCCGCATCTGCCGGAGGGCTGGGACTCGCTCGAGTTCCCCTTCCGCTTCAGGGGGGAAGCCTTCACCGCGCGCGTCACGCGCGGCGTCGCGGAAATAACAAAGCTCCCCTGACGCCCCGCGGCGCGGCTGAAACGGGCTTCACGCCATAGCCGGCGTGGAGCGGCCGCCCGCGCGGACACTGATAAACAACAGGGCTTCCCCCGGACAGCAAGGCCCTCCCGGCACAGCGAGCCGGGAGGGCTTTTGCGCAGGTTCAAAACCCGTATGAAATCTGTTATAATTAAGCCGCAGAAAACGGGGAGGGGAAGCGCCGTGGAATACATGGAGTACCTGGAGAAACTGATACCGGAAAAGGACAGCCTGAAAATCGTGAAATCGGAGGCGGCAAAGTTCCATAAAACACACTCATCAGACGAGTGCTGCAAAATGGGCTGCGAATTGTATCAATCCGATAATTTTCAGATACAGGAGGTGGGCGTTTTATTGCTTGGATATGCCTCGCATGAAAACGCCGAAGCCCTGTCATTCCTGAAAAACACGGTAAGCCTGCATGAGAGCTGGAAGGTGCAGGAGGTTTTGGCCATGGCCTTTGATAATCACTGCAGGCTCTCCGGGTATGAGGCCTCGCTGCCGGTTATTAAGGAGTGGCTCGGTAGCGGCTGCGCCAATGTCCGGCGCGCTGCCTCCGAGGGCCTGAGGGTGTGGACAAGCCGCCCGTACTTCAAGGACAATCCTCGCGCGGCCATAGACATGCTGGCTGCGCTTAAATCAGACGAAAGCGAATATGTGAGGAAATCTATTGGAAACGCCCTGCGCGATATAAGCAGGAAGCACGGCGGGCTGGTTGCGGAGGAGTTGGGCACATGGGATTTGTCGTCAAGGAAAACCCTTCAGGTATATAAGCTCGCGGCAGCATTTATTGGCTCTCCCGCCCGGCCGGGATGGCAGGGGATGGGAAACCGCAGGGAAAAATGAACGTCCGCCGGCTGTTTATCGGCCGGCGGACGCGGTTTTTGCTTACCGCCCGAGGGCGGCGGCCTCGAATGGGCGGAGGACGCCGCCCGAAGGCGGGGTTTCATAGTTGCTGAGCAGCAGCCCGGCGCCGTCCCAGCCCTCCGGGAGCATGAAGGGGGCGGAGCGCGCCGTGAAGTTGCAAACGACGAGGATCTCCTCCCCGTTCAGGCGGCGGAGATAGGCGTAAATTTCCTCGCTCTCCGGCAGCAGGAGCTCATAGTGCCCGTAGAGCAGCGCGCCGCTGCTCCTGCGCAGGGCCAGCAGCCTGCGGTAGAAATTGTACACCGAATTCGGGTCATCAACCTGGCTTGCGGCGTTTATGCGCGTGTAGTTGGGGTTAAGCGGTATCCACGGACGGCCCGCCGTGAAGCCGGCGTTCGGCCCGGCATCCCAGTGCATCGGCGTGCGGGCGTGCTCGCGGCTTATGTAATTGACGGCGCGGAGCATCTCCTCCGCGCTGACGCCCAGCCGCCCGGTCTGCTCGCGGTAGGCGTTCCGGGTGTATACGTCGTTTATCTCGTCTATGCTCTCAAAGCGTCTGTTGGTCATGCCCAGCTCCTCGCCCTGATAGATATAGGGCGTGCCCTGCATCAGATAGAGGCAGAGGGCGAGCATCTTGGCCGAGCGGACGCGGTTTTCCTCCGTGGAATCGTCGCCGAAGCGCGAAACGGGGCGCGGCTGGTCGTGATTGCCCCAGAATAGGGCATTCCAGGCCCGGCCGTCGAGCAGAGTCTGCCAGCGCGTCATGACGCGCTTTATGTCCGTAAGGCGCCAGGAGTAGTTGCGCAGCCACTTGCGGCTCTCGCCGCCGTCCACGTCCATGAGCTCGAACTGAAAGACCATGTTCAGCTCGTGGGAGTCAAATCCGGCGTATTGGCAGGCCAGCTCCGGCGTCACGGCGGCGTTTTCGCCCACCGTGAGGCAGTCGTAGCGGCTGAGGACGCGGCGGTTCATCTCCCGCAGGTACTCATGAACCCGAGGGCCGTTGGCGCACTGGGGCGTATAGTCGCCGTAGAGGCCGTCCGGGCGGAGCGGGCCGTCGGCATAGCCGGCCTTGGATATCAGGCTTATCACGTCCATGCGGAAGCCGTCGATGCCTTTTTTGAACCAGAAGTCCATCATGTCGAAAACAGCGTCCCGGACGGCGGGGTTTTCCCAGTTGAGGTCGGGCTGCTCGGGCGTGAAGAGGTGCAGGTAGTACTGCCCCGTGCCCCCGTCGTACGTCCACGCGGAGCCGCCGAAGCAGCCGCCCCAGTTGTTCGGCGGCCCGCCGCCGGGTGCGGGATCCTTCCAGATGTAAAAGTCCCGCATCGGCCCGGCTCTGTCCGCGCGGCTGGCTATGAACCACTCGTGCCGATCGGAGGTGTGGTTCACCACCAGATCCATGATCAGGCGCATGCCGCGCCGGTGCACCTCATCGAGCAGGCGCTCAAAGTCCGCCATCGTGCCGAACTCGGCGAGGATGGCGCGGTAGTCGCTTATGTCGTAGCCGTTGTCCACATTGGGCGACTCGTAAATCGGGTTGAGCCAGAGCGCGTCCGCACCGAGGTTTTGCAGGTAATCCAATTTGGAGATTATTCCGTTCAGGTCGCCGACGCCGTCCCCGTTTGAATCGCAGAAGCTGCGGGGGTATATCTGGTATACGGCGGCCTCCTTCCACCAGGCCCGGCGGATTTCTTCCATGGCGCCCTCCTAACCCAATACGATGGCGCGGAGCTCGCCGAGGCCGTCTATCCTGTGTTCCGGCTCGAAGGGCATGTCCGCGCCGCCTATAATCGCGCAGTCCATGCCGCCGGAGCGTGCGGCCTCGAGCCCGGCTGCGGCGTCCTCCACCACAAGGCAACGGCGCGGCGCTTCGCCGAGCATTTCCGCGGCCTTCAAAAACACCTCCGGGTCGGGCTTGGAGCGCAAAATCATCGTCCCATCGCACACGGCGTCGAAAAGCTCCCGCGCGCCCAGCCGCTCGAGGATGAAAACGGCGTTTTTGCTCGAAGAGCCCACCGCCAGCTTGACGCCGGCGGCGCGCAGGGCGGCGAGCGTCTCCTCCGCGCCGGGGACGAGGTCGCTGTGGGTCAGGTTTTTCAGCAGCGCGCGGTAGCGCTCGTTTTTTTCCTCCGCGAGGCGCAGCTTTTCGTCCTCGGAAAGTGAGAGCGGGCTGCCCCCGAGGATTATTTCCAGACTCTCCATCCGGCTGACGCCGCGCAGGCGCTGGTTTATTCTTTCGTCGAAGGGCGCGTTTACCTCCCGCGCGGTCTGTTTCCAGGCCTCGAAGTGGAAGCGGTCGGTGCTGCACAGGACGCCGTCAAGGTCGAAAATCACTCCCGCGTATCTCATTCCTCCGCACCTCCGTCGCTGTGGACGCGGACGCTTTCACCCGCGGAAATCGAGTGCGTTTCACGCTCGAGCCTGAGGCTGACGGCGGGGCCGGAGAGGTTGCGGACCTCCAAATACCCGGGAGTGAGCTCGACATGCAGCCGCGCACCGCGCCAGACCATGCGGAAGGACAGGCGGCGCCAGCTCTCCGGCAGGTGGCTGCGAAGGGAGAGCGGGCCCTCGTGCCACTGCAGCCCGGCGAAGCCGCAGACCACGCACTGCCAGAGGTTGCCCATCGAGGCGCTGTGTATGCCCTCGTCGGAGGAGGCGGGGTTGGGCCCCAGGTCCACCTCGCAGGCGTGGCGGTAGAGGTCGAGGGCCATGTCCTTCAGCGCGAGCCAGGCGGCGAGTATGCAGTGCTGCCCGTGGCTGAGCGAGGAGTCGTGCAGCGTTCGGGATTCATAGAAGAGGAAGTTCCGGCGCCGTATCTCGGGCGGGAAAAGCTCGGGCATGATGCGCAGCAGCATGACGAGGTCCGCCTGCTTAGAGACCATGATGCGGTTCATCTGCGCCTGGCTGTAGTCCTCATATATGGTGGAAACGCCCTGCTGGCACTTGTATTTGGAGAGGTCGATGCGCTCGAGGCCGAGGTACTGGTCGTTCTGCGGCACAATGCCGTCCGCCCTGGGCGAGGGCAGATAGAGTGCGGCGCGCTTTTCGGCGAATTCAGCCGCGAGGGCGGACAGGTCATACTTTTTTGAAAGCCGCCCGTAGGCGTCCGGCCAGCGCCGCTCCATGTCCAGCGCGGTTTCCGCCGCGTGTGAGAGGTTCCAGGCGGCCATGTAGTTTGTGAAGGCGTTGTTGTCGACGTGCTCCTTGTATTCGTCCGGGCCGATGACGTCGCGTATCTCATAGCGCCCGGCCGCATCGTTCCACTCGAGGCGGCTGGCCCAGAAGCGCGCGGTTTCGATAAGAAGCTCGCAACCGCAGCGGGACATGAAATCGTCGTCGCCGGTGGCGGTGTAGTAGAGCCGGACGGCCCAGGCTATGTCGGCGGTGATGTGGTGCTCGAGTATGCCGGTGAGTATGGGTATGCTGTCGCCGGTCTCGACGTCGGCCGCGCCGAAGCGCGGCGTGACCTCGCCGTCGTCCAGCCAGGCGCTCTCCCAGGGGAACATGGCGCCCTCATATCCGTTTTCCGCCGCCTTGCGCCACGCGCCGGGCAGGCTTCGGGCGCGGTACTCGAGCAGCGTGCGCGCGGAGGCGGGGTCGGTGAAGAGATAGTGCGGCAGCAGGAACATCTCCGTGTCCCAGAAGGAGTGCCCCTTGTAGCCCTCGCCGGTCATGCCCTTGGCACCGATGCCGACGCGGCTGTCATCGCGCTTTATCATGATGTTCAGATGGTAGAGCGCAAAGCGCATTGCCAGCTGGTCAAAGGGCTCGTCGCTCTCTATTTCCACGTCGTTTTCCGCCCAGTATTTTCCCCAGAGCGCGGCGGACTCGGAGAGCAGGGCGCGATAGCCCTTCCCGGAGGCGGACTGTATGCACTTGTCGCCCGCGGCGCTGACAGGGCGCATATCCTCCGTGCCGCCGGGGCGCTCCTCCGCTGCGAAGGCGAGGTCGCGGCCTGTGTGGTAGCAGGCGAATTTCTCCATGCGCAGAGTCTCGCCCTTTTCAAGGCGGAAAAAGTACCTGTTGACAAAGCGGCGGCGCTCCATGACCGGCAGCGAGCGCGCGGGAGGCAGATTAAAGCGGTGCACGCAGTGCACGGAAATAGGTATGCCGGACTGCCCCGTGCGCGTGCACAGCCGCAGTATTTCGCCGCCGAGCAGGCGCTTTTCGCCCTCGGCGCAGTGCTGCGAACCGGTGTTGGATGCGCGGGAGTTTATGCCGCTCTCCATGTGCAGCTCCACCGGGCCGGAGAGCGCGGTGAGCTCCATCGAGAAGGCCGCGAGGTGTTCCTCCGTGAGGGAGACGAAGCGCCGGAAGCGCAGCTCCACGGCGTCGCCGCCGGGGCTGGTCCACCGCAGGCGGCGCACGACCTCGCCCGTGCGCAGGTCGAGCGCGCGGGAGTAGTCCGACCACTCGCCGCGGTCCATTGCGAAGCGCTCGCCGTTTACGGCGAGGAAAAGCTCCGTCACGTCCGGCAGGTTCGGCAGCTCCGTCACCTCGTCCGGCAGGGCCTTGTTGAAGGTCCCGGTGATAAACGCCCCGCGGCGCTGGCCGACGTAGCTCTCCTCCTGGGCGCAGCGCAGGTTCATGTATCCGTTGCCCTGGGCAAGCGTCGACTCGCCTTTGGCGAGAAAACGCGGGTTGAAGGCAGTTTCCTCCACTGTCCAGGCAGAATCAAGTCTCACTTTTTCCATAAGTAAGGCTCCTTTTGGGGATAATCAGCCCTTTATGCCGGCTGTGGCCACGCTTGCCTGCACCTTCTCCTGCGCCACGGCATAAAGCAGTATGCCCGGCAGTATCACAACGGTCAGCGCGGAGAAGAGCTGGGTGTAGTTGTATGAGAATTCGCTCGTGAAAAATGCCAGGGCGATCGGCAGCGTCCTCTGAGAGTCCGAAACCGTGAGCAGTGAGGCAAAGTAGTACTCATTCCAGTTGTTGAGGAACATCAAAACGCCCGCCGTGGTGAGGGAGTTCTTGGCCAGGGGCAGGTTTATGCGCCAGAAGACTCGCAGGAAGCTGGCCCCGTCCACGATCGCCGCGTCGTCGAGGGATTTCGGCACGGCCATGAACCCGGCCTTGAGTATGAAGATTGACATGGCCATGCCCATGGAGAGATAGACAAAGGTGACGCCCCAGATGTTATCATACAGCCCCAACTGCATTACAAGACCAAAAATGGGCTGGGTCTTGCTGTGGCTGGGCACCAGCAGCGTTATGGTGAAGAGGATGTACAGCAGCTGACGGCCCGGGAAGCGGAATTTGGCGATTACGTAGGCGCCCATTGAGTAGAAAAGCAGGGATACAATTGTGGAAACGCCGGCCGCCAGCAGGGAGTTGAGGAAGTATACGGGGAAGTTGTACGTATCAAACAGATGGGCAAAGGTGTCGAGCGTTATGGAGGTGGGCAGGGCCAGGGGGTTCGTCAATATTTCTCCGTTCGTCTTGAAGGCGGACATGATGACCCAGAGTATCGGGAAGGCCGAAATGACGATTACGAATATTTCTATCGCGTACATGAATGTGCGCGTAAGTCCCTTTTTCAGCTTCATATCACTCACCTCAATAGTCCGTTTCGTCCATGCGGAACAGCCTGTTCACCACGAACAGTATCACAAGCCCGATGAGGAACATGACCACGCCCACGGCGTTTGCGTAGCCGTACCTGTAGTCGAGTATGCCGTTCACCAGCAGGATCGAGAGGCTCATCGTGTCGTTCCCCGGCCCGCCGGCGGTGGTGAGGGAGATCTGCTCGTACATGGCGATGCGCGCCGTGAGGGAGCAGATGACGCTGGTGCCGATGGCGCCGCGGCAGAGCGGGAGCTGGATGTGGCGGATGAACTGCCACCCTGTGGCCCCGTCCAGCTTCGCGGCCTCGCCCAGCTCCATCGGGATGTTCATCAGATCGCCCAGTACGATAAGTGTGACGATGACCGCGTAAAACAGCCACGTGAGCGTCACGGCCCAGAAGGCCCAGGGCGACTGGTAAAACCACTGCACGTTGAAGTCCGGGTCAAAAAACCTGATAACGGTGTTCAGCACGCCGAAATCGTTGTTGAAGATAAAGCGGTAGATCATGGCCCAGGCCGCCGCGCTTATGACGTTGGGTATCATGAACACGGCGCGGGTGAGCTTCCAGCCGCGGGGCTTGTGGAAGAGCACAAAGGCCACGAGGGTGCCGAAGCCCACGTGCAGGACTGCGGCGACAAGGCACCAGAAGAACAGGTTCTTCAGCGCCTGAAGGAAGGCGCTGTTCGTGAACATGTTTATGTAGTTGCGCAGCCCGTTGAACTCGGGGCTGGTGAAGCCGTCCCACCTGGTGAAAGAGGTTACGAACACTTGCACTATGGGCACGGCGTAGAAAAGGACGAATATTATCACTGTGGGCAGCAGGAACAGGTAGATCCACTTGTAGTTCGCCCGCTCCAGCCGGCCGGCCCTGGGCCTGAGCGCCCAGCGCCTTCGTATGGCGTTCATGCAAAGCTCCTTTCCCACTGCGGCCCCGGAGCGGGGCCGCGCTGCTTTCCCCGGCGCGGAGAGGGGATATGAGAATGCGGTGCGTCACCGGCTCACGCCATAGTGACGCACCGCATGATCCTGTTGGAGAATTGGGCCTTTGTGCTTACTCGGCCGTGGCAGCCACCGCGGCGTCGGTCATCCACTCGGCGAACTCCGCCGGGCTGTAGGTGCCGTCGGCCAGGGAGGGCAGCAGCCTGCCGAAGTCGGAATTGGCGACGGAGGCGGGGATCATGTCAAGGATGCAGGGGACAAAGACGGTGTCCTCAGTGGTGTCGGCGGCGAGGTCGGCCAGCACCTGTGTTTCTCCCTGCTGGGCCTGGAATTCTTCGCTGTAATCCAGCTTGGGGGCGTCGCCGCCCTCGGCGAGGAGGTAGGCTTCCAGCTCGGCGGGGGAATAGACGAACTCAAGGAAAGCGAGGGCCAGCTCAATTTCCTCCTCAGACGCGGAGGCGGAGATCCACCACTCGCCGAAGCAGGAGGTAGTGGCTATGCCTACCTGGCCCGGGAAGAGGGAGGCGCGCACGTCCGCGCCGTTGAAGCCGTTGCTCCAGTTGGCGGAGTTGGTCTCGGCAAAGTCGGCGCTCATCCAGGGGCCGTTGGAGATGATGGAGGCCTGGTTGCTCATGAAGGCGTTGGCGGCGTCGGCGTAGGCGGCACCGATGGAGTTGGAGGCGGCGTTGTTCTGCAGCAGGGACTGAAGCTTGGTCACGGCGTTGATGAAAATGTCGTTGTTGAAGTCGGTGATCTTGGCCTCGACGCCGCTCTGCAGCCACTCCACGCCCCCGTCCTCGGCGGCGATCAGGGCGGTGAGGAACAGCGCGGCGACCCAGCCGTTCTCAGCGGTGGAGAAGGCAATCTGCTGGCCGTCGATAAGCTCGATGAACTCGTCCATGCTCAGCGCGCTGAGGTCCTCGCTCGGGTTCCACAGTGCGGAGTTATAGAAGAAGCCGGTCGGGCGGACGGTGGCGAGGGGGAGGCTGTAGATGGTGCCGTCCTCGTTGGTGCAGTAGGCGAGGCCGTCATCTATCAGCAGGTCCTTGACGGCCGGCGTCTCGTCCAGCCAGGTGCTCAGGTCATACGCCATGCCGTTGGGGAAAGCGATATTGGCCATCCAGTCCACGTCGCCGCCCTGCACCAGCACGGGCAGCATATCCTGCTGGGCCAGCTGCTTCAGGCGGTCGTTGAAGCCGTCCTGCGGCACGCTCTCAAGGGTGATGTGGTACTGGCCCTCATAGAGCTCGTTAAAGCGCTCGACCTGGGGCTCGAAGAACACGGCGCCGACATTCTCTCCGGTCTTGTAGGAGGGGATGGTGATTTCGATCACCTCGGCGGGGCTGCCGGACTCCTCCGGGCTGCCGGATTCGGCCGGGGCAGGGGATTCGGTTTCGCTGGTGCCGCCGCAGGCGGCCAGGGTGGCGAGCATAAAGCAGGCCAGTAACAGGGCGGTGAGCTTCTTCTTCATGATTATCCTCCTTTTATTTGGTTTGTGCTTTATTTATCCGGCGGCATGCCGCCTTTTTCACGCAAACAGGATTACAAAAACGTTTTTGAAACTTCGTCTGAAATAAAGCGGGAGGTGGGTCCCGCTTTATTCCCGAATAAGGCTTTTCACGCTGCCGCGCTCCACAAGCGTGTGCGGCAGCACGAGCTTCTGCGCATTCCGCGTGCCGTTGAGCATGTCGTAGAGCAGGTGCGCGGCCTCGTAGCCTTTCTGCTTGATGTTCTGGTCGACGGTGGTGATTTTGGGGTCGGTGTAATTTGTGACCTCCAGCCCGTCGTAGCCGACCACGGAGTAATCCTCCGGCACGCGGCGGCCCATGGCCTTCAGCGCCTCGATGGTGCCTATCGCAAGCATGTCGCTCATGCAGAGAAAGGCTGTCACGCTGTCCAGAGAGTGGGCTTTGAAGTATTCATTCACGCCGGTGAGGGCCTCCTCGCGGTGGAAGTTCGTGTAGATGATATTGTCGTGCGTCAGCTCCAGGCCGTTGCGCTCGAAGGCCTGATACGCGCCGGCCAGGCGCTCCATGCTGACCATGGCATCCTTGCGGCCGTGTACAAGCACGATGCGGCGGTGGCCACGGTCGATAAGGTATTGCGCGAGTTCATCAAAGGCTGCAACATCGTCGAGCGTGATGTTGCTGATGTGCTCGCCCCGCACCTCGGTGTCTATGGTGACACACGGGCGGCTGCTCACCGGGAGAGCCTCGCAGTAAGGGTCGGTGGTCTTGAGCCCGAAGAGGATGGCCCCGGCGATGTTATATTCATAACAGAGCTGCTCATAGCTCTTCTCAAGCTGGGTTTTGGAGTTGATGACATACATCGCGATGTCGATGCTGTGCTCCGAGGCGAACTGATAGATGCCCTTCATGAGCATCGTCTCGAAGTCGTTGAGCATTGTGTCCTCAAGGAAGCCCGAGAGTATGAGGGCGATGCGTTTCATGTGTTTCGAGGAGAGGCTGCGGGCCATCTGGTTGGGCGTGTAGCCCAGCTCCCGCGCCACGCGCTGTATGCGCTCGCGCGTGTGGATGTTCACGTCCTCGTAGTTGTTGAGCGCACGGGAGACTGTGCCAATGGTCACTCCGGCGGCCTTTGCCACATCTCGTATAGTAGCCGCCATATACGTCTTTCCCTCCCGCCGAAAACGTTTTTGCAAGTATGTTTCCTTTATACATGATAAACAGCGCCGTGTCAAGAATTATTTTTGATTTTGTGTAATTTTTTTAGAGCGCCGGCAATGGCGCGCTTGTGCAGCCGCTGCGGGGCGGTGTTCAGCGGGCAAAAGCACTTGAGGTCTGGAAAAAACCTGCTATAATAGTACCAATTACGGGTTGGGGGTGCGGCTGTGGAGATACATCTTACGGAGCGGGCCGCCGCTGAGTACGAGAGGATAAGCTCCGGGGCAATGACGCCGGAAATGGCGTCGGAATATCTGCGCGACGGGCGGATCGCCCTGAGGACGTTTTCGGAATCGCTGCGGGACATCTATCCATATCCTGACCTCGGACTGCGCCTGACGGACTCCTTCCGGGCCTATGAGCCGGAGAGTTCCGCCGAGGCTGCGGCGAAGAAGGTGCGCGGCTGGCTCGACGGGAAGAGCCGCCCCGTCCGCAAGGAGGATGTGTTCAAAATAGGCTTCGCCCTTGATCTGAGCGAGGGGGATGTCAGCCATCTGCTCGGGCAGTGCACCGGATACGGCATACATTACCGCGACCCGAAGGACGTGGTCTACTCCTGGTTCCTGCGCAACGACAGGGGATACGACGAGGCCCGGGAATTCTATGCCGGGCTTCCGCCGGCCGGGCGCGCCGCCGAGTACATAGAGAGCGCCGGGGGCGCTCACATAACCTTCGAGCTGCGGAACGCGCTCATGTCCGCCCGCTCGCCGGAGGAGCTGCGCGAGGCGTATCTGGAAAATATCGGCCGCTTCGGCGAGCTGCATTTGAGGGCGTACAAGTATTTTGAAAAATATCTCGGCCTGCTGACCCGCCCGGAGGGCTGGGACGGGGACGGCGCGAAGGATTACTCGCTCGACACGGTGATGGAGCAGTACCTCACGCTGCACATGCCGTCCGGCCGCTCGCGCGGGGGCTATTCGGTGACGCAGAAGCTGCTCAAGCGCAACTGGCCGAACGCGACCTCGCTGAAAAACATCCGCGCGCACCGGGAGGACGTCCCGCGCAAGCTGCTGCTGTTGCTGTACGTCATAACCGAAAACGTGGTCGACGGGGAGTACAGCGAGCTGGATGAGGACTATCTGAGCATAAGCGAGCGGCTGCGGCAGCACTGGTGGGTGCTGAACGCGATACTGATCGACTGCGGGATGCCCACGCTCGACCCGCGCAGCGCGACAGACTGGCTCGTCATGTATGCGCTGACCGCCGACGGCGACGAGTCGATGAGCGAGCGTATGAGCCGGGTCATAGACCACCTTTTCGCCGACATGTAAACACGCAGAAAATTGCCCCGCATGGATTCCATGCGGGGCAATTCCTGTTTCAGTTCCAGGGATTTACGCTTGTGTTGCCTTCAAAGGCGCCGCCGGGTTCGACGATCACCGCCTCGGAGGCATCCAGGCCGGAGTAGATGCTGCCATGGTTGTCCAGGAGGCCGGAGACACGTATGGACTGCACCATATACAGCGCGCCGCTGTTGGTGAGCGTGCCCTCGACGCGCAGCCCGTCAAAGTCCGAAAAGTAGGTGTTTATGATGTCGCCGCTGTTGAGCAGCTCCGCGCCCCGGGCGATCGTCAGGCAGCCGCCGCCGTTGTACAGCGAGCCGGCCGCGCCGATTATGATTTCCGCACCCTCGCTGAGCTGCAGCTCGCCGGATTGCCGGTACGCCGCGCCGCCGTCGACCTCAATGACGGCCGCGCCCATGAGGTCCATGCCGCAGAGCTGGATCACGCGCGAGCCGGAGACGTCGAGCTCGAGCGCGGCGGAGAACATGTCCTCGCCGGCCAGGGCGAGCACGCTGCCGCCGGAGACGGAGGCGGAGGTGAGCGGGACGCCGTTGTTCACGTCCCAGAGCAGCATGGAGCCCTCGTCGAGGACGACGCCCCTCATCTCAAAGCTGCTGTCCCGGGTGTATACCCAGGAGCCGCCGGTCACGGTGAGGTCAGCGAGCCCGCCCGTGCCGCGCCATGAGCAGGTAAGCTCGGCCATGCCGCCGTTCTGCACCGTTAAGTTGTCGCAGACAAGCTCGCCGTTGACGCAGAATATGGTGCCGTCGACCGTTATCTGTGCGCCCTCGGGCATGATGAGGCTCCCAGCCACGTAGAGCGGCTTCGTGACGGTCAGCGGCTGCGTCAGGCTCAGCTCGTTTTCAATGACCACCGCCTCGATGCTCTCGTCGGCCATGGCCTCTGTGAGCTCGGCCTCGGTCGCGGCGTACGCCTGCGGCACCTCGCCGTCTATGGGCGTGAAGTCCGCGCACCACTCCGTGCCGTTCACCGCGCCGCTGGTTTCGGCGTAATCCCGGCGCAGGAACACGCCCTCCGTGGTGTTGAACTCGCCACCTTCGGCTATGTTGAGCGTGCCGCCGTCGTACATGTCCAGCACGCCGTAGTTATACAGCAGCCCGCCGGAGGGCACGTCTATCCGTCCTTGGTTGACCACGAGCCCTGCTATGTCGAGATTCCCGGCGACGCTTATGCTGCCGAGGTTGCTCATCTCGCCGCCCATGTAGAAATAGGCGTTCTCGCCTATGTCAATGTCGCCGCAGTTGACGAAGCCGTACCAGTCGAAGCCGAGCAGGTTCTGCTCTGCGCCCTCGGGAGTGGCGTCGAAAACCATGGAGCCGAAGTTGAGGACGTCGGACCACACCGCGTTATATGTCGTAAACTTCATCTCGCCGAAGTTCAGCAGCGACCACGGCGTGTCGTCCTCGCCATCGTTGTTGATCCAGAGGCCGCCGGCGGGTTCGAAAGTGCCGTAGTTCAACACAGCGGAACTCTCGCCGCCGCACCACACGGCGCTGCTTATGCTGCCGTAGTTTATGAGCGACGCACCGTACATGTGAAGCTCATGCCCGGCCCCGGACGAGATGCTCGCGCCCTCGCTCACTATGAGCGGCGCTGAAAAATCGAGGGTCTCGGTAAGCTCTATGCTGCCATCGACAACTATTGCGCTCACCCCGGCGGACTGGCTCGCGGCCCTGAGCCCGTCGAATGTGGAGACGGTCCTCACCCCGGCGGCGTCAAGCCTTATGTCGTGGATTTCGCCGTTTATGCTGCCGCCGTTTTGCGCGAGGGAATTGTCCGTGAGCAGATACACCGAGGAATCGACATAGGCCTCACCCTCGGTCACGAGCGCGCCGCCGTCGGCGATGATTGTGCCCTCGCCGAGCACTTCCCCGGCCACCCACAGCACGCCGCCCTCGCGCAGTATGAGCGCGCAGGAGTTGTTGATATGGGTGCCCTCGCTTATGAGCAGAGGCTTTGTCAGCTCTGTGACCAGCTGTGAGAATATAACGTCCTCGGAGTGCGGTGCGACAATGACCGCCGGGACGGAGTGATCGGCCAGGGCGAAGATGAGTTCGGTTTCCGTGTTCACCGTGGCGGCGTCCGCGAAGAGCTCATCGCGTTCGGGGACCGCTGCCGCGGCCGACGGCCCCGCCGTGCCTGTGCCGGTGGCGTCCGCCGGGGTCTGGGCGTCCTGCCTGCCGCCGGAAACGGCGATTATGACCGCAATCACGAGCAGCAGCGCGGCGGCCCCGGCCATTATCCAGCCGGGCAGCGTCCGGCGTTTTCCGGACGTGCCCGCCGTTTTTCCGGCTGCGTCCGCCGCGGCCGGTTCATCGGCATTTTCATCGCCGCTGTCAATCGTGACCGTGTCCGGGGCGGGCGGCTCGATGTCCCCGCCGCTCGGGTGGGGTTCGTCCCCGCCGATGACGGGCTCGTCATCATCAACAAATTCGTCCAGCCCGAAAGAGCCCATGTCTGTGGCGCAGTAGAGCCACGCGTACAGCTCATCCACAGACTGGAAGCGCTTTTCGGGGTTCACTGCCATGCCTTTGAGCAGGGCCCTCTGCTGCACGGGGTGTATGTCCACGCCCAGCTTGCGCGGGGTGACCAGCTCGTCGGACAGCAGCCGGTCGAGCGATTGCGGCGGGACGCGGCCCGTCAGGCAGAAGTATATGGTGGCCGAGAGGGCGTAGACGTCCGTCCACGGTCCCTGCCCCTTGCGCTGGTACTGCTCTATCGGGGCGTAGCCCTGCTTGAGGGCCACGGTCATGGTCTCCGTCCCGCTCGACGATTCACGGGCACAGCCGAAGTCCAAGAGGCGCACCGAGCCGTGTTCCAGCATGAGGTTGTCCGGGCTTATGTCCCGGTGGATGAGCCCCGCCTTGTGCATGGCGCTGAGCGCGGTGAAGAGCGGCTCTATGAGCCGGAAGAGCTCGTCCGCGGGTATCCGGCCTCCTCGCTGTTTGGCGAGGTCTATGAAATTTGTCCCCTCGACGTACTCCATTACGATATAGGCCGTGTTGTTGGCCTCGAAAAAGTCGCGCACCATGACTATCTGGGGCTGCTTTTCCATGCGGGCCATCGTGCGCGCCTCGTAGAGGAAGCGCTGGAGCCCGCGCTCGTAGCTCTGGGCGTTTTTCCCGACGAAGCTGTGCACCTCGAGGGAGGTGGCCGAGTGCCGGCTTGCGCGGTCGGTGGGGAAATACTCCTTTATCGCCACCTTCATATCAAGGCGCAGGTCGCAGCCTATATAGGTAATGCCGAAGCCGCCCTCGCCGAGGACGCGGCCGATGAGATACCTGCCCATCAGTATGGTCCCGGGCGGCACGTGGTACGGCGCGGGCGTGTACGCGCCCTGTGTCAGGCCGCAGACGGGGCAGGTCTCCCCGGGCTGGACGCGGCTCATGCAATATGGGCAGTATTCGTTGGCGGAGGGGATGCCCCCACCCGGATTTTCCGTGATCACCGCGATTCACCTCCCCGGGGCTGAAATCCATCCTGAATCAGTATACAACAGGCCGCAGAATGTGGCAAGCTGGAATGGCTGTACATCAGGCGCGCCCCCTCCCTAAAAGCCGGTCCGCGAGCCGCCGGAAAAACGACGGCTTCCCGCGGCCGCGGCGGGCCTTTGCCGGCACGGGCGACAGCTCGCGCAGCAGGTCGTCCGCGGTCTGCGTGCGCTCCATGGGCTGCACAGCCAGGCCGTGGAGAATGGCGGCGTCCTCCTCGGGCGTCAGCGCCACGCCGAGCGAGATGAGCGGCCGGAGCGGGTCGTTGTCCAGGCGGTCGACGGCCTCGGGGGGATTGATACCCGACAGCAGGTAATAAATGGTGGCGCACAGGGCGTATATGTCCGTGTAGGGGCCCTGGCCGCTGGTGATGTGCTGCTCTATCGGCGAGTAGCCGAACTTGAGAAAGACGGTCTTTTTGTCCTGGCTCATGCTGCGCGCCGAGCCGAAATCGATCAGCTTGAGCGTCCCGTCGGGCATCCACATTATGTTGTCGGGCGTGATGTCGCGGTGTAGTATCCCGGAGCGGTGCATGGCCGCGATGTCAAGCAGCAGCTTCGGCAGCCTGGGCAGCAGCTCCTCCGGGGGGATGCGCCCGCCGAGCTCCATGGCCTTTTTGTACAGCGGCATCCCGTCGAGGTATTCCATTACGAGATAGCTCGTGTTATTCGCGTCAAAGGTGCTGAGCACGCGCACCACCGAGTCGCAGCCGCTCAGCGCCGTGAGCGTCCTGCCCTCCTCGCTGAAGCGGGAGAGGCGGCTCACATACTCCTCCTCGTAGCCCGGCCGGGCGCAGACCGTGATACCGTCGCTGCCGCGGACGGCGCAGTCCTTCGGGAAAAATTCCTTGATTGCCACGGTCGCGCCGTTCGCGGAGCCCTCGATGCCGTTGAAGCTCTCCGCCTCATAGGTTATGCCGAAGCCGCCCTGACCGATCACCCGCTTGAGATAGTAGCCTGGGCCGTGCCCGCCGGGGAGCTTGACGCCGGGCTCAAGGGCGCCGTACCATTCCGAGTTCGGCATATCAGGCGCCTCCCTTGACGTCTATTATGAAGCTCTGCTCGTCGGAGCCGAGGCTGAACACGTCGCCGGGCCTGAGGGAGGCAGTCTCGTTCGGGGACAGCCTGCGGCCGTTGACAAACGTGCCGTAGGTCGAGCCGAGGTCGCGCAGGTATACTACCCCGTTCCCCGCGCTCAGCTCGCAGTGCGTCCGGCTCACGCCGCTGACCTCGGCGGGGTACACGAAGCTGCACTGCTGCCCGTCGCGGCCTATGCGCACCGTGCCGTCTATTGCGAAGCGTCGCCCGGCGAACGCGCCGCTGAGGCCCTGGAACCTGAAGGCCGCGGGAGCAGCCGCACCGGCCGGCGCCGGCGCCCCGACAGGGCGCTTCCTGCGCCTGAGCACGAGAACGAGCACGGCGATTATCACGACGATCACGGCCGCGATCATCACATACAGCCAGATGCCGGGGCCGCCGTCCGGCTCATATACGTCATAGGCTATGCCCAGCTCGTCGAGCTTGTCGGCGACGTAGCTTATGCGCACGGCGTAAGACGAGGTGTTGCCGCTCTCGGGCGTTATCGTGTAGGTGTTGATGCCGATGACCGCGCCGCCGGCGTTGAGCAGCGGGCCGCCGGAGTTGCCGGAATTTATCGTGGCGTCGTGCTGGATGAGGCGCGTTCCGCCCAGGCTTGAAGATGTGGTGAAGCGGGAGACCACGCCGGACGTGACGGTGACGTTTTCGACGCTCGCGGGGCGCTCAAGCCCGTAGTTACCCACCTCGGTCTGGTCGGAGGTGCCGGGATAGCCGAGCGCATAGACGGATTCGGTCTCGCTCACGGCGCTCTCGTCCGGGAGCAGGGGCAGCGCCGTGCGGCCCGCCGGGGCGGAGGCGGCCTGAAGGACGGCGTAGTCGGGATAGCCGCTCTCGGAGTAGTACAGCACCTCGCAGGGGACGCACTGGCTCTGGTCCACGGTGTGTGTGAGCGGGTCCCATGAGAGGTCGTTGAGCATGATGTACACGTTGGACGCGGGCATGGACGTGGCGCCGAGGTAGTTCCCCTCCTCGTCGTAGACCTCGGGCTCGAAGGTCACAACATGCGTATTGGTGACGAAGTTCACCGTCTCCTGCCCGGTCTCGCCCACTCCGAAGCCGGAGCCGAAGCTGTAGGCCATCTCCATGATGTACAAATCCCCGGCGCTGTCCATGATCAGCGAGCTCGGGCCGTAGGCCGCGATGCGGACGACGCCGCTGCGGCTGGAATTTATGATATCGCCGCTGCCGGAGGCGGATGCCCCGCAGGTGAGGACGGCAAGGGCCATTATCAGCGCAAGAACAAGGGCGGCATGTTTCTTTTTCATCCTTCTCTTTCTCCTTTCATATATCGACCCAGACCGCTGCGGCGGTGTTGTTGTCGCTGTCAGCGCCGCCGGCCCTTTCCGCTATGTGCCGGCGCATCCGCCTCAGCCAGTCCCCGGGGTCGGACGCATCGCGCAGCTCGCCGGCCATCTCGTCCTCGTACACATACTCCCAGAAACCGTCGCTGCACAGCAAAAACGCGTGGCGGCCCCTCTCAAGCTCCGCCTCCCCGGTGGTGACGTTCAGCTCTCCGTTCTGGCCCAGCGCGCGCAGGACGCGGTTGCGGTCGGGGTGAAAGCGTATCTGATCGCCGGTTATTTCGCCGAGCTGTACGGCGATCTGTGGCAGGCTGTGGTCGCGGGTCTGAAAGGCAAGCCGCCCGCCGTCGAAGCGGTAGAGCCGCGAGTCGCCCGCGTGCGCCCACGCCGCCCTGCGGGCGCAGACGCTCAAAACCACGGCCGTGGTCTTCATGGAGGAGCGGAACTGCGCCTGGCGCTCGAGCACGGCCTCATGGGCCTCCTGCAGCAGCGCGGACAGCTTCTCCGCGCCGTCCCCCGGGCGCCAGTTGGCGCAGATGAGCCGCACGGCCGTTTGCGAGGCGACCTGCCCGCCGCCGTGGCCGCCGAGGCCGTCGGCCACCACGCAGCAGAGCGAGCCGCCGTCCGCCGTTACGATCTGGACGCAATCCTCGTTGTCCTCCCGCCCGCCGATGTCGGTGTAGGAGGCGCTCAGGATCGCGGCCGTGTCCCTTTTCCGGCCTATTCTCAGCATTGGATCACCACCGCGGTGTAGTTGTCCTGCCCGGGCCAGTCGTGCGCCTTTATGGCGGCGTCCATGGCCGCCGCGGCCTCCGGCGCGCTCAGCTCCAGCGCGCTGCCGAGCTCCGAGGCGCTCAGCGCGTTGTATACGCCGTCGCTCATCAGCACGAAACGGTCGCCCTCAAGGACGCGGACAGGCGCGTCGCCCTGGTCTATGTATTTCAGCTGCCCCATGCCGAGATAGCTCGTCAGCCCGGCGGCACGGGGGTGCGAGGCGGCCTCGGCTATGCTGCCTTCGCCGTTTACGGCAAGCAGCTCCAGCTCACGGCGGTAAATATGCTCGCGGTTGAGCTGCGTGAGCGCTCCGTCCCGGTAGAGGCAGATCCGGCTGTCGCCGACGGACAGGAAGTAAAAGCAGCCGTCCTTCAAAAGGCCGAGCACCATTGTGGAGCCGCATTGGCCGATACGTCTGTAGCCCAAAAGGCGGTTCACGGCGCTGTTGGCGCAGCGCAGCAGCTCCAGCAGCGTCTGCTCGGGGAGAGTGTCCGCCGCGCCGCCGCAGATGAAGCTGTCCATTACCGCGGAGACCGCCGTCTGGCTTACGCGGTCGCCGTCGGAGAGACCTCCCATGCCGTCCGCAACGGCCACGAGCAGGCCGTGGGTGGCTTCCAGCTCCGCGGGGGAGACGGAAAAGCTGTCCTGCTGCGAGTCGCGCGCGCCCTGCTCGTGCAGCTTGCCCACAAGCGGGGCCGGCTTTGCGCCAGCGCGGCGGCGCTTCCTGAAAAAGAGCCAGGCCGCGGCCGCCGCCGCGACGGCGGCGAGCACCAGCACCGCCGGAAGGAACCACACCGGGAGGGCCGCTGCAGCGCCGCCCTCTCCCGTGGGCGCATGGCTTTCGACCGACTCCGTGACCTCCGGCTCCGCGGCGGCTCCTGCGGCCGACAGATATATGTTTTCGGCTGTCATGGGTTCAAACCTTTCCCCAGTTGAAATGCTCGCCGCACAGGGCGACGAAAATCAGCTTGCTTGTGCCGATCGTGATGACGTCGTAGTTTTTGAGCTCCATGGCGTTGAGCACGGTCCTGCCGTTCACCTTTATGAGGTTGCGTCCTGCGGAGGGGCCGACAAAGTACACCGCGTCCACGTCGTCAAAGGCTATCATCGCGTGGCTGCGGCGGGAGATCTGCTGGTCGCCGCCTATGCGCACGTCGCCCTCCTCGCGGCCGATATAGTTGTACCCGGCGTGCAGGCGGTAGTCGCTGCCGCGCGAGGGGCCGTCAATGCAGACGAGCCAGCCCACGACAGGCTCGACGCCGCCGTCCACGTTCAGCCCGCCGCCTATTATGGTGTTCTGGAAGCTGCCGCCGCCCATGCCGTCCGGGGACGGCACGGCGCGGTGCGGCGGCTCGGTCGGCGAAAAGCCGCCGGTGGTCGAAGCGCCTCTTGGGGCCCTCTCCGTCGGCGGCACGCCGCCGGAGGCCCGGCCGCCGGGAGCCTTTTCCGTGGGAGGGACGCCGGAGGGCGAAAAGCCCGCGCCTTCGGTCGGAGGGGGAGCGCCCTCGCCGCAATAGGGGCAGCTGTCGTGCGTCGTGGGGTTGTAAAAGCGGCCGCATTTGCCGCAGCGGGCAAAATTGTTGTTGATTTCCATGGAAATACCTCCTCTTTTTATATGACCGTTACTTGAAACAGGTTGCCCGGGCTGGAGAGATAGAAGCGCGTCCCCGGCCCTATGTTCATGGGGTAATTCGGCGGAAGCCTGCGCCCGTCGCCCATGTATGTTCCGTAGGCCGAGCCGAGGTCGACCAGCACGGGCACGCCCTGCTGCCAGCGCAGCGCGCAGTGGTGGCGGCTCACCCCGGCGGTGTCCTGCGGGAAGCGCACTGTGCAGTCCGTGTCCCGGCCAAGCATGAGCCCGCCGGTGTTCAGGGGATATGTCTGCCCCTTCAGCGGCCCGGCGAGGCAGTTGAGCGCAAGCCCGCTCCTGGACGCGGGCTCTGCCGGGTAGTACGGCGCGGCAGCGCCTCCTCCGCCGCGCTGCGGGCCGCGCGCGTCGCGCCCGCTCACAAGGATGGCGACGACGAAGCCGAGCATCACGAAAAAGGCCAGCATGAAGGGCCCGGCGGCGCCGCACCATATAAGGCCGAGCCGGCCCATGTTCGGCCTGTATCTGTGCCGCCCGAGAAAGAAGGGGATGAGCCCCCAGAGACAGCCGATTACGGCGGTGACGCCTATATAAATTATGACAGCCAGCAATTCCTCCATGTCCAGCACCTCCGGCTCGTGTGATTATGGCCACACTTTAGCACACGCCGTGGGTTTGCCCGTCCAACTTTTTTCCGCGGGGGCGGGGGAGCGGCCCGGAAAGGAGTTGGACGGGGACAGAATTTCGTGTGCTATACTCCTTTCAGCGATACCAAAAAAGAAAGGAGTAATCCGACATGCATTTGAAAAGAACTCTTGCCTTTGTCCTTGCGCTCTGTTTGATGCTGGCGCTCGCCCCGGCAGCGTCGGCCGCGGGCGATGCGGCGGACGAGGCCGCCGGCGCGCTCTATGAGATGGGCCTGTTCCAGGGCACGTCCGTGAACGCGGACGGCACGCCCGTATTCGACCTCGACCGCGCGCCCACCCGCGCCGAGGCCGTGACCATGCTCGTGCGCCTACTCGGCGGAGAGGGCGCCGCCCTTGCCGGGGACTGGGACATGCCCTTCACCGACGTGCCCGCGTGGGCCGAGCCATATGTCGGCTACGCCTACAGCAGGGGCCTCGCGGCCGGCACGGGCGCGGCGGCCTTCGGCTCCGGCGACAGCGTGACCGCCTCGCAGTATCTGACCTTTGTGCTGCGCGCCCTCGGCTATGAGAGCGGCACGGACTTCGAGTGGGTCGCCGCCTGGGAGCTCTCCGACGAGATCGGCCTCACGAGCGGCCAGTACGGCGCCTCCACCACGAGCTTCACACGCGGCGACGTGGCCCTGATCTCCTACGCCGCCCTCGGCTGCGAGATGAAGGGCGGCGGCATGACCCTGCAGGACACCCTCGCCGGCGAGCTGGTGGGTTATGAATTCGAGGACTTCGGAGTTTACTATCTGCCGGACGATAACATCACCGACAGCCTGCTCACTTACTATGACACCTACATGGAGGCATACCTGACATCCAACGAGGTCCCTGTATACTCATATTTCTTTACGAGGGAGTTCTTTGAGGAGGACGGGGCGGCCTATCCCGCGGATGCGGAGGAGTTTTATCTGGACTACCTGCGCGAGGACCTGGTGTCAGAAGGCATAGCAGCGAATTTCAATTTCAGCTATGACGCGTATGGCAACTACTCCGCTCAGCTTACATTGGACGGCGTCTATTACTATGTGACAGTCTTCGTGCTCGACGACCTCTGCGGCATACACATGTTCGGATGCCTCGAGGAAAACGCCGGGAAATACGACCTGGGGTACCTGACCTCCCTCGTCGAGCTGTATTAAAAAGGAAATACCAAAAAAGGAGCTGTAAACGCATGAAAATGAAGAAGCTTGCATCCCTTGCCCTCGCACTCTGCATGGTTTTCGCCCTCGCGGCCTGCGGAGACGGCGGCTCCGCCGCCACCGAGCCCCCTGCCACCGAGCCCGCCGCCAGCGAGGACCCGCGTGAGGGCCTCACGGCATATGACCTCGAGGGCGCCGCCACC
>DVGA01000012.1 GCA_018712985.1 Candidatus Scatomorpha intestinavium
TGCCCGTATAGCACGAGCTGCGCCCCGGCAAAGTGCGCGGAGTTGAGCAGCGGATCGAGCGTGCTCTTCACGCCGTAGCGGTGGCCGTGCGCGGCGAATACCTTCACCGCCCCGGCGAAGAAGATGTCCGTGTCCGGCGCGCGCGAGGCGAAGTCGCAGTTGCCGGACACGATGTGCAGCGGCAGCTCGGGGAACTCGCGCTCGAGCGCGGCGGTGTCCCTTATCCCGTCGCCGAGGTGTACGAGTATGTCCGGGCGGACGCGGCGCACGGCCGGGATCAGATAGTCAGGGAAGCCGTGGGTGTCGGAAAAAACGGCGAGTCTCAAATTAAGTGCACCTCCGTGGCTGGAGTGAATATAATAACGCAGGGGGTGAAGCGCATGGACCTTGAAAGCTTCAGCAGGCAGCTTGAGGCCAGCGGCCTGGCGGAAAAGCTGCGCGGCGCGGCGGAATCTCCCGAATGTCGCCGCCTGGGCGAGCTGATAGGCGGCGACAAGCTCGCCGCTGCAGCGCGCTCCGGCGACGAGCGGGCCATAAAGGGGCTGCTCAGCGAGATACTGAACACGGAGGAGGGCCGCCGCCTGGCCGGCAGGATAAAAGACGCGATGAAGTGAGGTAGAGCGAAAAGTGGACGAATTCGGCGACAGGCTGAACGAGATACTGTCCGACCCGGACATGATGTCCAAGATCTCCGGCTTCGCCGAGTCGCTCTTCGGCGGGGAGGGGAAGGACGGCGGCGCAAAGCCCGGCGGCGGCAAACGGCCGCAGCCCGCGGCGGAGGACGAGGGCTTCCCCGACCCCGCGCTGCTTACGCGGATAGCCTCCCTGATGCGCAGCCAGGGCGAAAAGCGCGAGGAGCGCGCGCTGCTCGAGGCTATGAGGCCGTATCTCTCCGAGAAGCGCCGCGTGAAGATGGACCGGGCGATGCGCATAGCGCGCCTGGCGTCCATCGCCTCCGTCGCGCTCGGTGAATTCGGAAAGGAGGGGCGGGATGAACAGGTATGAGGGCAATACGGGCCGGTTCATATACATGCCGGAGCCGGAGCTGCCGCCCCGGCCGCGGCGCAGCCCGCCCCCGGCGAGCGCGGAGCGCCGCCCGCCCGAGCCGGAAAGGCGGGAGCCCGAGCGGCCGAAAAGGCCCGCTCCCTCCGCCCCGGCGGGGCAGGGCGCGGTGCGCGCAGGCGCCAAGGGCCCGCCGCCAAAGACAGGCGGCGGGCCCGAAGGGCCGCTGGGCGGCATTTTCCCGGCGCTGAATTCGCTCCTCGGCCGGCTGAACATAGCGAATTTAGAAACAGAGGATCTGCTGCTCATGCTCATCCTCTATCTGATGTACCGCGAGAGCGGCGACAGGGAGCTGCTGATAATAATGGCGGCAATGCTGTTCGTGTGAGGGTGCGGAGCCTCCTCCCCGCGCCCTGCCGCCGTCAGGCCAGCGAGGGAGGGATGAACATGCCCTCATCGGGCGTGGAGAGCGACACCGTCCCGGAGGACATGCTGTATATCAGCCCGGTGGCGTCATAGGTCTCCGCGGCCATGAGCAGCCCGGTGACAGTGGAGATGTACACGCAGTTTGTGTAGTCGAGCTCGCCGCTGTCGTACTCCACATATATGCAGCTCTCGCCGTTGTAGAGCTCGTACGACGCGGTGAAGATGTCTGTTTCCGGCAGCTCGAGCAGGTCCTCGTAGCTCAGGCAGCGGAGCCACTGGTCGGCCTCGAGGCTGTTGCTCACCGGGCCGGAGTAGACCTGGGCCGGGATGGAGTCGTACCAGATGTACAGCGTGCTGCCGGTGATGAGGATATTCTCGCTGTCGGTCTCGAGCTGGACCCGTATTCGCGCGCGGTCGCCGTCCACCCAGGAGTAGAGCCCGGTGCTGCTCTCCCCGCCGTCGTAGCAGTAGTTGACGGTGACAGTGCGGGAATAGCTCTCCGGCCGGGAGAGGGCGGCAATAGCGGCCTGGACCGTGTCCGGCGTTATGTCCGCGAACGATTCGCCGGCGGGGCTTTGCGCGGGCTCGCTCTCCACCGGCTCGGCGGTGGGCAGGGCGACGACTATCTCCTGCCCGGAGCTCTCGCGGCGGAAGAGCACGAAGCAGATTATTATAACGGCTACGGCCGCGGCGAGCGCGGCGAGGATGTTTTTCTTTTTCATGGCCGGAACTCCGTTGGCGGCGCGGCGCGCAGGCCGAAGCTGTATTCTATAGCGTCCGCTATGCGCCCGCAGGCGTGCCCGTCGCCGTAGGGGTTCACGGCGCGGGCCATCCCGGCGTACGCCTCCTCATCCGTGAGCAGACTTGAGGCGAGGCGGACGATATCCTCCGTCTCCGTCCCAGCGAGGGCGACAGTGCCGGCCTCGACGGCTTCGGGACGCTCCGTTTCGCGCCGGAGCACGAGCACGGGCTTGCCGAGGGCGGGGGCCTCCTCCTGTATGCCGCCGGAATCCGTCATGACCATGTAGCTCCGGGCCATGAGCCGGTGCATGTCCACGGCGTCGAGCGGCTCGATAAGGGCTATGTTCCCCGCGCCGCCGAGCAGCCTGCCGGCGGCCTCGCGCACGACGGGGCTGAGGTGGACGGGGTAGACTATCAACACGTCCGGGAAGCGGGCGGCAATTTCCCGCACGGCGGCGAAGATGTTCTCCATCGGCTGCCCGTAATTCTCGCGCCGGTGGCAGGTGAGGGTTATCACCCTCCGCCCGGCGAAGTCGAGCGCGCGCAGCTCGCCGGAGCTGAAACCCTCGCCGCGGGCGGTGTACGCGAGCGCGTCTATCACGGTGTTCCCGGTTATGAAAACGCCGCCCTCCACGCCCTCGCGCCGGAGGTTTTCGGCGTTTCGCGCGGTGGGGGCGAAGTGCAGCGTGCAAAGCTGCCCGGCAAGGCGGCGGTTCATCTCCTCCGGGTACGGCGACCAGCGGTCGAAGGTGCGCAGTCCGGCCTCCACGTGGCCGCAGCCGAGCTTCGAATAAAAAGCGGCGAGCGCGGCGGCAAAGGTGGTGGTCGTGTCCCCGTGCACGAGCACGAGGTCCGGCTTCGCCGACTCGAACACCGCGGCGAGCCCGGAGAGGACGCGCGAGGTTATGTCCGCGAGCGTCTGCCCCGGGCGCATGATGTCAAGGTCGTAATCCGGCCTGAGGCCGAATACGGCGAGCACCCCATCGAGCATCTCGCGGTGCTGGGCCGTGACGCATATCTGGGATTTTATGCCCTCCCTGCGGCCGAGTTCAATGGCCAGGGGGGCCATTTTTATCGCCTCCGGCCTCGTTCCGAAGACGGAGAGGACGCGTATTTCAGCCATCGCCGCCCTCCTTTTTCGCTTCAATGTGGTCCCGGCGGTGCATGTGCTCCTCCTCGCCAGGGCAGGAGGGATCCACCGGCGGGTGGTATTTATGTCCCTTGAAGGTACGCTTTATGAACACGCCGACGGCCACGGCGGCCAGGACGGCGACTACGAGCAGGTATATCCTAACCGTGCCGGAGGTGGCGAGCACCACGGCGCAGAGGCCGAGTATCGCGGAGATGGAATAGAGTATGGCAACGGCCTGTTTCTGGCTCAGGCCCATGTCGATGAGCCGGTGGTGCAGGTGGCCGCGGTCCGGGTGCATGGGGCTCTGGCCCCGGAGCAGCCGGCGGATTATGGCGCACAGCGTGTCGAAAAGCGGGAGCGCGAGCGCCAGGATGGGCACGACAAAGGTGACGACGGCGTAAAACTTGAACATCCCCACCACGGAGACTGTGCTGAGCACATAGCCGAGCAGCAGCGCACCGGTGTCCCCCATGAAAATCTTCGCGGGGTTGAGGTTATAGGGCATGAAGCCGAGGCACGCGCCCATCAGCGCGGCGAGGATGACGGCCACATTGCCCTCCGAGACGAGGAGCGCCACGATGAACATCGTGGTGGACGCGATGGTGGAGACGCCGACGGCCAGGCCGTCCAGCCCGTCTATCAGGTTCACGCTGTTGGTGATGCCAACGATCCAGAGTATGGTCACCGGCACGGCGAGGGCGCCGAGTATGAGCGCCTCGTTCTCGCTGAATATGTTGGGGTTGCGGAAAACCTCTATCACCACGCCGTGGGCGACGGCGATGACGGCGGCCGCAATCTGTATGAGCAGCTTTATCCAGGCGCGAAGGGAGATCACGTCGTCGATCGCGCCGCAGGCGACTATGAGCACCGCCCCGAGCAGTATGCCGCGTATCTGCTGCGTGACGTCCACGAACAGCAGGACGCTTATGAGGAAGCCGAGGAAAATGGCGAGCCCGCCCATGCGCGGGATTGGGTGATCGTGTACGCGCCGGGCGTCCCGCGGCACGTCGATAGCGCCCACCTTCTGCGCAAAGCTCTTGACTATCGGCGTGGAGGCGAAGCTTATCGCAAATCCGACGGCTATTGTCAGGAGAATCTGCAGATAGAGAGCGTTCAGATTTATCATTTGCTATTCTACTCCATTCAAGGGCTCCGCGCGGCGCTGAGCGCCGCGCGGGGCCGCCTTTGTTACCGCGCTACGAAGCCAAGCTTCTTGTATACCTTGCGCAGGGTCTTCCACGCGTCCGTACAGGCCTTTTCGGCGCCCATCTTGTAAACGCTCTCAAGGTAGGCCTTGTCCTTGAGTATGCGGTGGGTCTCGTCCTGTATTGGGCGCAGCGTCTCAACCACGGCCTCGCCCACGGCGGTTTTGAACGCGCCGTAGCCCTTGCCGGCGAAGTCCTCCTCGATCTGCGCGAAGCTCTCGCCCGTGCAGGAGGAGTAGATCTGCATGAGGTTCGCGACGCCGGGCTTGTTCTCCGGGTCGAAGCGCACACAGCGCTCGCTCGTGTCGGAATCGGTGACGGCGCGCTTGAATTTGCGCATGATGTCCTCGGGCTTTTCAAGCAGGTGCACGCAGCCGTTGGGGTCCTTGTCGGATTTCGACATTTTGCTCGTCGGGTCCTGAAGGCTCATTATGCGCGCGCCCACGCGGGGGATATATGCCTCCGGCACCTTGAAGGTCTCGCCATAGACGTTGTTGAAGCGTATCGCCACGTCGCGCGTCAGCTCCACGTGCTGCTTCTGGTCGTCGCCGACGGGGACGAAGTCCGCCTGATAGAGCAGTATGTCCGCCGCCATGAGCGCGGGATAGGTGAAGAGGCCGCCGTTTATGTTGTCCGCGTGCTTGGCGCTCTTGTCCTTGAACTGCGTCATGCGGCTGAGCTCGCCGAACATGGTGTAGCAGTTCAGTACCCAGCCCAACTCCGCGTGACAGGGGTTGTGGCTCTGGATGAACAGCGTAACCTTGTGCGGGTCGAGCCCGCAGGCGATGTACTGCGCAAGCTGCTCCATCGTGCGGCGGCGCAGATCCGCCGGTACCTGCCGGACGGTGATCGCATGCATGTCCACGATGCAGTAATAGGCGTTGTAGTCGTCTATCATGTCGACCCAGTTCTTTATGGCGCCCATATAGGAGCCGAGCGTCAGGTCGCCGGAGGGCTGTATGCCCGAGAACATTATTTTCCTCTCGTCGGTTTTCTTTTCTTCCATGGCGAATACCTCTTTTTCCATCAGGGGAGGCGCGCCGCCCGGCCAGCGCGGGAAGGCGCGCCCGCCCCGTGTGAGTTTCCTGCTTATTTGCCGAGCCCGCAGTCGGCGGCGAGCCTGGCGAAGGCGGTCATGCTGCGCTCTATCATATCCGGGCTGACGCAGTAGGCCAGGCGGACGTAGCCGGGAGTGCCGAAATTGCTGCCCGGGACGAGCAGGAGATTGTAGCTCTTGGCCTTTTCGACGAACGCGCTCTCTTCAATGGTGGTCTTTATCCAGAGATAGAACGCGCCCGCGGGATACGCCCCCTCGAAGCCGAGGGCGGTCAGACCGTCGTAAAGGAGCTTGCGGTTGGCGTCGTATCCGGCTATGTTGGTGGGCTCGTCCACGCAGCGGGCAACGACGAGTTCCATGAGGCTCGGGGCGTTGACAAAGCCGAGCATGCGGTTGGCGACCACCTCGGCGTCGAAAATCAGCTGCCCGTCGGCTATATCGCTGGGGACGACCACATAGCCGATGCGCTCGCCGGGGAGGGAGAGGCTCTTCGACCAGGAGTAGCAGACGATGCAGTTGGCCACGCAGCCGGGCATCCAGGGGACCTCCGCGCCGTCGTAGGCCAGCTCGCGGTAGGGCTCGTCGGAGATGGTGTAGATGACCGTGCCGTACTCGCGGCCCTTTTCGAGCAGCATGTCGGAGTATTTCCTGAGCAGGTCGGCGGGATAGATGACGCCGGTGGGGTTGTTGGGGCTGTTCAGGATGACGGCCTTGGTTTTGGGCGTTACGGCGGCGGCTATGGCGTCAACGTCCGGCATGAAGCCGTTCTCCGCGCTGGCGGGGACTGTGACGACCTTGCCGCCCGGGGTTGTGACATAGTTGTTGTACTCAAAGAAATAGGGGGTGATGCAGATGACCTCGTCGCCGGGATTGAGCAGCGTGACCATGGTGCAGCTCAGGCCGCCGGCAGCGCCGACCGTCATCATGATGTTGCCCTCGGTATAGGCGGTGCCGAAGCGGCGGTTGAGCGAGTCCGCTATGGCGCGGCGCACCTCCGGATAGCCGGAATTGGCGGGATAGCCATGCACATACATCGGGTCCTCGTTCGTGATGATATCAATTATGGCGTCCTTTACGCTTCCCGGGGGAGGAAAGGAGGGGTTTCCTATTGAAAAGTCAAAGACATTCTCCTTGCCGTAAATCGCGGAAAGGCGCTTGCCCTCCTCAAAAATGGCGCGGATAACGCTGCCGCCGGAGGCCATTTTTGCCATTTTCTCAGAGATCATTCCAAATCCTCCTGTTACAGATTTTTACCCGATTATATTATCACGTTTTTCGGGGCAATACAATACTCCGCCTTGACAAAGTGGGGGATATAAAATATTATGTGCTTTGCATAAAACGGGAGGAGTGAGCCGCATGAAGGACGAAAAGTGGTTTGAGGAGCTCGAGTCGCGCATACCGCGCGGCGAGGTGCGCACGCGCTTCGCGCCGAGCCCGACGGGGTATATGCACGTCGGCAACCTGCGCACCGCGCTCTACACGTATCTCATCGCCCGGGCAAATAAGGGAAAGTTCATCCTGCGCATAGAGGACACGGACCAGGGCAGGCTGGTCGAGGGCGCGGTGGACGTGATATACCGCACGCTCTCCGAGTGCGGCCTTTCGCACGACGAGGGGCCGGACGTGGGCGGCCCGGTGGGGCCGTATGTGCAGACGGAGCGCCGCGGGCTGTACATGGAGTTCGCCGGGCGGCTGCTGGAGCGGGGCCACGCCTACCGCTGCTTCTGCTCCCACACGGACCACGAGGAGAAGGAAGCGGAGGAGAAGTCCGGCAAGTTTGAAAAGACGGCCGACCCCTGCCGCAGCCTGAGCCGCGCCGAGAGCGATAAGCGCGCCGCGGCGGGCGAGAGCTTCGTGATACGTCAGCGCATACCCGAGGAGGGCACGACCACCTTCCACGACGAGATATTCGGCGACATCACCGTGCCGAACGCCGACCTCGACGACCAGGTGCTCATGAAGAGCGACGGCCTGCCGACCTACAACTTCGCAAACGTCGTGGACGACCACCTGATGGGCATAACGCACGTTGTGCGCGGCACGGAGTACCTCTCCAGCGCGCCGAAGTACAACCTGCTCTATGAGGGCTTCGGCTGGGACGTGCCGGTGTACATCCACTGCTCGCCCGTGATGCGCGACGCGCAGCACAAGATGTCCAAGCGCCACGGCGACCCCTCCTATGAGGATTTGAAGGAGCAGGGCTACCTGACCGAGGCGATAGTCAACTACGTCACGCTGCTCGGCTGGTCCCCGCGCGGCGAGCGGGAGATATACTCCCTGAAGGAGCTTGAGGAGGCCTTCGACATAAAGGGCCTCTCCAAGAGCCCGGCGATTTTCGACATTGACAAGCTGCGCTATTTCAACGCCGAGTACATCCGCGCGATGAGCCCCGAAAAGTTCGCCGAGGCGGCGGAGCCCTACATCCGCCGGGCGGTCAAAAACCCCGCGATAAACCCCTCGGACATCGCCGCGCTGTTGCAGCAGCGCACCGAGGTGCTGGGCGAGATACCCGAAAAACTGGGCTTCTTCGACGAGCTGCCGGACTACTCCGCCGAGCTCTTCGTGAACAAGAAGAGCAAGAGCACGCTCGAGAGCTCCGCCCGCTTCCTTGCGCTTGCGCGCTCGGCGCTCGCGGAGTGCGGGTGGAACGATGAGGCCATACTCGAGGCCATGAAGGCCCTCGCCGAGGCGGAGGGCGTGAAAAACGCCGCCGTCATGTGGCCTGTGCGCATCGCCGTCTCCGGCACGCAGGTGACCCCCGGCGGCGCGGTGGAAATCTGCCGGATCCTCGGCAGGGAGGAGACCCTTCGCCGCATAGACGCGGCGATAGCCACACTGCGTGTGGAGGCATAGCGCCGCGCGGAGCGCGGCGAAGCCGGTAATATAAGGGCGCAGCCCTTATAAAACGATTGCAGGGGCGAGGGCCCCTGCAATCCTTTTTGTCACCCCATTTCTTTGTTCTGCGCACAAAGAAACGGGAGTGACGCCCCACCAAGCTGCGCTTGGATGCATAGCGCGCCGCTTTGCGGCGCGAAAGCTGCTCAGTTACACGGTCATCCCGAGAGGTGAATGACGGTTGCCACCAAAACCGTGCATTGCTCCCTTCGGTCGCGGCCACACTGCGTGTGGAGGCAGAGCGCCGCTTCGCGGCGAGGCCTCATAAATTTTCCTGTTAGTGCCGCGAGCGAAGCGAAGCAAACGCACGGTCGGCGATGCAATTAACTCATTCACCATTAGGGATTGCAACTTTTCGATAACGAAAGGTTTGGTGAAAACCGGCCTTTGGCTCCGACGAGCACCAAAGCGGTTTTCTCTTTGGAGTCTGAGGGGTTTCTTTTTGACAAGACAAAAAGAAACCTCTCAGAAATGGATTGCAGGGGCTTTCGCCCCTGCAATTGCTTTATAAGGGCCTGCGCCCTTATAATATTGCCCCGCGGCCTTCCGGGCCGCGCTATGCATCCAAGCGCAGCTTGGCGCGGAGCTACGCCTCCACACGCAGTGTGGCCGGACGCAGTCCGGCGCGCTATGCCCCCGGCCGCCGGCCGGTCAGGCGTCTGTGCCGCCGCGGGTGCGGACCACGCAGGTGTCCGTGCGGCCGTAGCAGGAGACGGAGAGGTCAAAGCTGCCGTTCACCCCGGTGAAGGTTATCGTGCAGGAGTTCCCTTCCGTCGAGAGCGTGGCGATGTCCGGGTCGGAAACCGACCACTGCAGGTCGCCGGCGATGGACTCCATGCCGCCCTCCGGCACAGGCCACACCTGGACTGTGAGCGTGACGGTGTTGCCGTCGGCGAGGTTGAAGGTGACGTCGTCATTCATCGCGCTGCTGCCGTAGTAGATGTTTATGCTCTCGATGCTCGGCGTGGGCGTCGGCGTCGGGGTGGGGGTCGGCGTGGGCGTCGGCGACGCGGAGGCCGCCGGGTCGATCGACGGGCTGGGGCTCTGGCGCTCTATGCCGGTGCCGTTCAGGCTGACGGATACGAGCACAATAACGGCAAGGATGACCGCGGCGACGAGGATGCCGCCGAACATCATCTGCCATCTTGTATTCACGCTGGCGCGCTGCCCGGCCGGGGTCGAGGGGTCCTGGCCCGGAGTCGTGCCCGGTACGCGGTCGCTCTGTTTGATCCTTCGGGTGCCGCAGTAGGGGCAGCGGTTCCGGACTCCGGAAAACTGCCTTCCGCACCGGCGGCAGGTCACACGGGGAATGATACCCATTGCTGGTCCTCCGTTCTGAGAAAGAGTAACAAAAAGTGCAGTTGGATAGCATAATATTACTCTTTCTCAGCCGATTCGTCAAGAGCGGGGAGCGTCTATTTTGATTTGCCGGCCGTCCGCGGCGTCCGCGTACACGGTCACGGCCTCCCCGGCCGGGCCGGTGCAGCGCAGCTCATAGGCGAGCACCTCCTGCGCGCCCTCGGTTTCGAGCAGGACGAGCCGCTCGCTCTCCGCCTCCAGGCCGTCAGGCAGGCACTGCGCCGCCTCCTCTTCGCCGACGCCGGGCTCGGGTATGGCCCGGTCCGTGTGGCTCATGACGTAGTCCGACGCGGAAAAGGAGCAGACCTCCCCGTTGTCGAGCGCTATGCCCACGCTGACGGCGTCCGGCAGGCAGAGCACCCCGTCCTGCACCGCGGCGAAGGTCACGATGCCCGTCGCGCCGCTGCGCACGGTGCTCACGGCCTCCATGTCCTCCCAGCCGCGCCGCTGGAGGAAGGCGGCGGAGCGCTCCGCGGCCTCCTCAAGGCTGAGCGAGGCGCTGCCGGGCTCACGCGCGCAGGTCAGGGCGATCACCACGCCGCCCATTTGGCTCACGGCTATCGTCCGGCCGTCCCCGTCCCCGTCGTCCACAGTGAAGACGTAGCACGGCACGGTGCTGTCCGCCAGCCCGGCGGAGGCGAGGCGCGTCTGCGGCACGCCGAGGAACTCCGCTGCCGCCGCCCTCGCCGTGGCCTCGCTCACCTCGGATTTGCCCTCGAGGTACTTCGCCTCGCGCTCAAGGGCGGTGACGGAGTACTCCCCGTCGTACTCGATCGCCGGGAACTCGGGCAGCTCCTCCTCGAGCGCGGCGAGCTCCGTGCCCACGCTCTCGCCCTCCGCCTCGGCGGGGGAGGAGGCGTACTCATCCATTTCGAGCGCGCCGTCCATGTGCTCGGTCAGTATGCGCCCCGCGCCGTCGGCGAGGGTCCCGATCCCCCCGGCGAGCGAGGCGAGGGCGGACGAATACGTCCCGTCCGGCATCACGCCGTCCGCCGCCTCGCGCGAGAGGAACAGCAGGAAGTCGCCCGTGCCGTTTATATACCCTGCCGTGCGCTCTAACTCCTGCGTGCTGCCCGGAAGGGAGCTCATGGCCGTCAGGGCGGAGGCGGCGTTGGCCGCCGCGCGCGAGCAGAGCGAGGAGAGCAGCGCCCCGTCGGTGGCGTAAAGAGCCTGATCCATGGTCTCCGAGAGCTCACCGAGGGACATGGCGAATTCGCCGAGTGCCGCGCCGCCGTAGGCCGAGCCCACGCGCCCGGCGCGGGCGCCGTTTTCCCGCTCGTACAGGGCGAAGCCCGCCGTAACTATGAGCGCCGTGCAGAGCAGCGCTATTACTATTGTGGTCGCGATTTTCCCTTTATTTTTCATAAAAATGCACCTCTTCGGCTATTTTAAGCCGGAAGAGGCGCATTATGTCTGAAATAATTTGGTTTTTGAGACGCTCAGCGGCCCTGTTCCTCTTCGGCCGCGGGCGGGAGCTTGACGTTCACGCGGTCGACGCGCAGCCCGTCCATTTTGAGGACCGTAACAGTCATGCCCTCGTACTCAAAGCTGTCGCCGGCCTTGGGGTAGCGTCCGAACATCTCCATCGTCCAGCCGCCGACAGTGTCGCTCTCGAAATCGAAATCGTCCTCGGAAATCCCGGCGAGCTCGAGGAAGTCGGAAATGGACATGTCGCCGTCCAGCTCGTATTCGCCCTCCGTGCGCTCGACGACCTCGTGCTCCACCTCGTCCGTCTCGTCCCAGATGTCGCCGACTATCTGCTCGAGCACGTCCTCCATGGAGATGATGCCGAGCGTGCCGCCGTATTCGTCCGTGACTATGGCGAGGTGCTTTTTCGCGTGCCGCAGCTCCGTGAGCACCTGCGGGAGCTTGATGGTCTTGTAGATATATAGCGGCTCCATGAGCAGCGCGCGTATATCTGGCTTCGGAGTCGTGGTCATGGCCTTCAGGAAGTGGTTGAGATAGAGGAAGCCGATGACGTTGTCTATGCTGCCCTCGTATACGGGCAGGCGGGAGTGCGTCGTGGAGCCGATCGTGGCTATTATGTCCTCCCAGTCGTCCTCTATGTCTATGGCCTCCACGTCCACGCGGGCGGTCATGGCCTCGCTGGCGCTTATTTCGGAGAAGTCGAGCGCGGAGCGGAGCAGCTCGGAGCGGCCCTCGTCGAGCACGTCCTCGTCCTCCGCGGTTTCGATGATGCTCTGCAGCTCCTCAACGGCGGCCTCGTCGTCCCCCTCCGCGCGGCTCTCGCCGCGGAAGGGCGCGGTGAGCAGCCTGGCGAGCCCGCCGAGGACGAACACGGCGGGGGAGAGCAGCACGGCGAATACGCGCACAGGCAGCGAGACGCGCAGCGCGAAGCGGTTGGCGTTTTTGCGGGCCATCATCTCCGGCACGGCCTCGCCGAGTATCAGCACGAGCACCGCGGTGACGGCAAAAGCGAGGAGCGCCCACGCGCTGCCGGGCGCGAGATAGTCCGCGAACGCGGCGGCCGACACGGCGGCGGAGACGTTGGCGATGCAGTTCCCCGCGCTGAGGGCCGACAGGGCGAAGTCGAGGTGCCGGAGGACGCTGAGCGCGCCCTTGACGGCCTTGGGCCGCGCGCCGTTCTCCTCCGCGGACTCTATCCTCATGCGGTTGGCCGAGGCGTATGACATCCGGGCCGAGGAGAAAAAGGCCGAAAACAGCAGCGAGAGCACAAAAGCGGCTATGTAAGTCGTCATTTGCCGTCCTCCTCTCCTTCGGGCGGGGGCAGGAGCCGGCACACCAGCTTGACGATGCGGTTTTCCCGCATCTCGGAGACCGTGACCTCAAGCCGCTCCCACACGAAGCTGTCGCGCACGTCCGGTATCCGGTCGAACTGCTCATAGGCCCACTCGCCCATGAGCTTGTATTCGAGCTCCTCGTCAACGTCCTCGGGCTCGTAGTCGAGCCGGTCGAGCACGTCTCCTACCGTGAGGTCCGCGCTGACCTCCACCCTGCCGCCGCCGAGGGGGACGAAGCTCTCCTCCACGACGTCGTCCTCGTCCCATATCTCGCCGACGAGCTCCTCGAGTATGTCCTCTATCGTGACGAGGCCGAGCGTGCCGCCGTAGCCGTCCGTCACGATGGCCATATAAAGCTTTTTAGCGCTCATCAGCGGCAGCAGCTCGTCGATCTTGGTGTCCCGCTTGACGAAATACGGCTCGTCGAGCAGGGATTTCAGGTCCACGCTGCCCTTTGAGCGCAGATAGGCTTTCAGATAGCGCCTTATCTGCAATACGCCGACGATGTTGTCCACGCTGTCCTCATACACGGGCAGGCGGCTGTGCCGCTGCTCGCGCACGAAGTTGAGCACCCGCTCGACGTCCCACTCGAGGTCGATGGCCGCGATGTCCACGCGCGCGGTGAGGACGGTCTCGACCGTCAGATCGGCGAACTCAAGCGCGCTGCTCATCAGCTCGCCGCGGTCGGAGTCGAGCGAGCCGCCGTCCGTCATGTCCTCGATGATGTCATAGAGCTCATCCTCGGTGACGGAGACCTCGGCGTCCCCCTTCGTGAGGCGCGAGGCGGCCGAGCCGATGGCCGTGACCGCCGCGGTGAGCGGCGAGAGAAGCGCCATCAGCGCGCGCATCCCGCCGGAGGCGGCGAGGGCTATGCGCTCGCTGTATTTCGCGGCGATGCACCTCGGCAGCGCGCCGGTCAGAAAATACACGGCGCCGGCGCAGGCCGCGGCGGCTGGGATGAGCGCCCCGGGGCCCCAGGAGCGGAGGGCGAGCGCGGCCGTCAGGGCCGCGGCGGCGATATTGAGGATATCCCCGCCGGCGAGCGCGGTCATTGCCGCGCGGTCGGCCTCCTCAAGTATGCCCAGCGCCCGGATGGCGCGCTTGTCGCCGCGCTCGTGCCTTGCGCGGAGCGCGGAGCGGGAGACCTTTTCATACGCCGTGCCGGCGAGGGTGAAATAGGCCGAGAGAATCAGAATCAGGATAGCTGCGGCAAGCAGCAATCTACTGCCGGTGTCCATTCAGGACGTTCACACTCCTATTATTAAACTGCGTTTATATTCGGATTTACTTTTTCGGCCGGCTCCTCCAGGGGATCTTCCGGCCAGTGAGATGAGCAGGCACGATTTCATACACGTCGAGCGCGCTCAGGAAGGGGGCGTTGCCCTCGCCGCGGGCCTTGAAGGGCTTGCCGGCCTGATACGCTATCAGATCCAGCGCGCGGAGCGCCTCCGCCCCCTCGAGGGGTGAGGCCTCGCCGTACGCCGTGACGCTCAGGTGCTCGGCCATGCCGTCCGCGTCGGCCTCGTCGTTCGCGTCGTGATACACGCAGAGCGCGACCCTGGGGCAGCGCTGCAGCGACTCGAACCGCTCGCCCTTCCTCGCGCAGTGGATGTAGAAGGCCCGGCCGTCATAGGCGTAGTTCACCGGGGTGACTCCGGGGTAGCCGTTTATATTTTCGAAGGCGAGGGAGGCGCAGTGCCGCCCGCCGAGGAAGGTATCGATCTCCTCTTTCGTCATCTGCACCATCCCGAAGAGGTTGCCGCGCGGCTCTCTGAAGTCCATCGCAAAGTTCCTTTCCTGTGCCGCGGCGCCGGTTTCCGGCGGCGGCAATCCCACTATAGGAGAATATTAGCACCCCGGCGCGGGTATGTCAATAACGCCGATGGCGGGCAATGCGCGGATCGGGGCTTGATTTTGCCGCGCAAAAAGGTATAATTAACTGGAATAAAAGCCATTAAAACCCGCGAACAACACATGATCCGAGGAGGAGCAAAAATGACATACGAAATGGACATCGCCGGCCTTAAACGCGACCTGCCGCTCTGCAAGGTCACGGACGACCTCTATATAGGCGCGTTCGTCATGTTCGGCGACGTGGAGCTCACCGTGCACTGCGCGACCGAGCTGCTAAAGCGCGCGCCGGAGTACGATTACCTGATAGCGCCGGAGGCGAAGGCCATACCCCTGCTCTACGAGATGGCGAGGCAGTCCGGGGCGGAGAAGTACTTCCTCGCCCGCAAGGGGGCCAAGGCCTATATGACCGGCGTGTTCGAGGTCGAGGTGCGCAGCATAACCACCATGCACATCCAGAAGCTCGTGATCGACACGGCCGACGCCGAGCTCATCCGGGGCAAGCGCATACTCATAGTGGACGACGTCATCTCCACCGGCGAGAGCCTGCACGCCATGGAGGAGCTCGTGACCCGCGCGGGAGGAATAATAGCCGGCAAGATGGCCGTCCTGGCCGAGGGCGGAGCCGCCGAGCGGCACGACATAATCACCCTCGCCCCGCTGCCGGTCTTCAACGCCGACGGCACCATAAAGAACTAAGCGGCCGGGCGGCCGCGGGGTGCATGCAGGGACGGAGGTCCCTGCAAGGCCCTTGTCACCCCATTTCTTTGGTCTTGCCCAAAGAAACGGGTGTGACACCCCAAAGAAAGGCGCCAATCTGCGACTGGAGGCATAGCGCGCCACAATGCGGCGCGAGGGAAATTACAACGTGGTCATCCCGAATGGTGAATGACGTAAGCCACCAAAACCGTGCATTGCTCCCGTTGGTCGCGGCACTAACGGGAAAATTGATGAGGCCCTCGCCGCGAAGCGGCGCTCTGCCTCCACACGCAGTGTGGCCGCGAGCGAAGCGAAGCAAACGCACGGTCGGCGATGC
>DVGA01000096.1 GCA_018712985.1 Candidatus Scatomorpha intestinavium
GGCGCCGGCCAGTGGGGCACCGCGCTCTCCATGGCCTGCGCGTATCTGGGCCTGGACTGCAAGGTCTACATGGTCAAGTGCTCCTATGAGCAGAAGCCCTTCCGCCGCGAGGTCATGCGCACCTACGGCGCGAGCGTGACGCCGAGCCCCTCCATGACCACCGAGGTCGGCCGGAAAATCCTCGCCGAGGACCCGGAAACCACCGGCTCGCTCGGCTGCGCCATCAGCGAGGCCGTGGAGGACGCCACCACCCATGAGGGCTACCGCTACGTGCTCGGCAGCGTGCTCAACCAGGTGCTGCTGCACCAGAGCGTCATCGGGCTCGAGGCCAAGATCGCCCTTGACAAATACAGCGTCGTGCCCGACATGATAATCGGCTGCGCCGGCGGCGGCAGCAACCTTGGCGGCCTGATCAGCCCCTTCATGGGCGAAATGCTCCGCGGCGAGCGCAAATACGACATCCTCGCCGTCGAGCCGGCCTCCTGCCCCAGCCTGACGCGCGGCGTGTTCGCCTACGACTTCTGCGACACCGGCAAGGTCTGCCCCCTGGCGAAGATGTACACGCTCGGCAGCGGCTTCATCCCCTCCGCCAACCACGCCGGCGGATTGCGCTACCACGGCATGAGCCCCGTGCTCAGCGAGCTCTACCACGAGGGCTATATGCGCGCCACCTCCATCACCCAGACCCGCGTTTTCGAGGCGGCGGAGGCCTTCGCCCGCTGCGAGGGCATACTCCCCGCGCCGGAGAGCAGCCACGCCATCTGCGCGGCGATGGACGAGGCCATAAAGTGCCGCGAGACCGGCGAGGAAAAGACCATCCTCTTCGGCCTGACCGGAACCGGATATTTCGACATGGTCGCCTATGAGAAGTTCCACAACGGCGAGATGGCCGACTACATCCCCACCGACGAGGAGCTGCAGGGCTATTTCGCCACTCTGCCGCAGGTGTGACCGCAGCAAAAAAATCCCCGGGAGATGTCCGGGGGATTTTTTTACCGGCCAGCGTCGTACTTGTCGAATATTTTCTTTTTCCAGACCTCTTCCGGCTCGGCGTGATAGCCCTCCACATAGTCCGCCGCGTCCTTCACCGAGGTGAACATCGCGTACAGCGCGTGACCCTCCTCGCTGAAAAACCGCTCGTCCACCGCCCGGCGGAGCATGGCCTCCATGGAGTCGTAGTAGCCGTTGGTGTTTATAACGGCCATGGCCTTGGCGTGCCTGCCGAGCTGCTTGAGCGTCAATGCCTCGAAAAACTCCTCAAAGGTTCCGATGCCGCCCGGCAGGGTGATAAAGGCGTCCGACAGGTCCTCCATCAGCTTCTTGCGCTCGGACATCGTCTCCGTGAACAGCATCTCCGTGCAGTGCTCGTACAGTATCCCCGGCTCGTCGAAGAAGCGCGGAGCCACGCCAATGATCCCCCCGCCCGCGCTGAAGGCCCCGCGGGCCACGGCGCCCATCAGGCCGCTCGTGCCGCCGCCGAAAACTATCGAGTGCCCCCTTCCGGCCAGCTCCGCGCCGAGGGCGAAGGCCTCGTCAACGTAGGAGCAGTCTATCGTCCGGCTCGAGGCCGCAAAAACGCAGATTTTCATGTCCTCACCCCTCAAAATCCAGCACGCGGCGCATCCTCGCCAGCGTCAGCCGGTTCCTTATGGCCGACGAGATATCCAGCAGCTCCGGCCGCAGCGCCTCGTCTATGCCGATATCGCGCAGGCGGTATTTCCCGTCCAGCGCCCTCAGCGTGTCCGCGAGGGACTCGGCGGAGGGTATTTGCGATATTATGTAAACTATCTCGTCCCAGCAGTCCACGATCCGCTGCGCATCAAAGCGCTTCAGGACGTCATCGGCGTTCTCCGCGATTATCCCGTCCGCGAGCGGCCCGAACTTTTCCCTTATCCAGCCCTCGTCGAGCGGCTCAAAGGGCTTTGCCCGCGGCTTCAGCCGCGCGAGGCGGTGGTACTCCTCCGAGACCACCACCGCGCCCACGCCGACGCATTCGCCGTGCACCCCGTGCGCGGATTCAAAGCGCGGCGGCTTCATCTCCACGAGGTGGGCTATCAGGTGCTCCGCTCCGGAGGCGGCGCGGGAGGAGCCCATCATCTGCATGGTGAGGCCGGAATACATCTGAGCGGCGGTCATGGCCTCGAAATCCGGCCGGTCGCCGCGGAGCAGGCCGGCCACGCTGCGCTCCATCAGCGCCAGCGCCTCCCGCGCGAGCAATGCCACGCGCTCGCAGTAGTGCTCGCCGGAGACGAGGTGGGCAATCAGCCAGTCGGCGAGCGAGAGGTGCTTTGCGAGGATGTCCGCGACGCCGCTCACGGTGAGCGACATCGGCGCGCCGGCAATTATGTTCAAATCCGTCACCACAAGGGCGGGCGCGTGCATGGGTATGGAGCGCTTGTGCCCGTCGATAACCACGGAGCACACGTTGGCTGTGAACCCGTCCGACGAGGCGAGCGTGGGTATTGCAACGAAGGGTATGCCGAGGGTGTTCGCGTTGTAGCGCGCGAAGTCCATGAGCGTACCGCTGCCCACGGTTATGATGACGTCCGGGTCGTCGAGCTCGGGCACGATGGCCTCGATCAGGCCCTTTTCGGAGTGCAGCCCGCGGGCGTCGAGCACGATCTCCCTGTCCGCCCGGACGTGTATCATACCAGGCAGGTTGTAGGTGTTCGTGTCATATAGCACGGTGCGCCGCCCGGTGAGGCCGCACTCCTCCATATACCTGTCAAAGCTGCGCAGCGCGCCGTATTCGGCCACCACGAGCCGCGTCTCCATGGGGTGCGCCATGCCGCAGGCGCAGCGGCCGGAGTATTTCGCGCAGTCGAGGATCATCCGCGGCTCTCCTTGAGCGCGATTGCGGCCCGCGCGCTGTCCGCGATGCCGTCCGGCGTGAGGCCGAAGGCCTCGAGCACCGCCTCGGCCTTCCCGGAGCGGCCGAAGACGTCCTGCACCCCGTGCCTGACTACCGGGACGGGGTATTTCGCGCCCACCGCGGCCGCGACGGCCTCGCCGAGCCCGCCGACCACCGTGTGCTCCTCCGTTGTGACTATGCAGCCCGTCTCCTTAGCGGCGGCGAGGATGAGCTCCTCGTCGAGCGGCTTTATCGTGTGTATGTCCAGCACGCGCGCGGAAATGCCCTCCTGCGCGAGGATATCCGCGGCGGCGAGGGCGCGCTGCACCATCAGCCCGGTCGCGGCTATGGTCACGTCCGAGCCTCCGCGCAGCGTGACGCCCCGGCCGAGGGCGAACTCATAGCCCGGCACGGAATCCGTGACCGTCTCGACAGCCATGCGGCCGAGGCGCATGTACGCCGGGCCGTCGTATTCGACCAGCGCGTACATGGCAAGGCGCATCTCGTGCGCGTCGCAGGGGTTCAGCACCATCATGCCGGGGATCGCGCGCATCAGGGCGAAGTCCTCGGTGCACTGGTGCGTGGCGCCGTCCTCTCCGACGGAGAGGCCGCCGTGCGAGCCGGCGCACTTGACGTTCAGGTGCGGGTAGCCGATTGAGTTGCGCACCTGCTCATACGCCCTGCCCGCCATGAACATGGCGAAGGAGCTGATATACGGCTTTTTGCCGCAGGCGGCGAGGCCCGCGGCCACGCCGGCCATGTTGGCCTCGGCGATGCCCATATTGAAGAACCGCTCGGGATAGGCCTTTGCAAAGGTCTTGCTCATCGTGGAGCCGGAGAGGTCCGCGTCGAGCACAACGATCTCGGGGTACTTCGCGCCCAGCTCAGCGATGGCCTCGCCGTAAGCGGCGCGGGTGGCTTTTTTCTCTCCCATCTTACTCAACCTCCAGTCTCTCCACGGCGGCGTTCAGCTCCGCCATTGCCCGCTCGTACTGCTCGGCGTTCGGCGCCTTGCCGTGCCAGCCCGGGTCGTTTTCCATGAAGCTCACGCCCTTGCTCTTCACCGTCTTGGCAAGGATCGCGGTGGGCGCGCCGGCGTTCTGCCTCGCCTGGGCGAAGGCGGCGCGCAGCGCGTCGAAGTCGTGCCCGTCAACCTTTATTACATGCCAGTTGAACGCCGCAAACTTGGCGTCCAGCGGCTCGGACGGCATCACGTCCGCCGTGCGTCCGTCGATCTGCAATCCGTTCACGTCCACGATGGCGCAGAGGTTGTCCAGCTTGTACTTGGCGGCGCTCATCGCGGCCTCCCAAACCTGGCCCTCCTCTATTTCCCCGTCGCCCAGCAGGGCGTAAACGCGGTAGTCCATCCTGTCCAGCTTCCCGGCTATGGCCATGCCCACGGCGGCGGAGATGCCCTGCCCCAGCGAGCCGGTGGACATGTCCACTCCCGGGACGTAGTTCATGTCCGGGTGCCCGGACAGGTGCCCCTCGATGCTGCGGAAGAGCTCCAGCTCTTTCTCCGGGAAATAGCCCCTCAGCGCGAGCACGGAATAGAGCGCGGGCGTGCAGTGCCCCTTGCTCATGACAAAGCGGTCGCGCCGCTCCGCGCGCGGAGCGGCCGGGTCTATGCGCATCTCCTCAAAATACAGCTCGGTGAGTATGTCCATCGATGAAAGCGAGCCGCCGATATGCCCGCTCGCGGCGCGGAACACCATCTCCATGCCCAGCCGCCGGCCCTTCGCCGCGGTGAGCTCAAGTTCCCTGTTAGTCATAGAAAGTCCTCCTGACCGTCATGTAAAGACACAGTAATAAACACAGTATATCATTCCTCGTCCGGCTTTTCAATGCTGCTCTTTGGAGCAAACTTCCCTTGCCAAATTCCCCCTTATGGTCTATAATCGCTCACACAGTAAAACACGAAGGAGTGAATGCCCATGTCCGATTACAAGTACCGCATAACGGCGGATTCCGGCTGCGACCTGTCTCTCGAGCTCTGCGAGAGCCTCGGCGTGCTGCCGTACAAAATGCTTTTCACAATGGACGGCGAACTGATGACCGACGGGATGACGGAGGATAGCTTCCGCCGGTTTTACGATATGATGCGCGCCGGCGGCGTGGCCAAAACCAGCCAGATAAACCCCGGCGAATTCATCGACTTCTGGCGCCCCCTCGCCGAGGCAGGGGAGGACGTGCTGCACGTCTCGCTCGCAGCGGCCATCTCCGGCTCCTGTGACAATGCGCGCAGCGCGGCGGAAACGCTCATGGCCGAGCACCCCGGCTGGCACTGCCGCGTTGTGGACTCGACGAATGCCTCTGCAGGCTTCGGGCTCATGGTCCTCCGCGCGGTGGAAAACCGCGACTCCGGCCTCGGCCTGGAAGAGAACGCCCTCGAGCTCGAGGGCGTGGCGCACAACGTGAACTCCATCTTCACCACCAACGACCTCACCTACCTCTATCGCGGCGGGCGCGTCAGCCGCACGGCCGCCGCCTTCGGCACGGCACTGAACATCGTGCCCATAATGCACCTCGACTATGAGGGCCATCTCGAGGTCTGGCAGAAGGTACGCGGCGACCGTCAGTGCTTCAAAAAGCTGATAAAGGACGTCAAGGAACTGGTCGTAGACGCCGCGAGCCAGACGCTGATAATCTCGGAGGCGGACGCGCCGGAGAAGGCGCGCGAATACGGCGACGCGCTTAAGGCCGAATGCGGCTTTAAGGACGTGTTCTATACGCACATCGGGCCCATCATCGGCGCGCACACCGGCCCTGGCCTAATCTCGGTGTTTTTCGTGGGAAAAGAGAGGGTATAACGCCCGAAACAGCGGCGGCCCCGGGGGTAAAACCCCCGGGGCCTTTCTGCGCCCGCGCGCCGCTTACAGGTTCACTACGGTGTAGTCATGCCCCACGGCAGGCAGGAATTTTTCAAAGACGTCAGCCGTTTTCAGCCGGAGCGTGGAGGTGTTCACGCACGGGTGGCAGCCGAAGTCCCCGCATTTGAGCACGTCCGCATCCACAAGCAGGCGCACCTTCCCCTCCCTGTCGTTCATCAGGCCCATTATCGAGACCGAGCCGGGCAGCAGCCCGAGCAGGCGCTCCATGTCCTCCGGCGTGCCGAAGGAGAGCCGCGCCGAGCCTATCTGCGAGGAGACCTCGCGCGTGTGGAAGGGCTTGTTCCCCTGCACGAGCAGCAGGTAAAAGCTCGTTTTCTGCCTGTTGCAGAGGAACAGGTTCTTGCATATCTCCATACCGAGCGCGGCGTCGATCTCCTCGCAGGCGGCCATGGTGTCCACGTGCTCGTGATCCGCGCGCGTATACTCGATCCCCAGCGAGTCGAGCAGGTCGTACACCGCGATTTCCCGCCCGAGGCGGCCCGAAATGTCCTCCGGCCGGCCCTGATGCAGCTTTATCTCCATGTGTGATGCCTCCGTTTTTGTGATAACGGAGGCATCATACCACCTTGCGGCGGAAAAATCCAGCCCATTCAGCCCAGAGCCACGTCTAACACCATCATAACTCCGAACCCGGCGAGGGTCACGACGGCCATCAGCCCACGGCGCTCGTTGGCGAGGCTCTCGGGAATCAGCTCGGCGATTGCAACGTACAGCATGGCCCCGGCGGCGAAGCTGAGCATGCCCGGCAGCATACGCTGCGCGCCGAGTACAAGCACCGCCCCCGCCACTCCTGCCAGCGGCTCCACTACGGCGCTGAGCTGGCCGAGGAAAAAGGCCTTTCCGCGGCCAAGTCCATCCCTGAGCAGCGGCAGGCTCACCGCCGCGCCCTCCGGGAAGTTCTGTATCCCCACGCCTACGGCGAGCATACAGGCCGCAGGAAGCGTGGCGCCGTCCAGCCCGTGGGCCAGCGAGCCGAAGGCCACGCCCACGGCCATGCCCTCGGGTATGTTGTGCAGCGTCATCCCCGCCATGAGCATCAGCCTGCGCCTCGCGCCCTCCGTGGCGGGACCTCCGCGCGCGGCCATGCGGCCATAGGCCCAGTCCCCGGCCCAGAGCAGCCCGCCGCCGGCCATCAGGCCGCAAAACGCCGTCAGGGCAACGTTCATGCCCATTTCCCCGGCCAGCTCCATTGCCGGGGAGAGCAGCGACCAGAACGAGGCCGCCGTCATAACCCCGGCGGCAAAGCCCATCATTGCGTCCAGCGCCGTGCGCCCGACGCCCCGGACGCAAAAAACCAGCCCCGCGCCCGCCGCAGTCACCGCGTAAGTAAAAAGCGTTGCCAGCAGCGCCTGCCAGACGGGGCCGAGCAGTACAAACCATTCAAACATAGCATACCCCACAGAAGCGTTCTGTGGCCATCTTATGCCCCCGCCGCGGATTTGGGCACAGCGCGCCTGAAATACAAGTTTTCCCAGGTAAAGGCGCGCAAAAAACCGCCCGTCAGGTCCCTGACGCGCGGCGCGGCACAAAATAAAAAACATCTGACCCTCACCCTTAAGCTCGACGCAGCTCCTCAAAAGCCATACGCAGTCACTTCCAAGCCTTGCATTCCCCTCAACGTCCGGTTTTAATTGGCCTTCGTTCGCCATTCGCGCTAAGCGTTTATTTGGCCTTCGTTCGCCTGATAATATTGACGTTTCAGTTCTTTATTCCGGCTTTACGTTTCCGCTTTTGAGTTTTACGTTTCACAGGTGAGGGTCAGATGTTTTGATTCTTGGTATCTAACATCCATTTAACCTCTCTTTCTGCAGATTTCGGAATACCTGCTCCACACGTCTGCCGGGAAGATACTTGCCTGAAGCCCCGAACAAATATGCGTTTCTCTTGTAGTCATCACCTATACTTTTTGCCAAAGTCAGCTCACATTAACGGCGGCTCAAGTGGTGTTTCCCGCAATACGCGCGCAGCCTGGGCGGTTATCCGATTACCGATAAGGCTCTGGGCTTTTGCCTTCGCCTTTACCTTCTGGTCATAATATACCACTGCGGCTGCATAATGTCAACTGAAAATGTGCTCATTTCACAATTTTGTCACTTCTCACGAAAATTTTACATTCGTCGCAATTGAGTTATTATCTGTCATGACAGTGTGATAGAATAAAAAAGGTGCGGCTCCGGAAACATCCGGAGCCGCACCTTTTTCGCGCCTTTTCGCCGCATTTACTTTCCCGTCAGCTCGTCCGTTAGGCGTATGATCTCCGGCGCTATCTTCCGGCGCTGGGCCTTTGTTATGCGCGAGTAAATCGGGTACGCCGCCGCGACGAGCGCGATGCCCGAAAGGCCGATAATGATGCCCGGGATAAAATAGCTCCCCATCCACACCATGGAGCAGCACATGCCGACTCCCATGAGCAGGCAGCCTATTATGCCCACGGCCACGGAGACAACGGTCCCCTTCTTTGCGGCTTTCCTGTCCAGCCGCCTGAGCTGTTCGAGCTTGCTCTCCTCCTGGGGAAGGTATTTCTCGAGTATGCTCTCTATCTCGCGCTGCTGCTTTGCCGAATAGGTGTAATTGAAAGTGTCCTTATTCGCATCCATGTTCAATCTGCCTTTCCTTCCCGCCCGGTTCCCCGAGCGCCTTTGTTGAGCGGACTATCATATAGCTGCCGAGGCCTATCACTATGAAGCAGACCGCCGCCCCGGTCAGCATTATCATCAGCGTGCGGAATCCGCCGTCCTCCTCGCCGCCGAACTGCGTGAGCATGGCTATCTCGAGCGAGAGCATGGACACCAGCGCGGCAGCGAGGCTCACGGCGCGCGCCGCGCTCATCGCCGGGCTGTGATACCTGTGGTATCTTATCACGTTCCTCACCGCCATGATCACGGTGTAGAAGGTGTAGGCCGCCATTGCGTATATCAGGCTTCCCGCGTAGGAAAATCCCCCGTCCTCGTGCAGCACGAGTATCACGACCCCGGCCATGGCTATCGTCATCGCCACGAGCACGGCCCCGCAGATGCGGTACCAGCGCCACTCGCCGGCCAGGTTCGTGCCGAAGCCGTGCCTGTGCGCGTACCGCACGAGCATAAAGCGCAGCACGGCGAGGAAAGTGTAATACGCCGCGAGTGTGCCGAACCACACGGAGCGGTATATAACGCCGTAGACCGCGTTCAGCAGCGAATACAGCATGTTTATGACGAGCGAGGAGTGGAGCGACACGTTCACGCGATAAGCCGGCTCGGCGAGATAGCGGCTGACGAGCGCATTTTTGCGCGCCCAGCTACTGCCCTTTTTGAAAATCGGCAGCACGTTCGCGCACAATATTGCCAGCGCGTAGGCCGAGAACACATAGGCGATATATGAAACCGGGCTGTCCTCCCCCGCGTACATAAAGGCGTATACAAGCAGCGCCGCCGCGGCCGGGACGCATATGAACACAACCGCGGTCCCCGGGAACAGGAGCTTATGCAGGATCCTTTTCAGCCTTTCCATTCGCCTTCCTCCTGAGCCTGACGGTGAATACGCTGCCCGCGCCCACCTCGCTGCTGACGGAGATGTCCCCGTCCACTATGTCGATCACGCGCTTCACAAGGGCCAGGCCGAGGCCGTTGCCCTGGGTGGCGTGCGAGGTGTCCCCCTGATAGAACTTTTCAAAGATGTGCTGCCCCACCTCCGGCGAGATGCCGCAGCCCGTATCCGCCACGCTCACGACCGCGTCCCCGCCCTCGGCCCTGAGCGACACCGAAACGCGCCCGTGCGGCTCTGTGAACTTTATGGCGTTTGAAAACAGGTTGTTCCATACGAGCGAGAGCAGCTCCGCGTCCGCGTCCACCATGATCCCGTCGGCGATGTCGCTCTCTATGTCAAGCTCTTTTTCCTCCCAGGCGCTCTCAAAGGCGAGCAGGCACTCACAGAGCTGCTCGCCGAGGTCGTATGTCTCCGCCTTGGGGTAAATCTGCTGGTTTTCGAGCTTGTTCAGCTTGAGGATGTTCGTGATGAGGTTCGCAAGCCGGCGCGAAGCGTCCGTCACCGCCTTGGCGTACTCCATGCGCTTTTCCTCGCTCAGCCCCGGCTGCTGGAGCATGGTGCCGTAATTCTGCATGACGGCGAGCGGGGTCTTCAGCTCGTGGGAGACGTTCGCTATGAAGTCCGTGCGCAGCGTCTCCATCCCGGAGAGCTCCTGTGCCATCGCGTTGAAACAGTCGGCAATCACGTCGAAGCCGTCCTGCGCGTCTATGCTGCGTATTTTGGGCACGCGGGCGGTAAAGTCGCCCTTCATGATCTGCTCCGCCGCCCTGATTATCATGCGCACGGGGCGGCCGATCATGAATTTGCGCCGCACGCCGTCAATCACCGTCGCCGCCGCGCTGAGCAGCATGACGTTCAATGCGGTGGCCTTTGCGGCGTCCTCCACATATTCGCGCGTGAACTCGATCCCCGCCGCCTGGGACACCGTGTTCAGGAAAAGCAGCATGCTGCATGTTATTGCAAAGGCTATTATGACGAAGAAAATCAGGTAGCGCCTGAGCGAGAAGAGCCATCCGCGGCGGGCGCGGCGGTTGAGTTCCTCCCTCATTTGAGCACCGCCTTATAGCCGAGCCCGTGCACGGTGACGATCTCGAAGTCCTTGCACCCGGCGAACTTGCTGCGCAGCTTGGTCATGTATACGTCCACGGTGCGTGGACCGGAGGAGGTGTCCCCCTCCCAGAACTCGTCCATAAGCTGGCTGCGCGTAAAGGTCTTTTTGGGATAGCTCAGGAGCTTGTAGATGAGGTTGAACTCCCGGACGGTGAGAGGTATCTCCTCCCCATCCAGATAGGCCGTGCGCTCGTCGGCGTCCAGCACGAGGGAGCCCACCTCCAGCCTGCGGCTGTGGGCTATCTTCGCCCGCCTGAGCAGGGCCTCGATGCGGAGCAGCAGCTCGTCGAGGTCCGCCGGCTTGACCATATAGTCGTCCACGCCGGCGCGGAAGCCGCGCTGCTTGCTGGCGAAGTCGTCCCTCGCCGTCATGAAGAGGATGGGTGTGTCCTGGTCGAGCTCCCTCACCGTCTTTGCAAACTCAAAGCCGTCTATCTCCGGCATCATGATGTCCGAGATTATGAGGTCGACGAGGGTCCCGCCGTACATCACGTCGTAGGCCTCCGCGGCGCTCAGGCAGCCTATGGCCTCATATCCGTTCTGATTCAAATAGGAGCACACCGCTTTGTTGAGCTCCCTGTCGTCCTCCACAACGAGCAGCTTAAACACGCTCCGCCCGCCCCTTTCCGTAATATCGCACCTTATATTAAAGCACACATATGTTAACGAAATGTTTGCATCTGCGTGCTTTTGCAATATTTTTTGCCGGGCGCTCAGCGCTTCTCAGAAAGCCTCTTTTTCGCTTCCTCCACGCTCTCGCCCTCGCGGGCGAAGAGCGTCTCCACGCACTTGTCGCTCACCTTGTTGAAGGCGTTCACCACGCCGCTCTCCATCTTCTTGTATCCGCCCACAACGCCGTTTTCAATGGCCTTGTAGCCGCCCACGACGCCGTCCTCTATCTTTTTGAAGCCCTCGGTGACTCCCTCGGCTATCTTCCCGTTGGTCTCTTCAAGCTTTGACATTTTTATACGCCTCCAAAATTATTTCAGGCCCTTTATCGCCGGGATGAGGCAGAGCAGGGCCACTATGCCGACTATTCCCACGATTATGCCCGGGATCATCATGTCCCAGATCATCGTCATGCACATGCCCACGCCGAGGATGATGGCCCCGGCCACGCCGAGGAGCGTTATGCCTATCGTGCGGCCGTTAAAGGAGATGGCCTTCTTGCCGGACATCTTCCTGCGCACCATGACCATGGCGAGGAGTATGACCGCGCCGACAATGCCGACGACTATGCCCTGCGTGAACGCGCCCCACTCGGGGATAAGCGCCATGCACATGCCAAGGGCGAAGATAATACCGCCGACAGTGCTCATAACAAGCGTGACGAAATCTTTTTTCTGCATAATTACCACAGCCTCCATTGAAATTCTTTTTTGGTTTTTGGGGTCTCTCTTGCTTACGGGCATATATTAGGCCGGCTGTGTTTTTGAATTGATGCCGAAATATTTGCGAGATATTAAAATGTCAGGCGCAAAAAAATCCCCGGCGGAGGCCCGCCGGGGATTCGCCTATTCCTTTTTCCCCTGCACCGTCCCGAGGACCATGCCGAAGATGACGAGCAGCATCCCGGACGCGCCCATCAGCGTCACGCGCTCGCGCATGAACACGGCGCTGACCAGCAGCGTCACGAGCGGCACCATGTATATGTACAGGTTCGCCTTCAGCACGCCGATTTTCTTCACCGCCGTGCTCCAGCCGAGGTAGCAGAGCGCGCTGCCCACGAATCCGAGGAAGCAGAGCTTCGCGCCGTTCTCCAGCGTGAGCAGAGACGCGAAATCTATGGGCTCCCCGGCCGCTATCACCAGCGGCGTGACGGTCAGTATGCCGTAAAACATCAGTTTCCTCGTTATCAGGACGCTGTCGTACTCCCCGGACCAGCGGCGCAGCAGCATGCCGTAAACGGCCCAGGACGCGGCCGCGAGCAGCGCGAGCAGATCCCCCGTCGGGCGCAGGCGCAGCGAACCAGAGCCGTTGAGGACGACCAGAATAACCCCGGCGAAGGCTATGGCGAAGCCCGACGCGCGGCGGCGGCCCAGCCGCTCCCCGCCCGGCAGCACGGCCATTACCAGCGCCGTGATTATCGGCGAGGTTGCCACGAGTATGCTCACGTTCGAGGCCTGCGTCAGCGTGAGGGCCGTGTTCTCGGCCCAGCAGTATAGCGTGTTGGCAAAGAGCGCCATGAGCAGGAAGCGCCACTCCTCCCGCCAGCGGAAATACCACTTAGGGTGGATTATCCACAGCGCGCAGTAGGCGAGCGTGAAGCGCAGCAGCATGAGCTGCACCGGCAGCAGTATCTCCGTCAGGCTCTTGCTCACCACGAAGGTGGAGCCCCAGACGATCACGCAGCCGAGCGCAATCAGGTGCCCGGAGGCGCCGGCGCGCTTCAAAACACCGCCTCCTCCGTCCCCGCCGACGGGGCGAGGACGGACACATAGCGCCGCAGCCGCGCGAGGGCCGCTTTCACGGTCTCCCCCGCCATCCCCGGCGTCCCGAAAACGGGGTAGAACACATGCCGGCTCTCTTCGCGGGCGCAGGTGCGCCCGTCCGCCCCGGCGATCTCGCTGAAGATTATCCCCGCGCCGTCTCGGCCGCAGAAATCCCCGGGGTAGGTGTGCAGCTCGCGGCCGTGCATCCCCTCGAAGGGGGCCTTCTCCGTCCCGGCGAACAGCTCCACCGCGCCCTCTATATAGTCCACATCGTGCGTGCCAGAGAGCATGCAGGTCGTGAGCTCGAGCAGGAACGGCACCTCGGTTACCGGGTTTCCGTACGGGAAGGGCTGCCCCTTTATTATCACGGACTCGAACTGCAGCATCACCGTGTAGGTCTTTTTGAACTTCCTGAAAAACCTGAAATAGGGGTTTTCGCCGAACACCGCGCGGCGCTCATAGCAGGGATATTTCGCGCGCGTCTCCTCGATTTCGGCCGCGGCCAGCGCTCGGAACTCCTCAACGCGCCACTCCTCGCGCGGCGGGTAGCGCACCTCTATCACGCCGAAGGGTATCCCGCTTGAGCTGAGCGAGGCGTCCTTCCTTATCTCTATCATACCCCATACCTCCCGCATTTCAGGCATTACTGCGATATGATATCCGTTTTTCCCCGACCTGTCAACCCACCAGGCTGCGCCTGGAGGCAGAGCGCGCCGCGGGGCGGCGCGAGACGGCCAAGCTGCGCCCGGTAGTATTGCGGCGCACCGCGAATCGCGGCAGAACGCCAACGCGCGGGCCAGTCCCCTCAGCTCTCCGTTCCGTCTGTCCCCAGCCGCCCGAGCGAGCGGAAAAATCCGCCGCAGGCCGCGCCGGCCGCCGCCACGGCCAGGGCGCTGGCTGTCAGCACGGCCGCAGCGGGGACGGCGTCGAAGAGCGCGCCGTACACCACCTGCCCCAGCGGCTGCGCGCAGAGCGAGAGCGTGTAGACAAAGGCCATGACCTTCCCAGTCAGGCGCTCCGGCGTGCGCGACTGGATTTCCGTCATCGCGCAGATGGAAAACATACTGCACACGAGCTGCGCCAGGCTGAACGATGCCACTGTCACGGCAAACACCGCCCGCGCCGGCGCGGGCAGCGCGAACATTAGCCCGGCGGGCAGCAGCGCCGTACCCGCCGCGGTTATCAGCCGGTGCATGCGCGAGGGCTTCAGCCGCCCGGCCAGCACTCCCACGAGCAGCCCGCCCAGTATCGCAGCGGCTCCCGCCGCACTCTCCGCCACGCTGTAGTGCCCCGGCGTCAGGGCGAGCACCGTCCGCACAAGATAGGGATAGCCCACGACCATCACGCCGGTGAGTATCATGCTCACTCCCGCGGCTATCAGGAGCAGCTTCAGCACCGGCGCCTGCTCGCGGCGCAGGAAGCGCCAGCTCTCGGCAAGGTCGCCGCGGACAACGCCGGCTATCCGCCGTTTCTCCGGCGGAGGCGCAGCGCCGAGCCTTATGAAGCACTCTATCGCCGCCGTCAGCGCGAAGCAGCCCGCTGCGGCCGCCGTGACGCTCCGCAGGCCGAGGGCCGAATACGCCGCCGCGCCCAGAAACGGCGCGATCAGCGAGGAGATGGAGTTCACCCCGCTCACCACCGCGTTGCCGCGCATTATATTGTCCCCGTCAAGCATCTGCGGCACGCAGGCCTGCACTGTTGGCGACTCGAACGCACTCAGCGCGCTCAGCAGCACCAGCAGCGTACCCACTGCCGCCAAACCCCCTCCGTTTGAGAGCCACACCGCGCCCAGCAGCGCCGTGAGGGCCGACAGCGAGTCGAGCGCTACCATGACGGCGCGCCTGTCCGCCCTGTCGGCCAGTACGCCGCCGATGGGCGAGAGCACGATAGTCGGCAGCATCGAGAGGGCCGTTATCAGGGAGTACGTCCCCGCCGAGCCGGTAAACTCGAGTATGTACATGCCCGCGGCGAAGCGCAGCGCGCAGTTGCCGAAGAGCGACGAGACCTGCCCGAGGATGAGCAGCGTGAAATTGGGCGTAAAGAGCCGCTCCCTCTTCATCTCCCCCGCTCTCCTTCCGGTGCGCGGGCCGAGCCCTCCGAGCGGCTGTAAAATCCCATTTTGGCCATAGCTTTTCCTCCGTTTTCATATTCGCGCCGCCGGGGCGGCAGTGCGTGTATTTACATACCTTCGTTTGGTATGTATTTCTCCAAAATAAAACTGCCTCAGGCAGTTTTATTCCTCCGGCCAGCTGTCGAAAAAGCGGCCGGCGATCTTCTCTATCCGCTCATCCCTGAGCGTGAGGCCCATCGCGTCGAGCATGTCGAATATAAAACTGAATTTGCGCCGCTGCTCCTCGCGCGTGGCGGGGTAAATGCCCGGGATGAACCAGAGGCTGGTCAATATGGGCAGCAGCTCGGATATCTCGCGCGGATAGCGCGTGGTTATCGAGCCGTCGGCTATGCCCTCGTCTATCAGCTTCCTGTAGTAGGGCGTCAGAATCTCACGATTGGAGACAAGCATGCCGGCGAGCATCTGCGGGTTTTTCATGAGCGCCGCGGCCTGGCGCGTTATCTCGCCCTGCTCCTCGTCGGCGTTGTGTATCACGACCGCCTGCCGCAGCTTTTCAAGCCCCGTGAGGTCGCTGCGTTCCTGCACCGCCTCAAAGGGGTTGTTCGAGAAAAACATGCGGTCGTTCACGGCCTCCATTATCTCTTCCTTGCTCCTGAAGTGGTGGTACACCGCACCCTTTGTCAGACCGCCGAGCTCATTGACGATGTCCTGTATAGTCGTGTTTTCATATCCCTTTTCGAGGAACAGCCGCTGAGCCGCGTCGAGTATGCGCTCAACGGTCACCTCGGGGTACTTGTTCCGCGCCATGAGGATGCTCCTTTACATTCGTTTGGTATGTATGTATTATACCCCACCCTTCCAGGCCTGTCAACAGGAAATTCCGCGCCCGGGAGCCCGGCCATTTGACATGCTCGGCGGAAGTAAATTCCGCCTGCGCCAATCGCTTTGCTGCGCAAAACGATCGCGCGGCACAAGGGTGCCGTCCCATCGTGCGATGTGTCCCGGAGCGCAAGAAAAATGCCGCCCAAGGGCGGCATTTTTGGAAACGATATGCGGCGCTTAGCGCTTGCTGAACTTTAAGGACTTGGTGCTGACCCCGCCAAACATCCGGTAACTTCTTCGTTTTCCACCTGATTTTTGGCTTAATAATGCGGTTTTTCTTCACATCAGATTCTAATTTCTATCCTCGTGCATGACGCACAAAAAGCAGGTTTTGCTCCTTATATGTGCCTTGCGTATCGCTGCCCAGGGCAACGCAGGACAACAGTAAGGGAAAAACCTGGTTGCTGTTCTTGTCTTCACCTCAAAATTAAATTCACACACGGAGGACAGCATAATGGAAAAATACATTTTCGATCAAAGCAACGGCCTTTGGTATGAACTCCAGGGCGACTACTATATCCCCTGCTTAGTGTTGGATGAAGCGGGGACATCTCCTATTGGTATGTGGGGC
>DVGA01000013.1 GCA_018712985.1 Candidatus Scatomorpha intestinavium
ACATAGCGCGGCGCTTCGGCATAAGCGAGGCGGCGGTGAAGGCTTCGCTCAGCCGCACGCGCGCCGCGCTCAGGAGCTGCTTGAAGAAGGAGGGCTTTATATGAACGCAAAGGATTTGTTCACCGCCGCAGGCGAGGTGGGCGCGGACCTGATCGACGACGCGGCGGAGGCTCCGGCGAAAAGGCGACTCCTTGCGCCGAGGTATATCGCCGCGCTCGCGGCCTGTGCGATGCTTGCTCTCGCGCTTGCGCAGTATCGGGGCGAGGAGCGGGGCGCCGCGGAGCCGGAGCCCACCGGCGCGGCGGCAGTCACGGAGAGCCCGGAAGCGGCCCCGGGGGCGGAGGGCGTTTATATTCCGCCGGTGGAGCTGCCGGAAGTGCCGGAGGGGGCGGGGATCGCCATGGACATGACGGCCTTCGTGATATACGGCGGGCGGATCTACGAGAGCTCCGGCCGGGCGGTAAGCAGTGGGGAGCTCGTGGGCGAATACCTCTTCACCTCCACGGGCGGCATCGACGAGTGGACTGACGAGGACGGCTATACGGAGGGCGCGGGCAGCGTGGCCGGGGACGTGTACACCGTGAACGGCTATGACAGCGATTTCAGGCTGTGCATCCCCTATGACGACGGCGTGACCGTGGAGCTCTTCGACTGCCTGAACGGCGTGACGCTCGCAACGGGCGAGGACCTCTACGGTGGGCGGCTGCACCTGCGGGAGAACTGGACGGCGGTCGAATACCAGACGGACTCCGACTGGAACGACGCCGCGGGGAACTACCGCGCAGCAGGGCTGACGGAGAGGCAGATAGAGGACTTCATCGACGCGCTCTGCGCCGGGGAATTTGAATACTGGGGCGCAGACGGCGAAAACGGGGACATTTTCGCACTGAACCTCGAGCAGCGGCACATTTATTTCCGCATGGCGGACGGCACGACCGTGGAGCTAAGGCTGTTTGAAAACGGCCTTGTGAAATACGATGCCCTGCCGTGCCGTGCGCTGGTGAACGCCGCGGGTGAGGCCTTCGACGCCGTCTGGGACGCCGCCGGCTGACAAATATGCGCAAAACCGCCGGGAGTTTATCTCCCGGCGGTTTTTTGTTGGGTTTTCAGTCAATGACCACGGCGGTGCCGCTGGCGGAGACCATCAGCATGCCGTTGTTCGAGCCAAGGACCTCGTAGTCGACGTCCACGCCGACCACGGCGTTGGCCCCAAGGTCCGCTGCGCGCCGCTCAAGCTCGCGCAGCGCCTCCTCCCGGGCGTTCTGAAGCTCGTCCTCGTATCCGGCGCTGCGGCCGCCGAAGATGTTGGTGAGGCTGGCGCCGAGGTCGCGGAACATGTCTATGCCGGTGATGACCTCGCCGAAGGCTATGCCGCGGTATTCGCGGATGCTGCGGCCCTCTATGCTGTTGGTGGTTGTGATAATCATGGCCTTGCTCCAATCATGCCAGGCCGGCCTTGACCTCGTTGAAGAGATTGTCCATGAGCTGCTGGGCCTCGTCGCTCAGGGCCACGAAAGCCTCGCCGCGTGCGAGAGTCTCCTCATCCGGGTAGGCGACGGGGTTGTTCGCCATCTCGGGGTCCATGTACTCCTTGGCGGCGGAGACAGGCGTGCCGTAGCCGATGTAGTCCATGTTGCCGCCGCTTATCTCCGGCTCGCACAGGAAGTTGATGAAGAGCTCGGCCTCCTCCTTGTTTTCGGCGCTGGCGGGGATGCACATCGCGTCGATGAACACGTTGAAGGTCTGATCCTCAGGCAGGTAGAAGGCGAGGTCGGGGTTCTCGTCCATCATGAGCATAGCGTCGCCGGCGTAATAGGGGGCAATCCAGGCCTCCTCATTTTCCATAAGGTTGTACATGTCGTCCATCTGGTAGGACTGCAGGATGGGCAGCTGCTCTGCAAGCAGGTCGGCCGCGGCCTGGATCTCGTCGGGGTCCTCGGTGTTGAGGCTGTAGCCCAGCATGGCCTCGGCGATGGCAAAGGCGTCGCGAGAGTTGTCGATCATGACGATCCGGTCGGCGTACTTCTCGTTCCAGAGCAGATCCCAGCCGCCGATATCGGCCTCGTCGACATACTTGGTGTTGTAGATGATGCCCACAGTGCCCCAGGTGTAGGGGACGGAGTACTCGTTGTTCGGGTCGTAGGACTGGTTCTTGAAGGTGTCGTCGACTAGATCGTAGTTTGGGATGTTGTCGAAATTGAGCGGGAGGAGCATGTCCTCTCGAATCATGCGGGCTATCATGTAGTCGCTGGGGATAATCACATCGTAGCTTACGCCGCCGCCGGCCAAGCGGGTGTATAGCGCCTCGTTGGTTTCATAGGTGTCGTAGATGACGTCGATTTCGGGGTAGGCTTCCTCGAACAGCTCGATTACGTCTATGTAATCGTCGCTGCCGTCTGCTATGTTGACGCCCCAGTTATAAACGCGGAGGGTGACCTGGTCGCTGCTCCCGCCGCAGCCGCTCAGCGCGGCGAGGGAGAGGGCCAGGGCGCAGACAAGTACAATGGTTACAACCTTTTTCAATTTACTGTTTCCCCTTTCTTTGCGTGGGCCGAAACCGCGGAACCGGCCTGTTGTTTTTGCTTAAGTCCCAATTGTATTTACGTGTTTTTGGTTCGGCGAACGTGTCTTTTTTCGTCCCGGGCCTGGACAATGTTCATGCCTATCATGACGAAGAGTATGATGAAGAAGAGCAGCGTGAACATGGCGTAATACATAGGCGGGACGGGCTTACGCACTATGGCGTATATCTCCACCGGCAATGTGGAAAACTCGGCGGAATAGGTAAAGTAGCTTATGACAAAATCGTCCAGGCTCATGGTGAAGGACATTATGGCCCCGGCTATGATACCGGGTGTTAGCTGCGGGAGCAGCACCTTGAAAAAGCCCTGCAGCGGCGTGCAGCCGAGGTCGAGCGCCGCGTCCATCAGAGAGGGGTCGGTCTGTCTCAGCTTGGGCATGACGGAGAGTATGACATAAGGCAGACAGAACGTTATGTGAGCTATTAACAGCGTTCCGAAACCGAGTATATTCTCCGTGCCGAGCATATTGCGCCCGATGAACACGAAGAGCAGCGAGAGGCTGATGCCGGTGACTATTTCCGGGTTCACCAGCGGGATGTTGGTCAACGTCATGACCAGCTTGCGTATCCTGCCGCGCAGGGCCTGTATGCCCAGCGTGGCCATGGTGCCGAGCACGGTGGCGATGGCAGAACTTGTCACGGCCAGAATGAGGCTGTTTGCAAGCAGGCGCAGCGAGTCGCTATCCTCGAAGAAGTCTATGTAGTTGTCGAACGTGAAGCCCTCAAACTCGCTAAGATCGCGCCCGTCGTTGAACGAGCCGACGAAAAGTACTATCATCGGCGCATAGAGGAAGAGGAGGACTATAGCGGTCCAGATTTTCCCGGCGCGCTTCATATAGTGCTCACCTCCTCGTCGTCCGTAAAGCGATTCATGAGGCCGATGGATATGAACACGAGCACCATGAGTATCAGGCTCATCGCTGCGCCGAGGTTCTGGTTATACGAGCCTTTGAACTGGCGCTCTATGATGTCGCCAACCATTACGTTGTCCGTGGAGCCGAGCCGCTGTGAGATGTAGAAGGTGCTCACCGCGGGGACGAACACCATCGTTATGCCGGAGACGATGCCCGGCACGCTCAGCGGCAATATCACCCGGCGGAAAGTCTGCAAACTGTCGCAGCCGAGATCCTGCGCGGCCTCGACGAGGCGTGGGTCGAGCTTCACTATGACGGTATAGAGCGGCATTATCATGTAGGGCAGGTAGTTGTACACCATGCCCATTATGACGCTGCCGGTGTTCCTTATCAGCGGAAGCGGGCCGATACCGAAAATACCGAGGAAATTGTTGATTATGCCGGTGTCGCGCACGAGAGAGACCAGCGCAAGCGTGCGCAGCAGGAAGCTCATGCACATCGGCAGCGTCACCAGCAGGTAGAGCACGCGCCGCACGTTTGAGGTGGAGCGGGCTATCACATAAGCAACGGGGTAACCGACGAAAAGGCATATTACGCAGGCCGCCAGTGCATACCATATGCTGCGCAGGAAAATCGGCAGGTACTCAGAGGCGTTGACGAAGTTCTCCAGGGTGAATGAACCGTCGTTCGCCGTAAAAGCGAAGTAGGCCACCATGACCAGCGGCACAACTGTGAATATGGCCATCCAGGCCATGTACGGCCCGGCGAGGAACTTACTCTTCATTGAGCGCCTCCTCGGGGGTCTCCTCCCCTCCGATGACCGCGTCCGGGTCGTTTATTTCGTCGTACTCGGCGCTGTAGGAGCTGTAGTCGCCGAACATGCCGGAGTATTCGCTCTTCTTCATGACGTGTATGTCGTCCGGCGTGAGCCTGATGCCGATATACTCGCCGGGGGCGTGGTAGTCCGTTGTCTGTATGAGCCACTTGAAGCCCTTGAAGTCTACGATCGTGTCGTAGTGTACGCCCTTGAAGGTCACGCTCGTGACGGAGCCGCAGAGGTGCCCGCTGTCGGCGGGGACGATGTCCACGTCCTCGGGCCGGATGACGACGTCCACCGGCTCGTTGGGGGCGAAGCCCTTGTCCAGGCAGCGGAACTTCCGCCCGAAGAACTCCACCACGTAGTCCGCCCTCATTATGCCGTCGAGGATGTTGCTCTCGCCGATGAAGTCGGCCACGAAGGCGTTCTTCGGCTCGTTGTATATCCCCTCGGGCGTGCCTATCTGCTGGATGCGGCCGCGATCCATGACGACCACGGTGTCGCTCATTGCGAGCGCCTCCTCCTGGTCGTGCGTTACATATATAAAAGTGATGCCCAGCTGCTGCTGGATGCGCTTAAGCTCGTTCTGCATGTCCTTGCGCAGCCGGAGGTCCAGCGCGCCGAGCGGTTCGTCAAGCAAGAGCACCTTGGGCCTGTTCACCAGCGCGCGGGCTATGGCCACGCGCTGCTGCTGGCCGCCGGAGAGCTGGTCCGGCTTTCGCTTTTCAAAGCCGCGGAGGGAGACGATCTCGAGCATTTCCGTAACGCGCTCGTCTATCTCCTTGTTAGGCAGCTTGGCTATGCGCAGCCCGAAGGCGATGTTCTCATACACGTTCAGGTGGGGGAAGAGCGCGTATTTCTGAAACACCGTGTTTACCCTGCGTTTGTGCGGCGGGACATCATTAATCCTCACACCGTCGAAGAACACGTCGCCGCTCGTCGGCTGCAAAAAGCCGCCGATGATGCGCAAAGTCGTAGTCTTGCCGCAGCCCGAAGGGCCCAGAAGTGTGAGGAATTCGCTGTCGTTAAAATAGATGTTGATAGAATCGAGGACGGTCTCGCCGTCAAAATCCATTCGGCAATTTACCAGCCGAATAAGCTCTTTGGACATTATCCTCCCCCTCTTTGTTTGGGTCGTTATGTCCCGGACCGGGCGCGGCGGCCTGGCGGCAGATTTTCCGTATGGCTTTGTGAGCGCCGCTTGAAATACACAAAGTATTCCTGTGCGGCACGCCCTTCCCTATACGAAAAATCTGCTCGCCATTCCGCCCGCTGCAGCCCGAGTCATAGCGGCCTTGGTGTTTTCTGGCTTCCCCCGCCGGGACGGGGGATACCTGAGTTTAGATTCTAAATCTGCGATATTCAGGCTTTGAATATCAAATATCGGGAAAGCCCCCTCTCAGATGGCACGGATGATTACGGCTCCTAACACATAATAACCCTGCCGCCTGAGAGGGGGCTCTCTGACAGATTACACATGAATAATACATATATCGGGCGGCTTTGTCAATCAAAATTTCGCTCCGGGGAAATATTTGTCGGCAAAGTCCACTTTTGACACCCTGAAGCTCCTGCCTTTGAGGTAATTTAACGCCCCGGCGTCGGTCTTGAAGTCAAAATCAACCCTGTATGAGTACAGCAGCTGGCCGCTCTCGCCGGCGTCGCGATTGCGCCGCCCGTCGCCGTATTTCCCGTCGCCGAGCAGCGGCGTGCCGGCCGCGGCCATCTGCGCCCTTATCTGGTGCGTCCTGCCGGTGCCGAGGCGGCACTCCACGAGCGAGAGGCCGCTGCGGCTTGCGAGCGTTTTATAGTACGTGACCGCCGTGCGCGCGCCCGGCTCGGGCTTTGAGCGGACGTAGACGCGGTTCTTCGCCGCGTCCTTGAAGAGGAAGCCCTCTAACTTGCCCTCGGGCGGCTTGGGCCGGCCGGAGACGACGCAGAGATAGTATTTTTCGATTTCACGCGCGGCTATCTTCTCGTTCATGACGCGCAGGGCCTCGGCGTTCTTGGCGGCAATGACGATTCCGCCGGTGTTGCGGTCGATGCGGTTGCAGAGCGCGGGGGCGAAGGAGTTTTCCTCACGCGGGCGCCACTCGCCCTTCTGATAGGCGTAGGCCTGTATGTGCGCTATCAGCGTGTTGTAGTCCCACTGCCCGGCGCTGTGACAGAGCACGCCGGGCTTTTTGTCGGCGAGGAGGATGTTCTCGTCCTCATAGACGATGTCCACCTTCGGGCTGCCGACGCGGAGGTACGAGTTGTCCTCGTGCGGCTTTTCGAAGAACTCGTCGTTGATATACAGGCTGAGCACGTCCCCCTCGGAGACGCGTGTGTCGCGCTTTACGCCCTTGCCGTTGAGCTTTATACGCTTGAGGCGGATGTACTTTTGCAGCAGGCTCTCGGGCAGCAGCGGCACGGCCTTGGCCACGAAGCGGTCAAGGCGCTGGTTGGCGTCGTTCTTTTTTACTGTCAGCTCTTTCATAACATGCTGATTATCGCGCAGACCGGGCGCTTTGTCAACGCCTTTGCAAGACAACCGCGGAGCGCTGTGCGCCCCGCGGCCGTTGAGAGGGTAGATAAGTTTGAAAAGTAAGTAAGAAAAAAATCAGCAGGTGGCGCCGCCGGAGAGGTGGAGCTTAGCGTCGAGTATCTCCTGCTTGCGGTCGAGGATGTCGTCGCTCTTGAGCTGGGCGATGAAGTTTTCAACGCCGATGCGGTCGATGCTGCGGCCGAAG
>DVGA01000014.1 GCA_018712985.1 Candidatus Scatomorpha intestinavium
AACCGTGCATTGCTCCCGTTGGTCGCGGCACTAACGGGAAAATTGATGAGGCCCTCGCCGCGAAGCGGCGCTCTGCCTCCACACGCAGTGTGGCCGCGAGCGAAGCGAAGCAAACGCACGGTCGGCGATGCGGCAACTCATTCACCATTAGGGATTGGAACTTTTCGGCGCCGCAAAGTTTGGTGATAGCCGGATTTAGCCTCCGATACGCACCAAAGCGTCTTTTCTTTGGAGTCTGAGGGGTTTCTTTTTGACAAGACAAAAAGAAATCTCTCAGAAGGGTCTTGCAGGGAGCCTAATCCCTGCATCGCCCTCGCCGCGCCTTGGGCGCGGCGCTATGCCACCGGACGCAGTCCGGCGCGCTCTGCCTCCGGCCGCCGGCCGGCCGGCAAAAAGCATCCCCCGATGTGATTTCTACATCGGGGGATTTTTGTCTATTGTGCGTTTTTATCCCGGAGGGCAGAATGCTGATATCCGCAGCGCGGGCTACGGGCTTAGAAGTCCGCGCTGCCCACGGTACGCGGGTGCGGCAGCACGTCGCGGATGTTGGCCACGCCGGTGAGGTACATGATGAGCCTCTCGAAGCCCATGCCGTAGCCTGCGTGGCGGCAGCTGCCGTAGCGCCTCAGGTCGAGATACCACCAGTAGTCGGCCTGATTCAGCCCCAGCTCGTCCATGCGCGCGGTGAGGACGTCGAGCCGCTCCTCGCGCTGGCTGCCGCCGATGATCTCGCCGATGGCGGGGACGAGGCAGTCCGCGGCGGCGACGGTTTTGCCGTCGTCGTTCAATCGCATGTAGAAGGCCTTTATCTCCTTCGGGTAGTCGGTGACGAAAATGGGCTTTTTGAACACCTGCTCGGTGAGGTAGCGCTCGTGCTCGGTCTGCAGATCGCAGCCCCAGGAGACCTTATAGTCGAACTTGTCGTTGTTTTTCGAGAGCAGCTCCACCGCCTCGGTGTACGTCACGCGGCCGAAGTCGCTGTTTGCGACATGGTTCAGCCGCTCGAGCAGGCCCTTGTCCACAAAGCTGTTGAAAAACTCCATCTCCTGCGGGCAGCGCTCCAGAACGCGGTTTATGACGTACTTTATCATGGCCTCGGCGTTGTCCATGTAGTCCGTCAGGTCGGCGAAGGCCATCTCGGGCTCTATCATCCAGAACTCGGCGGCGTGGCGCTGGGTGTTCGACTTCTCAGCGCGGAAGGTGGGGCCGAAGGTGTATACATCGCCGAAGGCCATGGCGAAGTTTTCCGCGTTGAGCTGGCCGGAGACGGTCAGGTTGGCCCTCTTGCCGAAGAAATCCTGGCTGTAATCCACCTCGCCGTCGGCCGTTTTGGGGACGTTGCCGAGGTCGAGGGTCGTGACCTCGAACATCTCGCCTGCGCCCTCGCAGTCGCTGGCGGTGATTATGGGCGTGTGGACGTATACGAAGCCCTGCTGCTGGAAGAATTCGTGCACGGCCGCGGCCGCGACGCTGCGGACGCGGAAAACGGCGGAGAAGAGGTTCGTGCGCGGCCTCAGATGCTGTATCGTGCGCAGGAACTCAAGGCTGTGGCGCTTTTTCTGCAGCGGGTAGTCGGGAGTGGAGGTGCCCTCGACGGCCACGGAATGGGCCTTGAGCTCAAAGGGCTGTTTGGCATCCGGCGTGAGGACGAGCTCGCCGGTGACTATCAGCGCCGCGCCGACATTCTGGCGGGCTATCTCGTCGTAGTTGGCCAGCGACGCGCGGTCGAGCACCACCTGAAGGCTCTTGTGACAGGAACCGTCGTTGAGCTCTATAAAGCCGAAGTTCTTCATGTCCCTTATCGTGCGGACCCAGCCGCAAACCGTTATCTCCGCGCCGGAGAAGCCCTCCGCGCCGGCGTATATGCCGGAAATCTTCTGCCTCTTCATCAAGCTGCACCCCTTGCTCTGAGCCGCGGCGAAAAAAGCCGGAACGCCGGTGTTGCCACGGCCGCCGCGATGTTGTATTATAAGCTCACCCGCACTCTTTATAAGCGGGCGTTGGACCCTATTATACTCAGTATTCCCGCTTTTTTCAATCCTCAACTTTTCATATTCCGCCGCCGGGCGGGACTATTTACAGCGAGGTGCGTATTTTGGAAAGCAAAAGCCTTCTTGTCATCGTCAATCCGGTCGCCGGCCGCGGCATGTACCGCCAGGGGCTCGGCGAGGCGCTGCACGTGCTCTATTCCGCCGGGTATAAGCCGACGGTCGTATTTACCACCCGCGCGGGCGAGGCGGTGGAGCTCGCCGAGGAGGGCGGGGGGCGCTATGACGCGCTCTGCTGCCTGGGCGGCGACGGCACGCTGTCGGACGTCGTGACGGGCCTGATGCGCGTCCCGGAGGAAAAGCGCGCCCCGCTGGGCTACTTTCCGCTGGGCACGGCGAACGACGTGGCCACCACGCTCCGCCTGCCCAAAAACGACCCCGCCGCCGCCGCGAGGCGGATGGTGGAGAGCGCGCCGCGCGCCTGGGACGTGGGGTACATGGGCTCGGGGAGGTATTTTACCTACGTCGCCGCCTTCGGCGCGTTCACCGACGTGAGTTACGAGACCTCGCAGCAGTCCAAGCAGGCGCTCGGCCACCTCGCCTATCTGCTCGAGGGCGTGAACCGCCTGGCAAAGCTGCCGCACTACTGGACGCGCGTGGAGCTGGACGGGCAGACGCTGGAGGGGGACTTCATCTTCGGCGGGGTTACGAACTCCACCTCCGTCGCCGGGCTCGTGAAGCTGGACCAGAACCTCGTCTCGCTGGACGACGGGCTGTTCGAGGTCTCGCTCGTGCGCTTCCCGGAAAACCTCGCCGACATGAACAAGCTGATGAGCGAGGTGGCTGCGCACAGGTATGATGGCGAAATGTTCAGCATGCGCCGCTCGGAGCGCGTCCGCTTCATATTCCCGGAGGCCGTTCCCTTCACGCGCGACGGCGAGCCGGGCGGCAGCTATGACGAGATCCTCATCGAAAACCGCCGCGCGGCCATAAAGCTGCTCTGCTGAGCGCCGCGAAGGCGTTCCACGCTCCGCCACAGGCCGGTTGAATTCGAGCGGCTTTGGTGGTATACTCCCAGTTGATGAAAACGAACGCATTACTGGAAGCATTTTTTGATATCCCGGAAGCCGCCACCCTCCCCCTGCCGGGGACGGGAGGAGGGCTTCCTGCGCTCATAACGGGCCTGCCTCCCGCGGGAAGGGCCTGCCTTGCCGCCGCTCTCAGCGAGAGGAGCGCGCGGCCGCTTGTCGTGCTCTGCCCGGACGAGGCCTCCGCCGAGGCGATCGGCGCGGACATAGCCGCGCTCACCGATGCGGAGATAAACTACCTCTATTCGCGCGATTTCACCTTTTACACCGCGGACGCGGTCTCCCGCCAGGGGGAGCAGCGGCGCATAGGCGCGCTGAAGGCCATGCTCGACGGCGCGGAGGTGACAATTATCACCGCGGCGGGGCTGCTGCAGCGGGCGATCCCGCCGGAGGCCCTGCGCCGGGGCGCGTTTGAAATTTCCCAGCCCGGGCAGCTCGCGATAGAGGACGCCGAGGACGCGCTGCTGCGCTGCGGCTACTCCCGCGCCGGGCAGGTGGACGGGCCGGGGCAGTTTTCCCGCCGCGGCGGCATACTGGATTTCTTTTCCCCCTCCTTCCGCGAGCCGGTGCGCGTTGAGCTCTGGGGCGACGAGATAGACTCCATGGCCTTTTTCGACCCGGGCAGCCAGCGCCGGACGGAGAACGTGGAGCGCGCCGTGATACTCCCGGCGGCGGAGACGCTCCCCGGATTGATGCGCGGCGGCAGCGCCGCGCTCGCGTCCGAGATCGAAAAGGCGGCAAAGAACGCTGCGCGCCGGAAAACGGAGACGGCCGCGCTCTATGAGCGCACGCTCCGGGAGGACGCCGAGCTTTTGAACAGCGGGGCCGAGCTCCGCGCGGCGGACCGCTACGCGCCGCTCATCTACGGCGGGATGTACTCCGCGCTCGACTACATACCGGAGGGCGCGGTGATACTCCTCGACCAGCCGGTGCGCTTTGCCGAGCGGGCGAGGGGCTACGCCAAGGAGCTCTCCGAGGACATAAACACGCTTGTGAAGGCCGGGCGGCTGAACGCGCGCGGCGAGGATTTCTGCGTGCCGCCGGACAGGGCGTTCCGGGCGCTCGCCGGGCGGGAGCTCTATATGGCCGACTCCTTCACCGCCGGCCGCTACCCCGCCGAGCCGAAAACCATAGTCAACATACTCGCAAAGCAGCTCCCGAGCTACGGCGGCAGCGCCGAACAGGCCGCGGAGGACGTGAAGCACTATGTGTCGGGCGGCTTTTCGGTGCTCGTCCTCTCCGGGGACGAGCGCCGCGCGGCCATACTCGCGAATTTCCTCGACCAGCGCGGCGTTAAGGCCCGCACGGCGAAGGAGCTCGCCGCCCTGCCGGGGAAGGGCGGGTGCCTCGTCGTGCCGGGGGGGCTATCCTCGGGCGTCGAGTACCCCTCCCTCCGCCTCGCCGTGCTCACGGATACCCAGATAGCCGCGGGGGGCTACCGCCGCTCACGGAGGCGCAAAAAGGCCACGATGGGCGAGCGGATTGGCTCCTGCGCGGACCTCTCCGTGGGCGACCTCGTGGTGCACGAAAACCACGGCATCGGCCGCTTCGCCGGCATCGTCAGGATGCCCGTGGACGGGGTGCAGAAGGACTATATGAAGATCTGCTACGCCGGGACGGACACGCTGTATGTCCCGGCGACGCAGCTCGACCTTGTGAGCAAATACGTCGGCGCGGGCGAGGACCGGCCCGTCCGATTGTCGAAAATGGGCGGCGCGGACTGGCAGCGCACGAAATCGCGCGCCAAGGCCGCCGCGAAGGAGCTCGCGCACGGGCTGATACAGCTCTATGCCGAGCGGGCCAAGCAGAAGGGCCACGCCTTCGCGCCCGATTCGCCCTGGCAGACGGAGTTTGAGGAGCGTTTCGGCTTTGAGGAGACGGCGGACCAGCTGAGATGCGTGCAGGAGATAAAGGGGGACATGGAAAAGCCCGTCCCCATGGACCGGCTGCTCTGCGGCGACGTGGGCTACGGCAAGACGGAGGTGGCCCTCCGCGCCGTAATGAAGTGCATCCTCGACGGGATGCAGGCGGCAATACTCGTGCCGACCACCGTGCTCGCCCAGCAGCACTATCAGACAGCGATGCAGCGCTTTTTCGGCTATCCCGTGCAGATAGAGGTCCTCAGCCGCTTCCGCACGCCCTCGCAGGTCCGCGAGACGCTGAAAAATTTGAAGAGCGGCCGCTGCGACCTTGTGATAGGTACCCACCGGCTGCTGCAGAAGGACGTGGAGTTCAAAAACCTCGGGCTGCTCATCGTGGACGAGGAGCAGCGCTTCGGAGTGACGCACAAGGAACATATCAAGGAGATGAGCCGTCAAGTGGACGTGCTCACGCTCTCCGCCACGCCCATACCGAGGACGCTGAACATGGCCCTCTCCGGCATAAGGGACATGTCCACTATAGAGGAGCCGCCGCAGGACCGGATGCCCGTGCAGACAATCGTGATGGAACACGACTGGGGCGTTTTGAAGGACGCTATGCGCAAGGAGCTCAACCGCGGCGGGCAGGTGTATTACCTGCACAACCGAGTGGACAACATAGAGCGCACGGCGCTGAAGATCTCCGAGCTGCTCGACGGCGCGTCCGTCGCCGTGGCGCACGGGAAAATGGACGAGGAGCAGCTCGGCCGCGTCATGGAGGACATGGCCGAGGGGCGGGTGCAGGTGCTCGTCTGCACCACGATAATCGAAACCGGCATAGACATGCCGAACGTGAACACGCTGATTGTGGAGGACGCCGACCACCTCGGCCTGGCCCAGCTCCACCAGCTGCGCGGGCGGGTGGGCCGCTCGAGCCGCAGGGCCTACGCCTACCTCACCTTCCGCCGGGACAAGGTGCTCAGCGAGGTGGCCGAAAAGCGCCTTGAGGCCATACGGGAGTTCGCCGAGTTCAACTCCGGCTTCCGCATAGCGATGCGCGACCTTGAAATCCGCGGCGCGGGCAACCTGCTGGGCGCGGAGCAGTCCGGGCACCTCATCGACGTGGGCTATGACATGTACCTGAAGCTCTTAGAGGAGGCCGTGCTCGAGGAAAAGGGCGAAAAGCCGGCGCACCGGGCCTCCACCACGGCGGACCTCGCCGTTACGGCGAACATACCGGAGAGCTATGTGCCCGGCGAGGAGCAGCGCATGGACCTATACCGCCGGATAGCGCTCATACGCTCGGAGGCGGACGCCGACGACATGCTCGACGAGCTGATAGACCGCTTCGGCGAGCCGCCTGGGAGCGTGACCACGCTTGTGCGCGTGGCGCTGCTGCGCGGCGAGGCCGGCAGGGCCGGCATAACCGACATCTCGCAGAAGGCCGGGACGCTCCGCTTTGAGCTCGACGGCTTTGACATGGAGCGCGTCTCCGCGCTCTACGCCCGGCCTGAATACAAGGGCCGGCTGCGCGTGGAGGCGGGGAACACGCCGCGCCTCACGCTCAAGCTCCCGCCCAAGGCTAAGGTGATAGACGTGGCGGACGCCTTCGTCGCCGCCTGGGCCGGAACGGGAAAAGGGGAAACTTCCAACAACGAGGAGGATAATAAATGAAAAAGATTCTGTCACTGCTGCTTGTGTCCGCGCTGCTGCTGACCGCGCTCGCTGCCTGCGGGGCCGGCGGGGAGGACGTGGGGCTCATAGAGAGTCCGGAGCCCTCCGCGGAGGAGAGCGCGGAGCCTGTCTCCTCGCCCGAGGCGAGCGAGGCGCCGGCGCACGACTGGGACGCCCTGCGCGACACTCACGATGCCGACGAGCTCGTCATGACCGTGGACGGCAGCGAGGTGCTCTGGGACGAGTTCTTCTACTGGCTCTATATGAACGTCAGCTCCTTTGAGAGCACCTACGGCGCGGTGGACTACACGAGCGAGCTCACCGAGGGCATGACCTACGCCGACTACATGCTGATGATGGCGGAGCAGTACGCCATAACCTTCCACTCGCTCGGGGTCGAGGCCGCGGCGGAGGGCATAGCCCTCACGGACGAGGACAGGGCGTACCTTGACGAGGTCGTACAGCAGTCCATAACCGCCAACTGCGGCGAGGACGGCACGGAGGAGGACTTTGAGGAATACCTGGCCGGGCAGTACCTCACCCGCCGCGTTTTCGACTTTGTGAACGAGACCACGCTGCTCAACCAGCGGGTCTGGATAGACCTCTACGGCGAGAACGGCGAGCTCTATCCTGAGGCGGACGCGCTCAGCTGGGGCAGCGGGCAGGGCTATGTCAACGTGAAGCACATACTCGTGCTCACGCAGGACGACGAGGGCAACGCGCTCGACGAAGCGGCAAAGGCGGAAAAGCTCGCCGAGGCCGAGGAGATGCTCGATACGCTGCAGCCCCTCTCCGGCTCGGCGGAGATCGAAGCCGAGTTCGATACGCTCATGCAGGAAAACAGCGAGGACCCGGGCCTTGCGAGCTACCCGGACGGCTACTGCTACACGCCCGGCACGATGTACGCCGAGTTTGAGGACGCCGCCGCGGAGTTGGGGGACTATGAGGTCTCCGGCATAGTGGAGTCCACCTCCGGCTACCACATAATACTGCGGCTGCCGCTGAGCGTGGACACCGTGCTCTTCGATTACGGCTACGACCTGCGCTATGTGGCCGCGCAGATGGCTTTCAACGACCTTGTGAACGGCTGGGCCGCGGGCGCGGAAGTGACCTATTCGGAGCTGTACGACGGCTTCGATGCGGCGGCCTTCCTCGCCTGACCACCACACTGCGTGTGGAGGCCGGCCATGCGGCCGGTGGCATAGCGCCGCGCGGAGCGCGGCGGGGCAAAAATATAAGGGCGCAAGCTCTTAATATAACGATTGCAGGGGCGAAAGCCCCTGCAAACCCTTTTGCCACCCCATTTCTTTGGTCTTGCCCAAAGAAACGGGAGCCAGGCTGCGCCTGGAGGCATAGCGCGCCGCAAAGCGGCGCGAAAGCAGCTCAGCAAAGTGGTCATCCCGAAGGGTGAATGACAAATGCCACCAAAACCGTGCATTGCTCCCGTTGGTCGCGGCCACACTGCGTGTGGAGGCAGAGCGCCGCTTCGCGGCGAGGGTTTCATCTATTTCCCATTAGTGCCGCGAGCGTAAGCGAAGCAAACGCACGGTCGGCGATGC
>DVGA01000097.1 GCA_018712985.1 Candidatus Scatomorpha intestinavium
GAAACGGTGCGCCGCTACACCGACGCCACCACCATCACCAAACGCATGGTTGCCGAGCTCATTCAGTACATCGAGGTTTATCCTGCGGTCAAAGAGGGCGGCGTTACCAATCAGCGGGTGACGATCCACTATAACTGCATCGGTGCCTTTGAGGTGCCGGATCGCCGGAAAATCCCCGAGCGGGATATTCTGCTGGAAACGAGAAAAGGCGTAGCATTAAGCTACGCCCCCGCACAGATCGCTATATAAACTTGGAAATAAAAAATGCGGAGTATCATCAGCAGACCTTTTCAGATCCTTTAATGATACTCCGCATGGTCGGAGTGGCGAGACTTGAACTCGCGGCCTCATGGTCCCGAACCATGCGCGCTACCATCTGCGCTACACCCCGTTGACAGCTTTCATATTATATGTGTTTTGTCCCCGCTTGTCAAGAAATACTTTTCAAAGATGTATAAGCTGTCCTCCGGGCAAATATAATCCCTACATGAGGAAGCAAAAGCACTACAATCCATCGCTGGTCCGGCTCTGCCTTGCCGGGGCGCTGTTTGTCGCGCTCACCTTCGTAAAGCTGCTGCTCCCGGAGCAGACCGAGCTGTTCCGCTCGGAGCTCCGCGAGGCCATCGGCCGCGACGCCGACTACTCCGCGGCCCTGCTTCAACTTGGGAACACGCTGAGCGGCGGCGGTGCCTCCGGCGCGCTCTCGGCGCTCGGCCTCGCTCAAAGCGAGTCCGCCCGCGCCCTGCTCCCGGAGTTCAGCGCCCGCGGCACGGCCTCACCGGCCCTTCCGCGCCTTTCGGCCCCGGGCACAGCTGACGAGGCAGGTGAGGACGCCCCTGCCGCCCAGGACGCGGCTGAAGAGGAGGAGACTCCCGAGGTTGTAGCCGCCTTTCTCGAGAGCCAGGCGGAGTTTTCCGACTACGCCGTGCCGGCCAGCGTGACCTACGACATGCCCGAGCTGCCCTTTGAGTACTCCAGCCCCGTGGAGGGCTACACCTCCAGCGGCTTCGGCTACCGCCTGCACCCGCTCGAGGGCGAGGTGAAATTCCACTACGGCACCGACTTTGCCGCCTGGACAGGCACGGACATCCTCGCCTTCGCGGACGGCACCGTAGGCATGGCCGGGTGGGACGCCGGCTACGGCAACTATATAATAATCAACCACGCCGGCGGCTGGCGCACGCTGTACGCCCACTGCAGCGAGCTGCTCGTCTCCGCGGGCGAGAGCGTGACAAAGGGGCAGCGCATCGCCCTCGTCGGCGGCACGGGCCAGGTCACCGGGCCGCACCTCCACCTCGAGCTGACCTGCGACGGCGTATATTACAACCCCGAGTTCTATCTTGCGTGATATGGAAAAGCATCTGAAGATAAACATAAGCGCCGGGGCGGTGCTCCTGCTCGCGGCGCTGTATTTCATACTGGACTGGGACGGGCTTGCCGCGCTGCTGCTCGCCGCGGCCGCGCACGAGGCCGGCCATCTGGCCGCGCTGCGCGTGATGGGCGGCCGTGTCACCAGCTTCCGCTTCGACATCTGCGGCGCGGTAATAGAGCGCCGCGGGGCGCCTGGTACGCTCGCCGAGGCGGCCTGCGCCGCCGCGGGCCCCGCAGCAGGCGCGGCTTACGCCCTTATCGCCGCCCGGCTCGGCGCGCACTTTGGCTCCGGGCTGCTTACGCTCTCCGCCGGGCTCAGCCTTGTCCTGACGGCGTTCAACCTCATCCCCGCCCCGCCGCTGGACGGCGGGCGCATAGCGGAGGCCCTGCTCGGGCGCCGGGTCTCGGGGATAATCGCGCTCGCCGCCGCGGGGCTCACCCTCGCCGCGGGGCTGTATGCCGTGGCCCGGGGCTGCGGCGCGGCGCTGCTCACCGCCGGGGCGTATCTCTGCCTCGAGCAGGGCCGCGAGCGGCCTTAGCCGACGTACTCCACCGGCAGGCCGGTCTTTTCCTCTATAAAGCTGCGGAACTCGTCCACGCTCCCGCCGCTTATCCGCTCCTTGTCATAGAGCTGCGCGTGGCTGCGGTCAAAGAGGAACACGAAGTAGCCCTTCGTCTCCGCGATGGCGTCGATCCGGTCGTATTTCCACTCCGAGAGCCCCACCTGCGTCTCCGAAGTGTAGCAGTCATCCATAAAGCTGCTCTTCGCGCTGTCAGTACCCAGCAGCATCCTGCGTTTGGCGATATAGGCGTTTATGCTGTCCTCAAAGAGGAACACAGCCAGGATGACGATCGCCGCGAGCCATGTGACTGCGATGTTCACCGTCAGTGTAAAGTCCCCGTCCATCGCCGGTATGGTGAGTATCGCGGCGAGCGCGACGATGAGCAGCCCGAAGAAGCGCGAGGTACGGCTGCTCTTGCGCCGGAGGGTCTTGCGCAGGGCCCGCGCCATGGCCGTAAGCGCGCGCTGGTTGTAATCTGTCTCAAAAGTGAATTTCATTTCCGACACCCCTTTGCGCTTAGTTTCTCATATTGCGCGCAAAGTGTCAACTCCCCCCACACTGTGTGTGGAGGCACCGGGCAACGCCCGGTGGCCAAGCTGCGCTTGGATGCATAGTGCGCCGCTTTGCGGCGCAAAAGCAGCTCTGCAGCGTGGTCATCCCGTAGTGTGAATAGCGTCAGCCACCAAAACCGTGCATTGCTCCCGTTGGTCGCGGCCACACTGCGTGTGGAGGCATAGCGCCGCTACGCGGCGGAGGTTTCATTTATTTCCCGTTAGTGCCGCGAGCGAAGCGAAGCAAACGCACGGTCGGCGATGCAGTTAACTCATTCACCATTAGGGATTGAAAGTTGCCGACAACGAAGAGTTTGGTGAAAACCGGATTTAGCCTCCGACGAGCACCAAAGCGGCTTTCTCTTTGGAGTCTGAGGGGTTTCTTTTTGACAAGACAAAAAGAAATCTCTCAGAAATGGTTTGCAGGGGCTTTCGCCCCTGCAATCGTTTTTTAAGGGCTTTGCCCTTATGTTATCGGCCCCGCGCCGCAAAGCGCCGCGCTATGCAACCGGACGCAGTCCGGCGCGCTCTGCATCCAAGCGCAGCTTGGCCGGGCGTCGCCCGGCAGATTGTTTACAATTAAGCAAAACTTATGATGCAACTTTGATGTAATCGTGTAGTATCCTGTCCACAACAGGACGAAACGGAGGGAAACACGATGAAAAGACTCGCCACACTGCTTGCCGCCATAGCGCTCACGCTCAGCCTTTCGGCCTGCGGGGGCGGCATGGCCCAGAGCCAGACCGTCAGCTCCACGATCCGGATGCCGCGGACGGTCGTGTCAGTTTAAGCCCTCCATCAGGGCGCGCAGGGCCTCGTGGAAGCGGCCCACATGCAGCCCGTCGAGCAGGCGGTGGTTCAGCTCAAGGCTGATGTTCAGCTTCAGACGCCCGCCGCTCTCAAAATAGCGCCCCCAGGACACGCGGGGTACCGAGTCGTCGGGGTCGAGGTTGCGCTCGTTCGTCATGGCCGTGAGCTCCACCCAGGGCAGGCAAGAGAAGTAGACAAGCTCGTCCGTCTCCGCCGCCGGCTCTATGAAGCGCACGGCGCCGCGGGATTTCTTCCTCGCCGCACGGCAGAACTCCTCCAGAGAGCCGTCGCAGGGCATTGTGACTATGTGGAAGCTCTCGCTGCCCGGCTTCAGGTCGGTAAAGCTCGCCATGCGCCTGTCGAGCAGGTGCACGCCGTCGCCGCGTATGGCATAGCGGAAGGCCTCCACGCTGTTCATGGCCTCCGTGCAGAGGTACACGAGCGCGTAATAGAACGAGATCCCGCGCTCATGCGCGAAGGCGCGCAGCTCGGTCACGTCCTCGGTGTAGCTCACCATGTAAAACGGGTTGCTCATGCCGGTGAAAAACTCGTATATCTCCCGCCTCGGCCAGTTTTCAAACTCGATCTTCATCTCTCTCACCTCTCTATATAAACGTAACGGCCCCCTGAAAAGGGGGCCGTTATGCATATACGCGCTCAGGCCTGCCTGTTGGCGTTGATCTTCACGCCGGGGCCCATAGTGGAGGCGGTGACGCAGCTCCTGATATACTGGCCCTTGGCGGCAGCGGGCTTGGCGCGGACGATGGCGCCGATGAGGGTGTTGTAGTTCTCAACGAGCTTCTCAGCGCCAAAGCTGACCTTGCCGATCGGGCAGTGGATTATGTTGGTCTTGTCGAGGCGGTACTCGATCTTACCGGCCTTGGCCTCAGTTATGGCCTGGGTGAGGTTCGGGGTGACGGTGCCGGCCTTGGGGGAGGGCATGAGGCCCTTGGGGCCGAGCAGCTTGCCGAGACGGCCGACAACGCCCATCATATCGGGGCTGGCGATGACGGTGTCGAACTCGAACCAGTTCTCGCCCTGGATCTTCTGGACCAGGTCCTGCCCGCCGGCATAGTCGGCGCCGGCGGCCTTGGCCTCTTCCTCGCGCTCCGGCTTGCAGAACACGAGCACGCGGACGCTCCTGCCGGTGCCGTTCGGCAGCACGACGGCGCCGCGGACCTGCTGGTCGGCGTGGCGGGAGTCGACGCCTAACTTCACGTGCAGCTCGACGGTCTCGTCGAACTTGGCGCGGCTGGCCTTGCAGACAAGCTCAAAGGCCTCCTGCGGCTCATACTGGGTCTGCTTATCTATGAGCTTGGCGCTCTCTTTATAATTCTTACCTCTGAACAATTTGATTTCCTCCTAAAAATGTGGTTCGTCGGAGTTGTTGAGCCTTCCGGCCCACTTGTCCTCCCACGTTAGGGGTTTGAGCTCAGTCGCCCACGACAACGCCCATGCTTCGGCAGGTGCCGGCTATCATGGACATGGCTGCCTCCACGCTCGTGCAGTTGAGGTCGGGCATCTTCTGCTCGGCGATCTTGCGGAGGTCCTCCTTGCTGATGGTGGCGACCTTGTCCCTCTGCGGGACGCCGGAGGCCTTGTCTATGCCGCAGGCCTTCTTGATAAGCAGGGCAGCGGGCGGGGTCTTGGTGATGAAGGTGAAGCTGCGGTCGGAGTACACGGTGATGACGACCGGGATCATCATGCCCATGTCGCCCTTGGTGCGCTCGTTGAAGTCCTTGGTGAACTGACCGATGTTCACGCCGTACTGGCCCAGGGCAGGGCCCACGGGGGGCGCCGGAGTGGCCTTACCGGCCGGGACCTGGAACCTGATATATCCGACAACTTTCTGTGCCAAATCAAAGCACCTCTTTCAAAGTATTTAATTCAGGCCTGCGGGAAATTCAGTCCGCAAGCGGCTCGACCTGGTCGAGGTCGAGATCCACGGGCGTCTCGCGCCCGAACATGGACACCACCACGCGCACGCGGTCCTTGTCCGGCTCGAGCTCCTCGACAGTTCCGAGGAAGCCCTCGAGCGGGCCGTCCGTAACGCGCACCGTGTCCCCGACCTCGTAGCCGAGCACGACTTCGTGCCGCTCGACGCCGAGATCGTATATCTCCTGCTCGGTGAGGGGAATGGGCTTGTTCGCGGTCCCCACAAAGCCCGTCGCGCCGCGGACATTGCGCACAAGGTGCCAGCTCTCGTCCGTGAGGATCATCTTCACAAGGACGTAGCCCGGGAAAACCTTGCGCTCGTACGTCTTTTCTCCGGCGTCCGTGTGCTCGGTGACGGTCTCCATCGGGATGTTGACCTCCTGTATGAGGTCTGTCATTTTGCGGTTCTCGGCCGACTTCATCACGGCCGCCGCGACGGCGTTTTCATAGCCCGAGTATGTGTGGACCACATACCACCTTGCCTCTTCAGCCATCTTTTATACCAGGTCTATGAGGGTCTGCACGCCGAGGGACGCCAGCGTATCGAAGCCCCAGAGCACAACGGCGGAGAAAGCCATCATGACAAGGGCGACGACGGTGTTGTTCAGCGTCTGCTTCGGGGTGGGCCAGATTACCTTCTTAAGCTCGCTCCGCATCTCGCGCATCCACTTGCCGACGCGCTTGGTGAAGGAGAGCTTGCCCTCGGTTTTCTTGACGGCGTTCGTAGAGGTCTTGGCGGGGGTAGAGCCCCTGTTTTCTTCTGCCATTTCGCTTGCTCCTTTCAGAACGCCTTACTTGGTCTCGTTGTGGACCGTGTACTTGCGGCAGCGGGGGCAGTACTTCTTCATCTCAAGACGGTCGGGCGTATTCTTCTTGTTCTTGACCGTGAAGTAGTTGCGCTCCTTGCACTCGCTGCACCTGAGTGTAACCTTGACTCTTGCGCCAACAGCCATTTTTATCGGCACCTCCTTGTAGTATTGGCCGCGCGTCGCGGCCTGTTGCCTCCCTGAGCGCGCCGGCGGAGTGCGCGTATTTGGGCGCACGAAAACAAGCCCGTCCGGCCGACAGGTAATGTGTAGTATAACACGCCTCCCTCCGCAAGTCAACCCGAAATTGGCCTGAAAACGCGGATTTTTGGCCCGCCGGACGCTTTTCCGCGCCCATGCCCTCCGCGCCTCCCCGCACAGGCCCTGTTCCTCCTCAACCGCCCGCCTCCCGGCCGCCCAACGGCGGTGTGAATCCCGGCTTGTAAACAAAGTATTAATTCGTGCGGCAGTTAACATAAAGTTAATATGTCTCTGCTATCTTATACTTGCGGCCCGGACAACGGGTGATTACAAAGACTTATAAGCCTGAGATAAACGGCGAACTGCCCGCCAAGGAGGGAGCGAGTCCCACCTGAAGAGGCAGACCAACAATTCCGCCGCATGGCGTTTATATATACTTGATTTTTCGCGGGGATTCGGATATAATGTTCCGGTCCCCGCGAAAACATGGAGCGGTATCGAAGTGGTCGTAACGAGCTTGACTCGAAATCAGCCGCTTCAAAAGGAAGCTCACAGTCGAAAAATCCAGTAAAATCAATGCTTCCGGGGTTCGTCGGAGGAGCGGAGGGAACCGGTTCTCTCCTGAATGTCTCTCCAAAAATCGAGAGACGAGAACAAAGTTAATACACGGAGCGGTATCGAAGTGGTCGTAACGAGCCGCACTCGAAATGCGGTTGTCCGTAAAAGGGCACGTGGGTTCAAATCCCACCCGCTCCGCCAAAGGCGCTGTTTTGTGCGATTTTTCGCCGAAGCAGCGCCTTTTTTCGCCGTTATCCCGGCAGCGGCTTTGACTCTGGTACGAAGTCAAGGCTGGTGACAAGCGTCTCGGCAGAATTTAGCTTCGCCGTGTAGTCCAAGTGCGTGTATATGTTGGCCGTGGTCGAATAATCGCTGTGGCCG
>DVGA01000015.1 GCA_018712985.1 Candidatus Scatomorpha intestinavium
TTTTGGCTTCGACAAGCACTAAAGCGTCTTTTCTTTGGAGTCTGAGGGGTTTCTTTTTGACAAGACAAAAAGAAATCTCTCAGAAGGCCTTGCAGGGGCTCTCGCCACTGCAATCGCCTGTAAAGCGATTGTGTCTGACAAAAATCCGCGGGCGAAAGCCCGCGGATTACTTTTATGCTATCTTGGCGCAGAGCCAGTCGAGGATGTCCTTGTACACCTCGGCGCGGTTGGTCTCGTTGAGGATCTCGTGCCGCGCGCCTGGATAGAACTTGTATGCCACGTCTTTGCAGCCGGCCTTTACGAGCAGGCTGTAGACCTTGGCCACCTGTACGCCCCAGCCGCCGACGGGGTCGGCGTCCCCGCTCATGAGGATTATGGGTGTTTCCCGGGACATGTTCGAAATTTCCCTCGGGCTGCCCACCGTGGCAAGGCCGGAGAGCATCTCGCGGAAGAGGCTGCTCGTGGGTATGAACGTGCAGAGCGGGTCCGCGGCATAGGCGTCCACGACCGAGTCGTCGCGGCTTATCCAGTCGTAGGGCGAGCGGCGCGGCTCTATGTTCTTGTTGTAGCTGCCGAAGGCCATGCCGTAAATGTTCAGGCTGCGGTGGTGCGCGCCGTTTTTCAGCACGTCCGCGTCGCAGAGCATCCTGCCGGCGGCGAGGACGGGAGCGGCGGGCTGTCCGGTGCCGGAGAGGATGACGCCGGCGAGTGGGGCCTCGGGGTGGCGGATGAGGTAGGTGCGCACAAGGAAGCTGCCCATGGAGTGGCCGAGCAGGAAATAGGGGGCCTCCGGCCACTTTTCGGATGTGAGCTGCCTGAGCTGCTCGATGTCCGCAACGACGGTCTCCCAGCTCCCGAGCGGGCCGAAATAGCCGAGGTCCTCCTCGCTCAGCACGCTCGCCCCGTGGCCGAGGTGATCGTTGGCGGCCACTACGAAGCCCTTGGAGGCCAGGTAGCGCGCGAAGTGGGAGTAGCGCCCGGCGTATTCGCAGATGCCGTGCGAAATCTGCACCACGGCGTTTATGTCGCAGTCAGGGACCCATTCGCGCACGTGTATGGGGGTTTTTCCGTCCGCAGAGGTGAAGGTATATTCATTTTCCGTGATTATTGGCATTTGCTTTTGCCTCCTCATGTGTTATTATACGTTTAAGGCCATTTTAGTCTAAAAACGCGACAAAGTCAACGATGCGGAGGAGGCAGGAATGAAAGGTAACATCATCGCCCTGGACCAGGGCACCACAAGCTCGCGGGCGATCATCTTCAACGAGCGCGGGGAGATAGTCTCGATCGCGCAGCACCCGTTCCCGCAGATATATCCGCGCCCCGGCTGGGTGGAGCACGACCCTATGGATATCCTCTCCTCGCAGTTCGGCGCGCTCGCCGAGGCCTTTGAGAAGAGCGGGCTCGAGAGCGGGGACATCGCCGCCATCGGCGTGACGAACCAGCGCGAGACGGCGATAGTCTGGGACGCTGCGACCGGGAAGCCGGTGTACAACGCCATCGTATGGCAGTGCCGGCGCACGGCGCCGATGTGCGACCGCCTGGCGGCGGAGGGGCTCGGCGCGTATGTCCGCGACAAGACCGGGCTGTTGATAGATGCCTATTTTTCCGGGACGAAGATAAGCTGGATACTTGAAAACGTCCCCGGCGCGCGCGAGCGCGCGGAGCGGGGCGAGCTGCTGTTCGGCAATGTGGACTCCTGGCTGATATGGAACCTCACGGGCGGGCGGGAGCACGTCTCCGACTACTCCAACTGCTCGCGCACGATGCTGTTCGACATAGACCGCCTGAGCTGGGACAGCGAGCTGTGCCGCGTCATGGGCGTGCCGGTGGCCATGCTGCCCGCGCCGGTTACGAATTCGGCCGAATACGGCCGCGTGGCGCCGGGGATAAAGGGCCTCGAGGCCCTCGCGGGGATACCCATATGCGGCAGCGCGGGCGACCAGGCCGCAGCGCTGCTCGGGCAGGGCTGCGTGAACCCGGGAGAGGGAAAAAACACCTATGGCACCGGATGCTTCACGCTCATCAACACCGGGCGCAGGAGCGTCCGCAGCGTTTCGGGCATGCTCACGAGCGTGGCCTGGAACGTGGGCGGGCAGACGACCTACGCCATGGAGGGCAGCGTGTTCAACGCCGGCAGCGCCATACAGTGGCTGCGCGACGAGCTCGGGCTCATCTCCTCCGCGGCGGAGAGCGGCGAGGTTGCCTCCTCGGTACCGGACAACGCGGGGGTGTACATGGTGCCGGCCTTCACGGGCCTCGGCGCGCCGCACTGGGACATGTACGCCCGCGGCACGATAGTCGGCCTGACCCGGGGCGCGACAAGGGCGCACATAGTCCGCGCCGCGATGGAGGGCATAGCATATGAGGTCAAGGACCTGCTCAACGCGATGGAGAAGGACTCCGGCGTCCGCCTGCCGGCATTGCGCGTGGACGGCGGGGCGAGCGTGAGCGATTTCCTGATGCAGTTCCAGGCGGACATACTGCGCCTGCCCATAGACCGCCCTGCGATGGTGGAGACCACTGCCTTCGGCGCGGCCTTCCTCGCCGGGCTCTCCGCCGGGGTCTGGAGCGGGCTGGACGAGATCGCCGCGCTGCGCCGCAGCGAGCGGATCTTCACCCCGCAGATGGACGAGGAGACGGCGTCGGGATATTTCAAGCAGTGGCAGCGCGCGCTGAAGCGCTCGCTGAGATGGGAGACTGAAGAATGAGCGAAAGAATACTTGTTGTGCGGCGCGAGTACATCGCGCGCTACCTCACCGAGGATTTCGGCCTGATAACGGAGAATGTGGACGAGATCGAGCGCATAATCGAGGAACGCCACGAGTTCCGCCCGAGGCCGGAGATGGAGGTTGACCCCACATATAAGCAGGTGATACCCTACGTCCTTGTGACGCGGGGGGACGAGGTATTTGTTATGCGCCGGCTGAAAAAGGGCGGCGAGACGCGCCTGCACGGCCAGCTCAGCCTCGGCGTGGGCGGGCACATAAACCCCGTGGACGACACCGCTGGCCGCGGCGCCCTTATGGCTGGGCTGCGGCGCGAGGTGGACGAGGAGGTAAGCATAGAGCACGCCCTCTCGCTCACGCCGCTCGGGGTGATAAACAACGAGCTCGAGGAGGTTGGAACCGTCCACCTCGGCTTCCTCTACCGCATGGAGGTCGTGGGGGAAGTCGCCGTGAGGGAGACGGAGAAGCTGGAGGGTGCCTTCCGGCCCATAAGCTCGTTGAGGGAGGACTTTGAGCACTTTGAGGGCTGGTCACAGATCGCGCTGGAGGTTTTGAAATGAGAGTTTTTTCAACGGCGGACATCCTGCTGCCCGCCGCTGCCGACATGACGAAGTGGGCCTGCGTGGCCTGCGACCAGTTCACCTCGGAGCCGGAGTACTGGGCCGAGGCCGGGCGCATCGTGGGAGACGCGCCGGGCGCGCTGAAGCTGATATACCCGGAGGCCTGGCTCGGCCGGCCGGACGAGGAGGAGATCCGCCGCGGGATAAACGCCGCGATGGAGGAATACCTCGCCTCCGGCGTGTTCCGGGAGCTGAAGGACAGCCTTGTATACGTCGAGCGGCGTCTGCCCTCGGGGGCGGTGCGGCGAGGGCTGGTGGGAAAGATTGACCTCGAGCAGTACGACTGGGCGGAGGGGACGCGCTCCGCCGTCCGCGCGACCGAGGGGACGATAGAGAGCCGCCTGCCCGCTCGCGTGAGCGTCCGCCGCGCGGCGGCGATAGAGCTGCCGCACATCATGGTGTTCATAGACGATCCGGCGGACGGCATAATCCCCTCCGCCGCGGGGGGAGAGGCCCTATATGACTTCGAGCTCATGCTCGGCGGCGGGCACATAAGGGGCAGCCTCGTGCACGGCGAGGCGGCGGAGACCGTGCTGCGGCAGATCGACGCGCTCGGCGGCGATTTCGCCTTCGCCATGGGCGACGGGAACCACAGCCTCGCGGCCGCGAAGCGCTGCTGGGAGGAGATAAAGCCCACGGTCCCGGAGAGTTGGCGCGAGGGCCATCCGGCACGGTACGCGCTCGTGGAGCTCGTGAACATACACGACCCGGCCGTGACCTTCGAGCCCATCCACCGCGCGCTCATCGGCGCGGACACGGGCGATTTCCTCTCCGCGGCGGTGGACGCCTTCACCCGCGCGGAGCCGCAGGGGGACGCCGTGAGCGGGATCACGCTGCTCTGCGGCGGGGAGGAGGCGGCGATTGAGCTGCCGCTCCCGCTCGGGGCCGCGGTGTCGCTCGTGGACGGCTTCCTGACCGGCTACACGGCCGCTTTCGGCGGGGAAGTGGACTATATCCACGGTGAGGAGGAGACGCGCTCGCTCGCCGCGCGAAGCGGCGGGGCGGGGATACTGCTCCCAACGCTGAAAAAGGAGGAGCTCTTCCCGCACGTGGCCCGCTTCGGGCCGTACCCCAAGAAGAGCTTTTCGATAGGCGAGGCGAGGGAGAAGAGGTATTACCTCGAGGCCCGGAGAATAAAGTGAGAAAAAACGCGCGCACGCTCCAAACGGGGCGTGCGCGCATTGCTTTTGCCTCATATCCGCTGCTTGCGGAAGGCCGAGGGCGTGACGCCCTCGCGGCTTTTGAACAGATAGAGGAAGTGGTTCGTGTTCGGAATGCCTACGAGCTGGCCGATTTCGGCGATGGTGCGTTTCGAGTCGACGAGCAGCTCCTTCGCGCGGTCCAGGCGGACGTCGATGAGGTATTCGTTCGGGCTCTTGCCCACATAGCGCTTGAATTCGCGCGACATGTGGTCTTTACTGATATTAAAGGTGTGCGACAGGCTGTCGAGCGAGAGGCTCCGGCTGTAGTTCCGGTCAAGGTAGCTCTGTATGGCCGCGATTATGTCCGGGACGATGACCTGCCTGACAGAGGAGCCGACGAGGGCGAGGTCCACCTCCACGAACAGGCTGAGCAGCAGGTGGGCATAGACGCTCTCCGGGTTCGGGCCGGTCTCCGTCCGGGCGCTGAGGAGCTGCCAGATGAGCGAGCGGAAGCGGGTGCCCGCCCCGAAGGTGAGCTGCATCACGCCGTCCTCGCGCAGCTTACGGCAGGCGTCCGCGAACAGGCTGGAGCCGGGCGCGCCGTGCACGCGCACGAAGGCGCAGTCCCAGCTCCTGCCCGGCAGGGCCCTGAAATGCGGCCTGCGGGAGCAATACAGCCACACGAAGTCGTATTTCCGCAGCTTGATCCCGCGGCCGTCCACCACCACCTCGCCCTCGCCCAGCAGGGAGTAGCACATGAGAGTGGCGTCCGGCGAGTGGACGCTGAAGCCCTCCTGAGTCACCGAGGCGGAGGTGAGGCGGATGAGCCCGATGCCCGAGCCGGGGTCGAGCCGGGAGTAATTCGAGACGAACTTGGAGTATTTTATGTCCAGCCCGCGGTGGAGATACACGTCCGGCACCAGCTCGCCGCCGCTCCGCGGCTCCTCCAGCGAGTGCGCCATGAACAGGGCAAGGTATTCCTCCTCGTCCGGCAGTTTTTCGCTTCCGGCCCCGTCCGCGCCGGCTCTTTTCATGAATTCTGCGAGGTATTCCTCCTCCTGTGCCGCGCCGGGCGGCGCATAATTTCGGTCTATGAAGGCGTCCACCTCCCTTGATTTGAGCAAAATATAAAGAAAACTTTGTACAACCAAAAGCACGAAAAAGAGGTGCGCGGGCGGGAAAACCGCGGAACCTGCGTCCCCGGCACATTCCTGCCCCGCAAATAGAGGAGTTTTTCTGCTTGCTTTATTATAAAACCGACAATTCGGACAGTCAACATTGAAAAAATGAATAAATTATGACCAAAAAATCCAAATATATTGTTATATTGCCGACAATACATATATCTTGCTACAAACAGATGGTCAAGGATTTAACGGAGCAAGATATAGAGGGCAAGCAGCATTTTTCTGCATTGAGTTTTGGGCCGGAAGGTAAGATAATCAAAGTATCAAGGGCCGCGGAGGCGGCCTGAAACCAAAATTCAGGAGGCAGGTAAAAATGACGTTCAACTTCACCGAAGAGCAGGTTATGATACGCGACATGGTGCGCGAGTTCACCAAGAAGGAAGTGGAGCCCCGCGACAAGTGGATGGACGAAAACGGCTTCGACTATGAGCTGCACAAAAAGCTCACCCAGGCCGGCCTCATGGGCATACACCTCGACGAGAAGTATGGCGGAGGCGGCGGGGACGCCGTCACGAGCATCATAGTCATCCACGAGCTGGCCAAGGGCAGCGCCTCCGTTGCACTGTTCCTTGACGCCAACTGGCTGGCCGCCGACCTCATTCTCCACCACGGGACCGACGCGCAGAAGGACAAGTACCTCACCCAGGCCGCGCAGGGCAAGATTTTCGCCTTCGGCCTGACCGAGAGCAGCGCCGGCAGCGACGCCGCAGGGATAAAGAGCACCGTTGTCCCAGCCGAGGACGGCGGCTGGATACTCAACGGCGGCAAGGCCTGGATAACCAACTCAGGCGTGGCCGACTACTACATAATCCTCGCCAAGACCGACCCCGAGGCCGGCAACAAGGGCATTTCCGCCTTCATCGTCCCGAAGGACGCCGAGGGCCTGACCGTCGGCAAGTTCGAGGACAAGATGGGCATGCGCGGCAGCGCAACCTGCGAGCTCAGCTTCGACAACATTCACCTGCCCGCCGACGCCCTGCTGGGCAGCCTCGGTATGGGCTTCAAGATGGCGATGCAGGCCCTCGACGGCGCGCGCATCAGCATCGGCGCTATCGCCGCCGGCCTCGCCGAGCACGCGATGACCATCGCCAAGAACTACGCCAACGAGCGCATGACCTTCGGCAAGCCCATAGCCAAGCACCAGGGCATCCAGTTCAAGTTCGCCGACATGAGCGCCGAGATCCGCGCCATGGAGCTCATGACCTACGACACCGCCCGCATGAAGGCCGAGGGCAAGCGCCACACCCTCGAGGCCGCGCAGACCAAGCTCTTCGCCGGCACGCGCTGCACCCAGATCTGCCTTGAGTGCCAGCAGGTGCTCGGTGGCAACGGCTACAGCAAGGAGTACCACGTTGAGCGCTTCGTGCGCGACGCCAAGCTGCTCGAGATAGGCGAGGGCACCAACGAGATCCTCCGCATGCTCATCGGCGGCACCGTCCTCGCGCAGAAATAAGCCGGAAGGCGTTTGGAGAGAGAAAGACACAGCATGAAGATACTTGTATTCGTCAAGCAGGTGCCGGACACGGATGATGTGAAGCTCGACCCCAAGACCGGCAACCTGATGCGCGAGGGCGTTCAGAGCATCATGAACCCCCTCGACGCCAACGCGGTTGAAGCCGCGCTGCAGCTCAAGGAAAAGTACGGCGGTACGGTTGTCGCCATAAGCATGGGCCCACCGCATGCCGACGACGTGCTAAAAAAGGCGCTTGCCATGGGCTGCGACGAGAGCGTGCTGCTCTCCGACCGCGCGCTCGGCGGGGCGGACACGCTGGCCACCGGCTATCCGCTCGCCAAGGCGGCAGAGAAGATAGGCGGCTACGACCTGCTCATCTGCGGCCGCCATGCGACCGACGCCGAGACCGCCCAGACCGGCCCCATCATCGCCGCCTTCCTCGGCATCCCGCAGGTTACGCTTTGCGGCAGCGTCGAGATCGAGGACGGCTGGGCCGTCTGCGAGCGGCTGCTGCCCGACCGCACCGAGAAGGTGAAGGTGAAACTCCCGGCGCTGATAACCGTCTGCGTCGAGGCCAACGAGCCGCGCTACGCCACGCCAATCAACATCATGAAGGCGCTGAAGAAGCCGCGCTACACCTGGACCGCCGCCGACCTCGG
>DVGA01000098.1 GCA_018712985.1 Candidatus Scatomorpha intestinavium
TCCACGGAGTCGATGAAGGCCATGATGTCCTTCACGCCGGCGTGGCTGTGGTGGCCGTGGTGGCCGTGGTGGTGATGATGGGCGTCCGCTTCCTCGCTCTCGCCGTCGATCAGCACCGTGACCTGGGTGCACCTTATGCCGCATTTTTCAACGCCGGCGGCGCTGATAACCGCCCTTCCGGCGAGCGCGGCGTTCATGCGCTCGAGGAAGCCCGCGCCGTCCGGGAGCAGCTCCAACAGCGCACCGGTGAGCATGTCGCCGGCGCAGCCCATGCCGCAGTCTATGTACAGAGTTTTCATTCCTTTTTCCGCCCTTCCTGCCGGATATAAAAATGCGAAGGCCCCGCGCGCCGCGCTGCGGCGGGAGAGGGAGAACCTCGCCGGGCGGAAAGGAGTGTGATTCCCGGCGGGGAAGGGGGCCTTCGCGGTAAAAAGCTCAGCCGAGGTGGTTTATCATGCTGGCGAGATAGCCGGCGCCGAAGCCGTTGTCTATGTTCACAACGGAGACGCCGCTCGCGCAGGAGTTCAGCATGCTCAGCAACGCGGCGATCCCGCCGAGGGAGGCCCCGTAGCCCACGCTTGTGGGCACGGCGATGACCGGGCAGTCGGCCAGGCCGCCGATCACACTCGGCAGCGCGCCCTCCATGCCCGCGACGGCCACGACCGCCCGGGCGCCCATTATTGCGTCCATGTGCGATAGCAGGCGGTGGATGCCCGAAACGCCCACGTCGTAGAGCCTGAGCACCTCGTTGCCGAGGGCCTCGGCGGTGAGCGCGGCCTCCTCGGCAACGGGCATGTCGCTCGTGCCGCCGGTCGCCACCACGATGCGCCCCCTGCCGCTCTTTTCGGGCATGCCGCCGATTATGCCTATCTTCGCTATTTCATGGTACTCGAGCGGCAGCTCCGCGGCGACGAAATCCGCCGCTTCCCTGCACAGCCGCGTTATCAGCACGGTCTCCTGGCCGTTTTGCAGCATGGTTCGCGCGATGCCGAGGATGTGCTCCTTCGTCTTGCCCGCGCCGTAGATGACCTCGGGCACGCCTTGGCGTATGCCGCGGTGCATGTCCACCTTGGCGTATTCGCCGATTTCCTCAAAGGGCTGCATTTTCAGCTTCAGCGCGGCCTCGTCCGGGCTCACGCTGCCGTCCGCCACGCGGCAGAGCAGCTCTGTAAGCTCATGCTTGTCCATAACCTGTCCCTCCTGATCCGTCAGACGATGAACGACAGCTCCATTTCGCCTAACTTCGCGGCGCAGATGCCGAAGCTGTCGTAGCCAGTGCCGTCGCTTATGAAGAGGTACGCCTCCGGCGAGACGCGCATCAGCTCGCGGAAGGTGTTGTTCACCCTGATTGTATAGGCCCCGGAGCCGGAGACGGTCTCCGCGGCCAGGCTCTCCGCCGCGTCCCGGGAGGCGAAGGCTATCCAGCCCGGCCCGCCGGGGGCGGTGAACATCCACATGCCGTCGTCAAGGCGGTCGAGGTCGGAATCCGCGTCCTCGGCGGAGTCCTCCGGGCGGCCGAGCACGCCGCCGGTGCGGAAAACGGTGTTCGATATGCTCTCGATATACACGCAGGCCCCGACGGCCAGGGCAAGGCCGCCGTAGAGCTCCGAGAGGGCGGCAGCGAGTATCTCGTCGATTTCCGTGGGGTCGTCGGTGTAAAACTCCGCATCGCGCAGCCGCTCCATACGCTCCTTGCACTTGTGGAGCCGCCCGGCCGGGCAGAAGCCGGCGACGGCGAGGCGGTTGCCCTGCGGTGTGCGCATGGCGGAGCCGAAAAGGGCGTACTTATTCATCGTGCTGCACCTTATCCTGAGGGTACTGCGCGTACAGCGCGCGCGTCATTGCCTCGTTTATAGCGCGGATGTCCCGGCCCTCCCGCGCGCTTTCGGCGAAGGCGGCTATGGTAGCCGCGGCCTCCCTTATCGGGCCGGGGACGTTGATGACGAGGGTTTCGGCCTTCGTGCCGCAGACGAGCTTGCTCCACATGTGGCCGTTCTTGCCGTATATGCAGTGCGAGACCTTCTCGTCAAGCCAGAGCTCCATGGCGGAGTGCGTGTAGTCGCTGCCAAGCGTGGAGGAAAAGCGGTGGCCCCCGCCGGAGCCGCCTATCAGTACTATGAGCTCCGCGCCGGCGTCCAGACAGGACTCCATGGTGCCGACGATGTTGGCCTCGACGTCCACTACGGGCGCGAGGCGGGTTATCACCATTTCCGGGTTCAGCCGGACGAGGCTCTCCATGATTTTGGCGGAGTCGAGGTCCAGCACGGTACCGTTTTTGATCTCGTCACCGGTGGGGATTATAAAGGCTCTGTTTATCACGGCCGGCTCCATCTCTCCCTGGCGCAATAGGGCGCCTGTTCGGTGTCTATTTCGTCAAAGTTCACCTCGACTATGCGCTCGGAGCTCTCGATCTGGGAAAGGTCGGTGAGCGTGATGCCCTCAGCGCATGCGACGGCCTTTATTACGTCGTTTTCGTCGCGCTTTATCTGCTCGGGTGCTATCCCGTAAACGTCCATTTCAATGCGGCTGCTCGTAACGCCTATTACGCGTACGAGTGTGCCGAGCTTTTTGGTCAGTATATCCTCAAGCTGCTCGGTGTTCAGGCCCTTTACCTCGAGGCCCTTTATGCTGAACACGGTCTTGTCGGCGAATGCGATAATCTTCTCGGAAGAATCCATAGCTGCACCTCTTGTTTTTCAAAGCTGCCACCGGGGCAGAGGGGCCCCGATGGCAGCTATGGTTTTGTCAGAATTCGATTTCAACGTCGAGGACAATGTCGGCCGCCTTGACGGTCACAGCGTCCTCCATGCCGGGGATGAGCTCGTCGGCGCGCTCGAGGATCTCCTCCTCGGTGAGGCGCGGCAGGGAGTCGAAGTATTCCCTTGTGAACCCGACGGAATCGAGCTCGACCCATGCCCTGTCGGTGATGCGCTCCCAGGCGATCTCCTTGCCCATGCAGCAGGCGAGGGTGAGTATGCTCGGCGCGCAGGCAATGTCACGCGCGGGGACCAGGCCGCAGTTGAGGTGCCTGATGATGTATCCGGCGAACATCTTCTTCGTGCAGGTGACGCAGGGCAGGTCCTTCTTCAGCGTCTGCGCGAACGCGCCGGAGTTGTGCAGCGTGTTGCCGCTCTCGCAGGTGGGGAAGTAGGAGATGCGGCCGTAGCGCTCGGGGAACATCATGCCGATGGAGACGGAGAACACCGGGCCGGCATGGCCGATGCGCACGTCGTCGCCCCAGAAGAGTGAGCGGAGGCCGAGGAAGGGGAAGAGCATCTCCTTCATGGTGACGAGGTTCATGATCTCGGAGGCGGAGTTGTTGTTGCCGGCTTTGCCGGTCATGACCGCGTTGTGTACAGGCAGCTTCTTGTAGTCGGGGGAGGGGCCCTTCACGAGCCTGTAGCCGGGATAGAGCATCTGCCAGGCCTTCAGGTTGGGCTCTTCCTTAACGATCTCTTCGGTATACGGCTCCTCGTACATGGGCAGCCAGCCGTACTTCGGGTTTACCAGCCCCTGGTCGGAAGCGCCGATAGCCACCATGCCGCACTCGGCCAGCAGGCCGTCGGAGGTGGTGGTAATGGTGTTGCGGTCATAGATGTCTATGCCGCAGGGGCCGTCGGTGTAGGTGGCGGCGACCTTCATGGCCTGCTCATAGTCGAGCCCGGCGGCCTTTACGTCGTCGGCATCCAACAGGATGAGGGTGAGGGGATTGTACAGTCCGCCGATGTTGCCCTCAGGTACTACTCTTGCTTTGATCTTAGCCATTTTCGTATCCTCCTCTTACTTATTGCTCCGTGGGCAGGGTGTACGTGGTGTGGGTGCTCACGTTCTTGCAGCCCTCGTAATAGGTCTCCTCAAGCGGCTCGAACACGCAGACGCCGGGGAAGCGCACGATTTTGATGACGTTGTCGTCCTTGTCGCGGGCCTTGAGGAGGACGATCTTCATGACCTCGGGGTTTTCGTTCAGGATGACCATCTCGAGGGAGGCGACGCCCTCTTCCTGGGCGGTCTTGCCGGTGATCTCCTCAATCTGGCCGGTCTTTATGGAGGCCCACTTGCCGCCGCGGACGGTCTCCATGCCCTTCATGACGAGGGTCTTGCCGCCCTTGAATGCAGCGTTGTGCATTTTCTGAACGAAATCAGGCGTTTTGGTGTGCATCAGCTTCATAGACTTGATCTCCTTTTCGTTTTTTTATTCGTATAGGGATTTTTCCCTGATATACCGATACACCTTGCCGTCGAGCCCCGCAGGCAGCCCGGCGCGCTGCCGGAGCGCGCGGCGGATGGCCGTGGACGAGACGCCGTCGGGCTCAAGGGGGATGCAGAATGCGGCAGCGCCGCTTTGCAGCAGCTCTTCCGGCGCTCCGGCTCCGCGGTCCGCCACAAGGAAGCGCACGCTGTCCTTCAGCGCGCCGAAGCACTCCCAGCGCGTCACGTATTTCGCCGCGTCCGAGCCCATGCAGAGATATATCTCCGCCCCGGCGCAGCAGCCGCGCGCGTAGGCAACGGTGTCCGACGTATATGGCAGCGAGGGCGAGCGCACCTCAAAGCCGCTGACCGCGAGGCCCTCGTGCCCGGAGACGGCGAGGGCGCACATGCGCAGCCGATGGAGGCCTCCCTGCATGGCGGAGCCGAATTTTCTATACGAGTCGTTCGCCGGGACCAGCAGGACGGCGTCGAGCCCTGCGGCGCTGCGGAACGCCGAGGCCGCGCGGATGTGGCCGCTGTGGACCGGGTCGAAGCAGCCGCAAAACAAGCCGATCTTCATCTTTACATCAGGTAGAGCCTTTTCGCGTCGTACATGAGCTGGTCGCGGTAGTCGGGATGGGCGATGCTGATCAGCTCCATGGCGCGGTCCCTCACGCTGGCTCCGCGCAGGGAGGCGACGCCGTATTCGGTGACGACGAAGTCCACGTCCGCACGCATCAGGCTTATCGCCATCCCGGCGGGCTGGGTGGGGACGATGGTGGAAACCCTCTCGCGCTCGCCGTCGGCGTTCTTGACGTTCGCGGTGGAGTGCAGGGCGATTATGGACTTGCCGCCCTCCGACTGCCTGGCGCCGGAGGCCGTCTCGGTCTGACCGCCGGTGCCGCTGAGCTGCAGCGTGCCGATGGACTCGGAGGCGCACTGTCCGGTGAGATCCACCTGCAGCGTGGTGTTCACGGAGACCATCTTGCGGTTCTGGCGGATAACGGCGGGGTCGTTCGTGTAGCCCACCTCGAGGTGCAATACGTTCGGGTTGTTATCGAGGAAGTCGTACGCTGCCTTTGAGCCGAAGGAGAAGGCGGTGACCATCTTGTCCTTGTGCAGCGTCTTGGCGGAGTTGGTGACCACGCCGGCCCTGTAGAGGTCGATAAGGCTGTCCGAGAGCATCTCCGTGTGTACGCCGAGGTTGTGCTTGTCCCTAAGGGCGACGGCGACGGCGTTCGGTATGCCGCCGATGCCGAGCTGGAGCGTGGATTCGTCCTCTATGAGGTCGGCGACGAACTGCCCGATTTTCAAATCGAGCTCGCTCTGCGGCCGCTCGGGCATGTAGAACATCTCGTTGGGCCCCTGATAGACACAGGTGGCCTCGCTGACATGGATGTAGGTGTTGCCGAAGGTGCGGGGCATGTTTTCGTCTATCTCAAGGATTACTATGTCCGCGTTTTCGACCATCATGCGGTTGGACATGCCCACGGTGCCGGTGGTGAAATAGCCGTGCTCGTCCATGGGGGAGACCTGTATCGCGTAGACTATCGGCCGCTCGGGGCTGCGGCGCCTTATCGCCCAGAGCTTGTCCTTGAAGCCCTTGCCGAGGTGGTTGGGGATAAAGCTGATCGCGCCGGTCTTCTGAAATTCGCGGCAGAAGTGCGCGAAGAAAATGCTCTCTGAGTCCACCACCCCGCGCATTTCGCTGTCGGAATAAAAAGGATAGGGCTTCGCGTTCAGGGAATCGACAAAGGTTATGCCCTTGCGCTTGCCCTTGAGCTCGGTGAGCCGGGACAGTATGCCGACAGGCTCGCCGTAGCCGTAGGTGAAAAGATATGCGTTGTCGGGGATGCGGAGCAGGGCCTCCTCCTCGGTGACAAGCTTTTGCTTAAGCTGCTCTCTGTAGTCCATTCGTCCCTCCTGAGATTATTGATGCGAGCGCGCGAGCTCCACGCCCCTGTCGAAGGCCGTGTTGTTCATCTCGATGAACTGCGGCTTTTTCGCCAGCTTGGCGAGCGCGATCTCCTTGGCGCGGTCCACCGGGATGGTGCCGGAGGCGACTATATAAACGGCGAAAATTATGACGTTGGCCGTCTTGCTCGAGCCGATTTCAAGCGCCATGGAGTCGGCGGGGATGCTTATGACCTTTATATCATTGCGCTCTATGCCGGAGGTGTCCACCATGTCGGAGTTCACCATCAGCGTCCCGCCTTTCTTGAGGCTGGGCAGGAACTTGTCCAGCGAGGGCTGGTTCAGCACGCAGAGCACGTCGAGCTCCTCGGCCACAGGCGAGCCGACGGGCGCGTCGGAGACGACGACCGTGCAGTTGGCGGTGCCGCCGCGCTGCTCAGGCCCGTAGGAGGGCAGGAAGGTGACGTTCAGCCCCTGGGCGAAGGCACATTCGCCTATCATTTTGCCGATGGTCATGACGCCCTGCCCGCCGAAGCCCGCTATGAGTAAGTTGTTTATCATTGCCGTCCCCTCCTCTCAAATGTCCTTGAATACGCCGAGGGGGAATTCCCCCATCGTCTGCTCGTGGATGAAATCGAGAGTCTTGAGCGGCGAAAGCCCCCAGTTGGTGGGGCAGTTGGACAGGACCTCGACCATGGAAAAGCCCTTGCCGTCGAGCTGGTTCTGGAAGGCCTTCTGTATGGCCTTTTTAGTCTTGAGGATGTTCGCCGGGGTGTCCACCGCAAAGCGCCCGGAGAAAACGGGCCGCTTGAGCTGGGCTATCATCTCGGCCATGTGCATGGGGTAGCCCTCGGTTTCCGGGTTCCTGCCGTTCGGGCAGGTGGTGGCCTTCATGCCAACGAGCGTGGTGGGGGCCATCTGGCCGCCTGTCATGCCGTAGATGCTGTTGTTGACGAATATGGTGCTGAAGTTCTCGCCCCTGTTCGCGGCGCACATAATTTCGGAGAGGCCGATGGAGGCGAGGTCGCCGTCGCCCTGATAGGTGAACACAAAGCTGTCCGGCTTGCAGCGCTTTACGCCGGTGGCGACGGCCGGGGCGCGGCCGTGCGCGCTGCATATCATGTCGAGGTTCCAGGTGTGGCAGCCGAGGGTGCCGCAGCCGACGGGGAGGACGCAGACGGCCTTTTCACGCAGGCCCATCTCGTCGATTACCTGGGCGACGAGCTTGCTTATCGTCGAGTGCATGCATCCGGGACAATAGCCAAATGGAGTGTCGTTCAGACTTTCCGGTTTTTTATATACTTTCTCCATCTTCATTTCCTTTCTGCAAGCTCACGGATCTTGTTCTTCACGTCGCTGGCCTTGAGAATGAAACCGCCGGCGGTCGTGACCTCTTCGATGGGGAAGCGGCCCTTTACGCCGACCCTGACGTCGAGCACCATCTGCGCGGGCACGGACATTTCTACGTCGATTACGTACTTTACGCCGTCACCCAGCTTCTCAAAGGAGGCGTAGGGGAAGGGGCTGATGGTTATCGGGCGTATCATGCCGGCCTTTATGCCCTCTTCGCGCAGCTCGTTGATGACGCTCTTGCATATCCTCGCGGAGGTGCCGGCGGCGGCTATGACGTACTCCGCGTCCTCGATCAGGTACTCCTCGACCATCACGTCCTCGGCTTCCCAGCGCTTGTACATCGCCTCGGCCTTGCGGTTCTGAGAGAGCTGGTGCTCCTCGTTCACGCCGCCGTTGAGCAGGAGGTTGCGCTCGCGCCCGGCGCAGCCGACGACGGCCCAGTCAGGGGTCTCGGGCAGCTCCTTGAAATCGGGGAGGTCGACGGGCTCCATTATAGCAGCGATGAACCCGTCCGGCGCAACTATAACAGGGTTCCTGTCGCGCTGGGAGAGCTCAAAGGCCCTGTATGTGAGGTCAACCGCCTCCTGCAGGGTGTATGGCACGAGGGTTATGGTCCTGAAGCCGCCGTGGCCGGAGGCCTTGGAGGCCTGGAAATAGTCGGTCTGCGCGGGCTGTATGGTGCCCATGCCGGGGCCGGAGCGCATGACGTTGATGATAACCGCCGGCACATGCGCGGCGGCAAGGTTGGAAATGCCCTCGGACTTCAGGCTGATGCCGGGGCTTGAAGAGGAGGTTACGGCCAGCGTGCCGGTGGCGCCGGCACCGTAAACCATGTTGATTGCTGCGACCTCGCTCTCGGCCTGCACAAAGGTGCCGCCGTAGCCCGGCAGCCTCCTGGCCATGTATTCGGGCAGCTCGTTCTGCGGGGTTATGGGATAGCCCGCGAAGAAACGCGCGCCGGCGCGTATGGCCGCTTCCGCAAGGGCCTCGGCGCCCTTCATAAAATATCTGTCCACCGTAACACTTCCTTACTTGTAGATTTCGATTGCCGCGTCCGGGCACATGTTGGCGCACATCAGGCAGCCGATGCAGGCGTCCTGGTCCTTGACCCTGACGTAGCGGTAGCCCTTGGCATTGGTCTTGTCGCCGATCTCGAGAACGCCCTTTTTGCAGACAGATATGCAAAACTCACAGCTTTTACATCTCTCGGTCAGAATTTCAATCTTAGTCAACTGCACACACCTCTACGATATGAAATGAATATGTACTGCCGGCGCGCTGCCGGGCCGAAAAGCCGCGAATGGAGAGCAAAAGGGGTCCGTCCTCTTTGCCACGGCCGTGAACGGCGGCAGAACCGCCGCCGCATGTTTTCCCGAAGGCCGCTCGGGCGGCCTCCGGGAAAACGGGAACTGATATGCGCGGTCAATAGAGGCTGCGCATATAAAGGTGCAGCGGGATCACGGGCGCATCCACGGCCCGCGCAAGGTCCCCGGCCATGTCCTCCGGCGCAGCTATGGCGTGCACGCTCATGCCGAGCCCTCCTACGAGGCCCTCGAGCAGGCGGTGCCGCTCGAGTATCAGCGGGACGCCGGTCTCCCGCCCCATGTTGGGATTGCTGATGATCTTGAGCCAGGACGGGTCTATCCCGGACGCGTAGAGGATCTCGACCATGCTCCGCTCGAGCTCGGCGGGGGTGTCGCTCAGCGGCCGGCAGGGGTTTATCACGAAGAAGTAGTCCGTGTCCTCCACGGGCAGCTTCTCGACAAACTGACCTATCATGACGGCCCCGGCGGCGTTGCCGCCTACGTCGAAGACGCACATTGCGTCCGCGTCGGCGATCGCGGTGCCGACGCCGGAGGGTATGACCGGCGCGTCCTGGAAGCTGAAGGTGTCCACCGTGTCGATGCCCTGCGCGCGCATGATTTCAAAGAAGTCCCGCGCCCGGAACAGGCCCTTGGTCTGGTCCATGTCGATGAAGTTCAGCCGCCGGCCCGTCTTTTGACGGGCCGCGACGGCGAAATTCACGGACAGCTCGGTCTTGCCGCTCCCCGACGCGCCGAGGAATACGCTGTGCCTCTTGAAAAGGGGCTTATCCATTGCCGGACTGCGCCGCAACTCTCTCTTTTATTACCTCACGGACGTTCTCCTTAGTCAGATCAAGGTTGACGGGAGTGTAGTCCTTCTTGTAGTCGTCGGCGAACATGGAGAGGATGACCTCCTTGAACACCGAGCACTTGGTGCCGGCCTTCCTGTCGCCAAGATAGCCCATTACCTCTTCCCAGGTGCTGGCCCACTTTACCTGCTCCGGGTTGCCGTAGGTTATGGCGTGCTTGTACTCGGGATAGGGGTTGAACATTATGAGCTGCCTCATGCCGTTGGGCAGGGGGAGGTTGTTCTTGTTCGGGGGAGAGAGCGGGCCCTTGGCCTCAAAGCCCCACTGGCAGCCGAGGTAGTGGTTGACCAGGCCGACCTTGTTGAAGTTCACCATTACGACGTCGCCGCCGGGCAGGACGTGGTCCGCGCCGATGTTGACGGCGAACGTGGCCTCGTTGGCCTTGGCGTTGGCGTTGACGATGACAACCTCGGCCTTGTCGAGGTGCGGGGTGTTGTAGATGACCTGCGCCTTCTTGATGCCCTCGTAGTACTCCTTGATGGGGTGGCCGCAGTAGGCGTCGATTATCTCGCAGTTGGAGTTCATCAGCGCGTCGACCTTGAAATCGAGCCCGGCGAGCATCGCGGCCTCCTCCTCGTCCTCGCGGACGCCGGTGTACTGCAGGTTGCCGTGGCACTCATAGAAGGGCCTGTCGCGGTTGAGCAAGACGCGGCTGAGCTCCACCTTGTGGTTCTCGACGTTGGTGTCGAAGCCGGCGATACCGGGCAGGACGATCTTGCAGCCGCCGCCGAAGCCGTTGAAGGCGTGCGGCGTGATCGCGCCGAGGCCGATCTTGATGTCGGCGGCCATGAACTCGTTGTTTATCATGACCTTTATGCCGTGGGAGGTGGTGCCGACGTCGGTGAGATTGAAGAAGCAGTTGTGGTTGTACACGGGGTACTCGCGGCAGATGTCCTCGCCGAGCTTTTTGACGAAGTCGTCCAGCTCGCAGGTGCCGTGGCAGCCGAGGGCGCAGATAAAGATTATCCTGTCCTTCGGCACGCCGGCCTCTAACAGCTCGTCAAGGACGATGTGGGCCATCTCCTTGATGGGAGTGGGGCGGGTGTTGTCGTCAAACACGATGCAGGCGGACTTTTTGCCCTTCGCCATCTCATATATAGGCTCGCAGCCTATGGGGGAGTCTATCTTTGCTTTCAGCTCCTCATAGCTGAGCGCGGGATAGGAGTCGCCCTCCATTACGGACAGGCCCACATCCCAATCGTCGGGGATGTTGATTTCAACGGGCTGATCGCCGTTCCAGCGGTTTTGCGGTAAAGAAAGTTTCATAGTACGCTCCTATAATTAAAGTTTGGCCTTATCAGAAGTCCTCGCCGGCGGCGATGCGGGCCTTCACGCCCTTGCGGTTGCGGGCGATGAGCACGAACACGGCCCAGCCGACTATGGAGATGACGGCGGTTACGCCGACGTAGGCATAGCCGATGGAGACTATCGCGTCGAGGCCGACCAGGGAGACGAGCATGGTGATGACGATGAAGGCGATGGCTATCATGGCGTTCTTGCCGGTCTCGGAGCCCTTCATCTTGCGGATGGGCTTCAGCGGGGAAACGCGCGCGACAGTGGCGAACACGGCGCCCGCGGCCGTGGAGACGAAGGCGAGGAACAGCGCGACGGAGTAGACTATCGTGACCCAGCCCATGCCATCGAGGCTCTGGAGGACGGTGAGGATGGGGATGGTGGTGCCGCCGGCGACCGGGGCCCAGCAGATCAGGCAGACGATGGAGATGGCGAGCATGACGGCGTTCATGATAAAGCCGAGGACAGTGCCGGCGGTCATGTCGCGCTTCTTCCAGTCCTTAGCTATGGACATCATGTTGACGAAGCCGAATATCTGGAACCCGACGTACTGGAGTCCGCTCCAGATGGCGTCCCAGAGGGAGGCGTCGCTGTTCGCGGCGAGGTCCGCGGCGTTGGTGGAGTAGTTCTCCATGCCGGGGACGAGGACAACGACATAGACGATGGTGAGGCAGATCAGCAGCACAACGGTCATGTAGGCCTGGGCTATGCGATAGACCTCGCCGCCGAAGATGGTGATGAACACGAGGGAGGCGCCGGTGATAAGGACGCCGACGATATAGGGCACGCCGTAGGTCTCGAGCATTGCGGCGCATCCGGCGACGGCGCCGGAGGACGCCAGGATGAACAGGCACCAGACCTGCAGCTCGAAGAAGATGGAGCCGACGGTCTGTATGGGCTTGTAGGCCTCCACTGCCCAGTCGCGGTAGCTGTTGGACTTGTAGAGCTTCGCGGCTATGAGCATCTCGCGCCCGGCAAAGCCGACAAGGACCATTGCGAGGACGCTGACGATGATGCCCACAGTGCCGTACTGGCCATAGAAGTTCCAGGCCTGGTTACCGGAGGCAAAGCCGCCGCCGACGTGAGAGCCGAACCAGATGGAGCCTATACTGAAGGCCAGGCCCCAGCTTACTTTCTTCGTTGTTGCGTTAATGACAAACAACCCCTTTCAACATTTTGAGGCTTTCCTCGCCCCTCTTTATGCAAATTGTACACAAAAATCGGCGGGGGTATCAACTTTTGGTTGTTTCTTTTGCCGGAATCGGAAAATCGGCTTTTAATTTGGACACTTTCCCAAACACTTAGAATTTGCGGTTCAAAAGCTGAATCCTTGTGAAAAATGCCCAGATAAAATGAACCCATCAGAGTGAAAAACCAAACTCAAAAGTGCAAAACCCTTGGCGCAGGCCAACGGAGACGGCCGGAGTGGCGCTGTGCATTTCGCCGAAGCGGCGGCTTCCCGGCCGGGTTCACGGCAATCCGGCGCCCGAATAAAAAGACGGAATCGCCCCGCGGAGGTTCCTCCGGGGCGGCTTTGCGGAAAATAGTGCGCAGCATAGCGGCGACGCACTGCGGCACGAGGCGGCCTGACGGGCGGGCGTTTTGAAAAAACGGGGCGTTGCCGCCGGGCATGTCTTGCAATGCGGGCAGCGGTGTGTCATAATAGACCAAATAGACGAAATTCGTCAAAGGGCATATGCCCTTTCGCTGCGGGTAAATACCGCAGCGAAGTTCCCTGAAGGAGGCTAAGGTATGAGGAAAGTTACAAGTGTGCTGTTGGCGTTCGTACTGTGCACGGCTCTGCTGTGCATCGGCGCAGCCGCAGCTGATTCGGGCGCTGCGGGCAAATTCGCCGGAGGCGACGGCTCGGAAACAACCCCCTATCAGATAGCAACCGCAGAACAGCTCAAGGCCGTGGAGAAGAACCCCGGCGCGCACTATGTGCTCATTGCCGACATCGACCTCGAAGGCAGTGCGGATGACCCGTGGAATCCGATTGGAAAATTCACCGGCACCTTTGACGGAAACGGGCACACGATAAGCGGGCTGTATATGAACGCCAACAGTCCAGGTCCTGCTGACCAAGGCCTGGGCTTGTTCTCATATCTGGGTTCAGGCGGC
>DVGA01000016.1 GCA_018712985.1 Candidatus Scatomorpha intestinavium
TGGATGTCCTGTTTTTTTGCGCCAATCCCCCCGCCGAGCCTTGGCACCTGCCAAAAAACAAAATCGCAGCCCGGCGAAGCGGTTGCGATTTTGAAAGAAGAAGCAAGGGAACGACGCGAGGCGTGTTTTTAATTGAAAGATTAAAAATGCGTCGGAGCAAAGTGGACTTTGCTTCGACGCTGGAGCGGGTGAAGGGAATCGAACCCTCGTATTCAGCTTGGGAAGCTGATGTTCTGCCATTGAACTACACCCGCATAGCCAGAACAGTATAGCACATCTGTCCCGGCATTGCAAGCAAATTATTTCGACATTTCCTCGATAACCGCATCGGCAAATTCGCTGGTGCCGAGGCTGCCGCCGATGTCGCGCGTCACGCGCTCCCCGCCGGCAAATAGCGAGAGCACCGCGCCCTCTATCCTGTCCGCCGCTTCGCGCTCGCCGAGATGGCGCAGCATCATCACTGCGGAGAGGATAAGCGCCGTGGGGTTCGCGTCGTTTTTTCCGGCGTGCTTGGGCGCGCTGCCGTGCACGGCCTCGAAAATCGCGCAGTCCTTGCCGATATTGGCGCTGGGCGCCAGGCCGATGCCGCCCACGAGCCCGGCGCAGAGGTCGGACATGATGTCGCCGTAAAGGTTCGGCAGTACAAGCACGTCGTACTGCTCCGGCCGCTGCACGATGTGCATGCAGGCGGCATCCACGATCTCATCCGTGAACTCGATCTGCGGATATTCGGCCGCAACGCCGCGGCAGACGTCGAGGAACAGCCCGTCCGTGCACTTCATGATGTTCGCCTTGTGGATGGCGGTGACCTTTTTCCGCCCGTTCGCCACGGCGTAGTCAAAGGCGTAGCGCGCTATGCGCTCGCTGCCCGTCCGGGTGATGAGCTTGATGCTCTCCGCCGCGTAGTCGCCTATCATATGCTCTATGCCGGCGTAGAGGTCCTCGGTGTTTTCGCGCACCACGACGAGGTCGACGCCCTCATATCGCGTCTTTACCCCGGGGAGCGAGCGGAGCGGGCGCACGTTGGCATAAAGGTCAAACTCCTTGCGCAGGGCGACGTTCACGCTGCGGAAGCCGGAGCCCACGGGCGTGGTGATCGGCCCCTTGAGCGCGACGCGGTCGCTCCTCACCGAATCGAGCGTCTCCTCCGGGAGCGGCGTGCCGGACACGGCCATCTGCGCCTCCCCGGCGGGGTGTACGTGCCACTCTATCCCGGCCCCGGAAGCGTCCACAACGCGGCGCGCGGCCTCAGCGACCTCCGGCCCTATCCCGTCGCCGGGTATGAGTGTGACCTTATGCATTCAGATACTTCCTTTCATTTTTTGTCTTCGAAAATCTTTCCGTGCTCGCGCTCGAACTTCTCGATGCAGTCACGGATGAGTATGCGCACCTGGCTGTTCGCCGAGCGGCCCTCATAGTCAGCCACATAGTGCAGCTTGTCGAGCGTTTCGCTGTCAATACGTATGGATATGGCTTTCATTGACACAAGAATCACCTCAAAATCATTCACGCCAAAATGGGCCCAAATTGATTTCATTTTAAGTTCATCTTGTGTTAATGTGTTCATTATGGTATCATGATTATACCTAACAGGTATTATGGAGGTGTCATATGAGAGAACCAGATGAATTAAAGGCAGAAATTGAGCTTTACTTCAAAATGTACAGTACTCTCAGCAACGCAATCACCGACGCAATTGACCTCATGGACAACGGACGTATTTTTACCGCATCTGAAAAGCTGCATACGGCACAACTTGTCGCTGAGGAGCTGTACATGCGCGGACCGCTCGTTCAGACCCCGCCGTCGCGCACGTAGTTCAGCAGCCCGCCGGCGAGCAGGATATCCCGTTGGCGCGGCGTGATGTCCAGGGTCGTCTCCGTCTCGCGCCCGCCTATCGTGACCTTAACCGGCTTCCCTTCCGCTGCCGAGCGTATCTGCTCCGGCGCGGAGGGGATTATTATTTCCTCGCCCGCCGCCGCGGCGTCATAGTCCGCCTCGGACGTGAACACCAGCGGGAGTATGCCGTTGTTCATCAGGTTGGCGCGGTGGATGCGCGCGAAGCTCTTCGCCAGCACGGCCTTTATGCCGAGGTAGAGCGGCGCGAGCGCGGCGTGCTCGCGGCTGGAGCCCTGCCCGTAGTTCTCGCCTGCCACGATGAAGCCGCCGCCGGCGGCCTTTGCCCGCGCGGGGAAGCCCTCGTCGCAGGGAGTCAGGCAGTAATCGGCCAGATACGGTATGTTGGAGCGGTAGGGCAGCAGCTTGGCGTTGGAGGGCATGATGTGGTCGGTCGTTATGTTGTCGCCCAACTTTATCAGCGCGCTGCCGGAGAGGGTCTCCGCCGGGGGGGCGGTCTTGGGCACCGGCTTTATGTTCGGCCCGCGGACGACCTCGACCTTAGAGGTGTCCTTCAGCGGCTTTATGAGCAGCCCGTCGTCGATGTCGAAGAGCTCCGGCACGCGGTAGGGCGGCTCGCCCCCGTCCCAGGTCTCCGGGTCGGTTATATGCCCGGTCACGGCGGAGACAGCCGCCGTCTCGGGGCTCACGATGTACACGCTGGCCGAGGGGGTGCCGCTGCGGCCGTAGAAGTTGCGGTTGAAGGTACGCAGGCTCACCGCCCCGGTGGCGGGAGCCTGCCCCATGCCTATGCAGGGGCCGCAGGCACATTCGAGTATCCTCGCCCCGGCGGCGATGAGCTTGGCGAGCGCGCCGTTGGCAGCGAGGGCCTTCAGCACCTGCCTCGAGCCGGGGGAGATCGTCAGGCTGACGTTCGGCGCGACGCGCTTGCCGGCGAGTATGCCCGCCACGCGCATCATGTCGCAGAACGAGGAGTTCGTGCAGCTGCCGATGCAGATCTGGTCCACCTGCATCCCGGCAATTTTGGACACCTCGGTGACGTTGTCCGGGCTGCTCGGCTGCGCTGCCAGCGGGTGCAGCGAGGAGAGGTCGATCGTGATCTCCTCGTCGTACTCCGCGTCCGGGTCGGCAAGCAGCTCGCGCCAGTCCCCCGCCCTGCCGCGCGCGGCGAAGAATTCGCGCGTTTTGCGGTCGCTGGGGAAAATCGAGGTGGTTGCCCCGGTCTCCGCGCCCATGTTCGCTATGGTGGCGCGCTCGGGGACGCTCAAATCCATAAGGCCCTCGCCGTAGTATTCAAATATCTTGCCCACGCCGCCCTTTACGCCTACGCGGCGGAGCAGCTCGAGGATGATGTCCTTCGCCGCCACCATCGGGTGCAGCCTGCCCGTGAGCACCACGCGGCAGACCTTCGGCATCGTGAGGTAGTACGGCCCGCCGGCCATGGCCACGGCCACGTCCAGCCCACCGGCGCCTATCGCAAGCATGCCCGCCGCGCCGCAGGTGGGGGTGTGGCTGTCCGAGCCGAGCAGCGTCTCGCCCGGGATGCTGAAGCGCTCGAGCTGCACCTGGTGGCATATGCCGTTGCCCGGGCGGGAGAACCAGACGCCGTGCTTGGCGGCCACAGTCTGGAGGTACTTGTGGTCGTCGGCGTTTTCCGGCCCGGCCTGGAGCATGTTGTGGTCCACATACGCCACGGAGCGCTTGGTTTTCACCCTGTCTATGCCCATGGCCTCGAGCTGGAGATACGCCATTGTACCCGTCGAGTCCTGCGTGAGAGTGTGGTCGATTTTAATGGCTATTTCGCTGCCCGCCTTCATCTCGCCGCTGACGAGATGGCTGCTGATTACCTTCTCAACTATGTTCATTTTCACGCTCTCCTTTCAAGCTCTCATAAATCTCCGCAAGCTCCGCGTCGCCGATGTTCGTAACGCGGCCGGCCTCGTACTGCGCGTCTATCCAGCGCTTCATCTCCGCCACGGCGGGGTCGGTCTTTGCCACCTGTCGCCCAGTGTGGTGGGAAAGCCAGACCGCGAGTCCCGCGGCGCCGGAGTTCTTCGATATTATAACTCTCGGCGGGCTGTTGAGGATCTTAGTGGTGTCAAAAATATTGTAAATTTCCTCGTCCTTGAGCAGCCCGTCCGCATGTATGCCGGCCTGTGTGACGTTGAAGCTCCGCCCCACAAACGGCGTGTTGTCCGGGATGTGGTAGCCGATGGAGTTCTCAAAATAGTCCGCTATCTCCCGGATCACCGTTGTATCCATGCCGTCGAGCGTGCCCTTCAGCTGCGCGTACTCGATGACCATGGCCTCGAGCGGGGTGTTCCCCGTCCTCTCGCCGATGCCGAGCAGCGAGCAGTTCACTCCGGACGCGCCGTAGAGCCACGCGGTGGCGGAATTCGAAACTGCCTTGTAAAAATCGTTGTGCCCGTGCCACTCGAGCAGCTCCGGCGGGAAGCCGCCGTAGTTCCTCAGCCCGTAAATGATGCCCGCCACGCTGCGCGGCAGCGACGCGCCGGGGTACGGCACACCGTAGCCCATCGTGTCACAGGCTCTGATTTTTATGGGGATGCCGCTCTCGCGCATCAGGTCGCTTATCTCGTGTGCAAACGGCACGACGAAGCCGTAAAAATCCGCACGCGTGATGTCCTCAAAGTGGCAGCGCGGGTGTATCCCGGCGTCGAGCGCGTCCTTTATGACGCCGAGGTAGCTGTCCGCGGCCTGGCGGCGGGTCTTTTTCAGCTTTTTATATATGTGGTAGTCCGAGCAGCTCACAAGGATGCCGCATTCCTTCAGCCCGAGGCCCTTTGCGAGGGCGAAGTCCTCCTTCGTGGCGCGTATCCAGCCGGTTATCTCCGGGAACTCATAGCCGAGGTCCTGGCAGCGGCGCAGCGCGTCCCGGTCGCGCTCGCTGTAGAGGAAAAACTCCGACTGGCGGATTATCCCCTTCGGCCCGCTCAGGCGGTGGAGCATTTTGAAAAGGTCGACAATCTGCCCCGGCTCATACGGTGCACGGCTCTGCTGCCCGTCGCGGAAAGTGGTGTCTGTTATCCATATGTTCTCCGGCATGTTCGCCGGCGTAAGGCGAAAGTTGAAAGTGCACTTCGGCGGCTCCTCATAGGGGAACATGTCCCGATACAGGTTGCCCTCCTCACGGTCCTGCAGCTCATATTTGTATTCGCACTCCATGAGGACGTGCTTTTCCCGGTTCAGCTCTATCAACGAGGCGGCTCCTTTCGAATGTGTTTGCTTTAGTATAGCAGATTAAATGAATTTTGCAAGAGCTAATTTTGCAATTTCCGTGCTATTGCGCCTGTATTTAATTTAATTCGGCCAAAATATGAATATTTCTGTTTTTATACTTGCATTTTACATTACCAGCTCACTCTGCAGCCGCATACCGTGCTTGCTAAATGCGTCCCACAGGTGGTATGATATCTGTGAAGGGAGGGATACGCATGGCCAATCCGGGAACGCCCTGGTATCGCATGGACAACGCGAGCGTGATGTACTCTGCAATCCAGCGCGAGGAATACTCGGCGATATACCGCTTCTCCGCCTTTCTCCACCGGGAGGCGGACCCGGACGCGCTGCAGCGCGCCGTTGACCGTGCGATGCCCCGCTTTCCCGGCTTCGCCGTCAGGATACGGCGAGGCTTCTTCTGGTATTTCTTCGAGCCCAACCCCTCCCCCGGCCCGTTTGTGCAGCCGGACAGCGCCGACCCCTGCCGCCCCGTGCGTTTCGGTGAGGACGGCGGCTGGCTGGTCCGTTTCCTTTACTACGGCCGGCGCATATCGCTCGAGGTGTTCCACGCGCTTGCGGACGGGGCCGGTGCGCTGGTGTTTTTCCGGGCTGTGCTCGCGGAGTATTTCCGCCAGCTTGGCGAGGACATCCCCGCAGACTGCGCGGTAAACCTCGACGAAGAGCCCTCCCGCGGCGAAATAGAGGACGCCTACAGACGCTACGCCGGCAAGGTTTCCCGCCGCCAGCTTGGAATAAAGAGGGCATATCAGGACCTCGGCACGCCGGAGCCCTTTTACACCTTTCACGTGACAATGGGCTTTGTGCCCATAGCGCAGCTGAAATCCCGCGCCAAAGAGCTTGGGGGGACGATAACGGAGTATCTCGCCGCCGTGCTCATGCACCTGCTGCTCCAAAAGCAGGCACAGGAGCGGCCTCGACGCCAGCTCCCTGTCACGCTCGGCATCCCGGTGAACCTAAGGCAGTATTTCCCGACGGAGACGCTAAGGAACTTCATCATGACTGTCCAGGTCTCCGCCGACCCCTCCCTCGGAGAATACAGCCTCGCAGAGCTTGTGAGCCTCGTCCGCTGCCAGCTCAGGCTTCACGGCTCGCCGCAGGAGCTGCGCGCGGTAATGACGCGCGGCGTACGGCTGCAATATAACCCGCTGCTGAAAGTCATCCCGCGCGGAATCAAGAACCTGATAATGCTGCGCAGCTACCCCAAAAACGGCGTCAGGCCTTACACCGCCACCTTCACCAACCCCGGATACTTCGCACTGCCGGAGCCGATGGCCAGGCACGTGGCACACATGGAGGTCGTGTTGGGCCAGGCTGCAGTTCCGCGGCCGCACGTCTCCGCGATAGGCTACGGGGACACGATGGAGATAACCGTATCCGGCGTCCAGCGCGAAAACGACCTCGAGCGCGAATTTTTCCGCTTTCTCGTGCGCGAGGGGCTGCATGTCCGCGTTGAGAGCAACCGGCTTTGAAAGGAGGGAACCATGTCCTATTGCGTAAACTGCGGCGTCGAGCTCGGCGCCGGGGCCGGGAAATGCCCGCTCTGCGGCACGGCCGTCGTAAATCCCGCCTGCCCGCCGGACAGCGCCGCCGAGCCCTTTTTCCCCACGCGCAGGGAAGAGGTCGCGCCCGTCTCCCGGCGCGAGGCCGGGCTGCTGCTCAGCGCCATGTTCGCCTCGGTAACCGTGTGCTGCGCGGTCCTGAACCTGATATTCTACCGCGAGCTCTGGTGGTCCTTTTTCCCCGGGGGCGCGGCCGTCATGCTCTGGGTCTGGTTCGCCCTGCCGCTGCTCTGCCGCTCGCTCAGCCCGTGGTACCGCCTGACGCTGGACACGCTGGCCATCGCCGTGTATGTCCTGCTTATCGCCTTCGCCGTACACGGGCTCTCCTGGTATTTCAGGATCGCCCTGCCGATATTCCTCTTTGTCACGGCTGTGTGCCCCACCGAGATCTGGCTGCTCCGTTACCGCCGCCCGTCCATACTCACGTCGATAATCCTCGTGCTGCTCACCGTGGGCGTGCTCACGGCCGTGGTGGAGCTCGTATGCGACCTGTATATCAGCGGTGCATGGCGACCCGGCTGGTCACTGATTGTCCTGATCTCCTGTGCGGGGCTCTGTATCCCGCTTATAGTAATCCGCCGCGTCCCCTCGCTCCGCGAGGAGGCCCGGAGGCGCTTCCATCTGTAGAACACGTAAAAAGCCGCAGGGCAAAAGCCCTGCGGCTTTTTGAGCTGTACCTCCACACGCAGTGCGGCTCGCCGCGCTCTGCGCGGCGCTGTGCTTCCAAACGCAGTTTGGCGCTGTTTTAGCTCAACGCGCGGCCTGTTCGTGAGCGAGAAGCCAGCGCTTGCGCTCGACGCCGCCGGCATAGCCGGTGAGCGAGCCGTCCGCGCCCACCACGCGGTGGCAGGGTATGATTATCGAGACCGGGTTGTGCCCCACGGCCCCTCCTATCGCCCTCGGCGAGGTTTTTCGCCCCGTCCGGGCCTCGTAGCGCGCCGCGAGCTCTCCGTATGTAACGACCGCGCCGTACGGGATGTCCAGCAGCAATTCCCAGACCGCGCAGCGGAATTCCCCGCCCTCCGGCGCGAGGGGAAGGGCACGCGCGTCCGGCCTTCCGGCCGCAAAATAGGCGTCCAGCCATTTGCGCGCGGCATAGAGCGCAGCTATGCTGCCCTTGTCGATGTCCGCTCCGCCGGCGCCGGATATATCCCGGAGCTCATGCCCGGCGGCGAAGTATTTCTGCCCTTCTATCCAGAGCCCGGTTATGGCTCCGCCCGCGGCAGCGAGCGTGAGGCGGCCGACCGGCGAGGCGTATTCAGAAGAAATGTACATATCTGCACCTCCAAATATGCGAAGAGGGCCGCTTTTGCGGCCCTCCCGTTATTCAATCACACGAGCTTGTCGCTCATGTCCGCGCCCGCGAGGATGTGGAAGTGCAGGTGCGGCACGGTCTGCCCGGCGGCGGCGCCGGAGTTGGTTATGACGCGGAAGCCGTCCTTCAGCCCCTCCTGGGCGGCGACCTTGGCGATCACCTCAAAGCAGCGGGCCACAACGGCGCTGTTTTCGGCGGTTATCTGCGCGGCGGAGTCCGCGGCGTGGGCCTTGGGTATGACGAGGATGTGCACCGGGGCCTGCGGGTTGATGTCCCTGAAGGCGAGGACGCTCTCGTCCTCATATACCTTGTTGGAGGGGATCTCCCCCGCAGCTATCTTACAGAACAGGCAGTCGGACATTATCGTTTCCTCCTTATTCTTTGTTCAGGCCGAGCTTCATGGCCACAAAGTTGTCAACCATGGCAAGGGCATTGTCGAGCATGAGCATGTCCTTGCCGCCGCCCATGGCGCTGTCGGGCTTGCCGCCGCCCTTGCCGCCGGTTATCGCAGTGACCTGGCGGATGATGTCCCCGGCCTTGACGCCGGCGGCGACGGCCTCCCTGCCGCAGACTGCCAGGAAGGTTATCTTGTCTTCATGCGCGCTTGCGAGCACGGCGACGATGTTCTCCGCGCGGTCGCGCAGGAAATCGCCCATGCGGCGCATGTCGTCCGGCGCGGGCGCGCCGGGCAGGGTGACGGTGACCACGCGAAGGTCGCCTACGGCGTGAGCGGAGGCGATGAAGTTGTCGATTTCGCCGGAGCGTATCTTGTCCTGCAGCGCGTCCACGCGGCGGCGCAGCTCGCGGAGGCTCTCCATGGCTGCGCGGGTCTTTTCCACTACCTCCTGCGGGGAGGTCTTGAGCATGTCGGCCATCTCGAGCAGCTTGCGGTTGTTCTCCTCGTTCTCGCGGAAGAACTCGAGGCCGGTTACCGCCTCGATGCGGCGGACGCCGCTGGCCACGGAGAACTCGCTCTCTATCCTGAACGGCCCGATCTTGGCCGTATTGTCCATGTGCGTGCCGCCGCAGAGCTCGCTGGAGAAGCCGCCCATGGTCACCACGCGGACGGTCTCGCCGTATTTCTCGCCGAAGAGCGCCTGAGCGCCCTCCGCTCTGGCCTCGTCGAGGCTCATCTCGCGGGTCGTGATCCCGTCGCCGGAGAGGATCTCGCGGTTCACGAGCCGCGCGACCTCGAGGAGCTCCTCGCCAGTCATGGCGGAGAAGTGCGTGAAGTCAAAGCGGAGCCTGTCGGGCTCCACAAGGCTGCCGGCCTGGTGGACGTGGTCGCCGAGAACCTTGCGCAGCGCCGCGTGGAGCAGATGCGTGGCGGAGTGGGCGCGCATTATGGCGCGGCGGCGTTCGGCGTCGACCGCAGCGCTCACCTCTTCGCCGAGGCGGAGGCTGCCGCGCTCCATTTTGCCGGTGTGCAGGTATTTCCCGCCCTTGGTCTTCTGCACGTCGGTGACATTGAAAACAGCGCCGGCGGCGGTGGTTATAACGCCGTGGTCGGCCACCTGGCCGCCCATCTCGGCGTAAAACGGCGTACGGTCGAGCACTACGGAGCCCTCCGCCCCCTCGCCGAGTTCGCCGGCGAGCTCGTCTTCGGCGATGAGCGCCTCCACGGTGCCGCTGTCCCCGAGCGTGTCGTAGCCGGTGAAGGCAGTGGGCACACCCTCGAGCCCGAGGTCGAGTCCCGTCCAGCCGGAGATGTCGCCGCGCGCTGCGCGGGCCCTCTCGCGCTGCTCGGTCATGAGCTTGTCGAACCCCTCGGTGTCGGCGGTCATGCCGGCGTCGGAGAGGATGTCCTCGGTGAGGTCGAGGGGGAAGCCATAAGTGTCGTAGAGCCGGAATGCGTCCGCGCCGGAGAGCACGGCCTCGCCACGGGCCTTCAGGCCGTCCATGAGCTCGGAGAGTATCCTCATTCCGCCGTCTATCGTGTGGGCGAAGCTCTCCTCCTCTGTCCTGATGACGCGGGTGATGAAGGCCTGCTTGTCCACAAGGTCGGGATAGGCGGTGCGGTTTTCGTGGATGACCGTCTCGCAGACCTTGTAGAGGAACGGCTCGTTCACGCCGAGCAGCTTGCCGTGCCGCGCGGCGCGGCGGAGCAGGCGGCGCAGGACGTATCCGCGGCCCTCGTTGCTGGGCAGCACGCCGTCCCCGATGAGGAAGGTGGCGCTGCGGATGTGGTCGGTTATGACGCGCAGGGATACGTCGGCCTTGTGGCTCTCGCCGTAGTGCGCGCCGGTTATCTCACTCACCTTGTGGGTGATGTTCATGACGGTGTCGACGTCGAAGAGGCTGTCCACGTCCTGGCAGACGCAGGCGAGGCGCTCAAGGCCCATGCCGGTGTCGATGTTCTTCTGGGCGAGCTCGGTGTAGTGCCCCTCCCCGTCCGAGTTGAACTGGGAAAAGACGTTGTTCCACACCTCGATGTACCTGTCGCAGTCGCAGCCAACGGTGCAGGTGGGCTTGCCGCAGCCGTATTTCTCGCCGCGGTCGTAGTACACCTCGCTGCAAGGGCCGCACGCGCCGGAGCCGTGCTCCCAGAAGTTGTCCTCGCGGCCGAAGCGGAAGATCCGCTCGGGCGGTATGCCAATCTCGTCGCGCCAGATGTTGAACGCCTCGTCATCGTCCACATACACGCTCGGGTAGAGCCTGTCCGGATCCATGCCCACCCAGTCCGGGCTGGTGAGGAACTCCCAGCACCAGGCTATGGCCTCGTGCTTGAAGTAGTCGCCGAAGGAGAAGTTGCCCAGCATCTCAAAGAAGGTACCGTGCCGGGCG
>DVGA01000099.1 GCA_018712985.1 Candidatus Scatomorpha intestinavium
TTTCTATCGTTGGATACAAGACTATCAACAAACTGTGACCGATACGGGCACAGTAGTGACTCCGCAGGAATTCCTACACTTGAAAAGAAGAATCAGCAAGTTGGAGGATATGATTCAGGTTTTAAAGACGGTCAGTTGTACTGTTACCTCGCCTTTGCAGGAAAAGCTCAAGGCTATGGAGCTACTTTACGGTCAATTCAGTGTTCACACCCTGTGTGACGCACTGGAGGTCTCACGTGGCACTTTCTACAACCACATTTTCCGAAATAAGAAAGGCGATACACTTGCGGCTCAGCGGCGGTCGGAGTTGAAAACGAAGATTCAAAGTATTTATGACGATAGCAGACAAATCTATGGGGCGGGCAAGATCACCGCTATTCTCCAAAATCAAGGGGTCAAAACCAGCAAAAAGTATGTTTCTCAGCTTATGAAGGAGTTAGGAATCAGCAGTGTCAGCACTAATGCAAAGAAAGAATACAAAAAATGGGAGAAAGGACAGAACAGAAATTTCCTGCAGCAGTTCCAAACCGAACGGCCGAATCAAGTCTGGGTCAGTGATATTACTGTTTTTAAATTCCATGACAAGTATTATTATCTCTGCGTCATCATAGACCTGTTTTCACGGATGGTGATTTCCTATCGAATCTCGCACAAAAGCAGCACCCAACTGCTTACAAAGACTTTTAAACAGGCCTACGCAGATAGGCAACCAAAGGCAGAGCTCATGTTCCATAGTGATCGTGGAACGCAGTATATGTCCCATGCGTTCGTTCACCTGTTGGAGGACTGGGGAGTAGAACAATCTTTTTCCCGAACAGCTCGCCCCCACGACAATGCGGTTGCGGAAGCGTTCTTCTCCATTTTCAAGAAGGAAGAGCTATACCGCAGGCACTATACGTCGGAAGCGGATCTGATGAGGGGAATCGCCCATTTTATCGCCTTCTACAATGCTGAACGCCCTCATTCCACCCTGCAGTATAAAACTCCGGAACAGACAGAGCAGGATTACTGGATGAAAGAAAAGGAATCCTCAAGAACATGAGAATACCGGGTTCGGATTTAATCTTTTTTCATTTTTACATTTCGATTTTTCAATTTTTGCTTTTGAATGTCCCATTTCTACAGAAGAGGGCAACCACGAAAACGTGGCTTGAATCCTCGGTTTTGGGCATAGAAAAAGAGACCGAAATTTGGAAGTCTCATTTTTGAGTTCCAAATTTCGACCTCTGTTCACATGGTGCCGGTGGTGGGACTCGAACCCACACGGATTTCTCCACACGATTTTGAGTCGCGGTCGTCTGCCAATTCCGACACACCGGCATGTGTACGGCGTACTTTTTGATTATACTCCGTCCCCGCGCTCATTTCAAGAGCATATTTCCCCGGGCGGCACCATCACCAGCTCCTCCGGCGGCTCCTCGCCGAGCGCGCAGGCCGCGGCGAAGCAGCCCTGCACGGGCCCGTAGCTGCGGCAGAGCACCCCGGCCTCCGGCGCGATTATGCCCGCCGCCCCCCGCCGGAATCGCCGCGAGCGCAGGCTGCCTCCGTCGAGCAGCTTGTAGCAGCTCTCGCGCAGGCACCAGAGCTCAAAGGGCCGGAAATCCCGCCGCTCCTCCTCGTCCATCAGCCTTTCCCAGAAGCCGTCCCCCTTCGGCCTCGCCGTCTCGATGTCCGCGCCCACCGGCACGTCCGCCACGGCCGCCAGCACATGCGTCAGCGTGTGGCTGAGCGAGAAATACTTCCCCGGCTCCTCTGGGAAATACGGCTTGCCCGAGGGCGAATACGCCACCTCCGGCAGCCGCCCGAGCCCCCAGTACTCCCCCGCGGCGAAGAGCAGCAGCGAGCGGGCGAAGGCGCTCCCGGCTGTGTTTTTCCGCCCGGAAAGCCTCGCGCGCGAGGCGTCCAGCCCCCTTATGTCCGCGCAGCATATGAGCATCTCCATCCCGCCCTTCGTGCAAAATTACAAATTTCACCTTCTTGTAGCGGATCATACTATATTTTGTTATCTTCCGCTACCATTAATGAAAAAGTTATGTTATAATGACCGGAGGCGCCGGAAATCCCGGCGCAAAAGAGACAAAAGATTAACGGGAAGGTGTGACGTCTGTGAAGAAAATACTTGTCCTTGAGGACGAAAACGCCATCCGCAGCTTCGTCGTCATAAATCTGCGCCGCTCCGGCTACGAGCCCATCGAGGCCTCCACCGGCGAGGAGGCCCTCAAGCTCCTTGAGGAAAACGATGACATCTGCGTCGCCCTCCTTGACGTGATGCTCCCGGACACGGACGGGTTCGAGGTCTGCCGGCACATAAGGGCGTCCGGCTCGCGCATGGGCATAATCATGCTCACCGCCCTGAGCCAGGAGATGGACAAGGTCACCGGGCTGATGACCGGCGCGGACGACTATGTCACAAAGCCCTTTTCCCCCGCGGAGCTCATCGCCCGGGTGGACGCGCTCTACCGCCGCGTCCGCGGCGTGATGGACGGCGACGAGGACGATATCGTCAGCGGCCCCTTCGTGCTCAGCCCGCGCAACCGTACACTCGACAAGAACGGCGAGCGCGTCCGCCTGACACAGACGGAGTACTCCATCATAAAGCTCTTCATGGAGAACCCCGGCAGGGCCCTCTCGCGCGAGGAGATACTTGAAAACGTCTGGGGCCCGGAGTACAAGGGCGATTTGAAGATAGTCGACGTGAATATCCGCCGCCTGCGCATGAAGGTGGAGGACACCGCCACCATGCCGGAGTATATCACCACGATATGGGGCTACGGCTACAAGTGGGGGTCCTGAGATGCCGGAAAAGGAAGAAAAGCCCGTCTCCGGCCCCTCCGCCCGGCTCAGCGTGCTGCTTGAGCGCTTCCGTGGCGAAAACCTGCCGGACAGCCTGCGCGGGCTGAAGGGTGCCTGGCTTGCGGTGAGCTGCGCCATCGCGCTCTTCGTCATAACGGCGGTCGTCTGCGCCGCCCGTGGCGCGGGGGGCTGGGCCGCCTTTTTTGCGGTGCTTGCCGTCGCGCTGCTGCTGCTGTCCAACGTCTGGTTCCGCGAGCGGGTTACCAGCCCGATCCTCGGCCTCGGGGACACCGCGCGGCGCATAGCGGAGGGGAGCTACGGCTCCCTCGCCGAGAAGTTCCGTGACGATGAGGTCGGCTCGCTGACGGAGGCCATAAACGACATGTCCGTGAAGATAGGCGAGGCCAGCCGCGTCCAGTCCGAGTTCGTCTCCTCCGTGTCCCACGAGCTGCGCACCCCGCTGACGGCCATCACCGGCTGGAGCGAGACGCTGCTGTACGACGAGGCCCTGCAGGGCGACTCCCGCCGGGGCATAGAAATAATCTCCGCCGAGGCCAGCCGCCTCACCGTGATGGTCGAGGAGCTGCTGGAGTTCACCCGGCTGAGGGACGGGCGCTTCGCGCTCGACCTCGGCACGGTTGACCTCGCCGCGCTGATCGAGGAGGTCGATTTCACTTACAGCGAGCTCCTCCGCCACGACGATATACAGCTCACCTGCTCCCTGCCAGAGGAGGGCCTGCCCTGCGTCACGGGAGACGCCGCGCGGCTAAAGCAGGTGCTGCTCAACATACTGGACAACGCCGTGAAATACGGCCGGAGCGGCCGCCGCGTGGAGCTCTCTGCCGCGCCCGAGGGCGAATACGTGCGCATCTCCGTGCGCGACCACGGCCCCGGCGTCGCGCCGGAGGATCTTCCGCACGTCAAGGAGCGGTTCTACAAGGGCCGCGGCAAGGAGCGCGGCAGCGGCATCGGCCTCGCCGTGTGCGACGAGATCGTCTCGCTGCACGGCGGCCGCCTCACCGTTGCGAACGCCGCAGGCGGCGGAGCGCTGGTCACGGTTGAGCTGCCCGTAAAAACCCAATAACACGCAAAAGAGGTCAGCAATGTCAAAGAAAAACGATAACGGGGTCTGCTTCCGCACCTCGATAGGCGGCCAGGCGCTGATGGAGGGCATCCTGATGCGCGGGCCGGACCGGCAGGCCATAGTCTGCCGCACTAAGGACGGCCTGGTTGAAAAAACCGAGCCTATAAAGCCGTTGAAGGAGCGCTGCGCGCTCTTCGGCTGGCCCATAATCCGCGGCGTGGCCGTATTCGCGGACTCGATGCTCAAGGGCATGAAGGCCCTCACCTATTCGGCCTCCCTTCTCCCGGAGGACGAGCAGGAGGAGCCGGACAAGTTCGACATGTGGCTGGAGAAAAAGCTCGGCAGCGAAAAGGCCGAGAAGGCCGTCATCGGCATCGCCGCCGTGCTCGGCGTGGTGCTGGCGGTGGCGCTCTTCATAATCCTCCCGACGTTCATAATCGGGCTGATACCCGGGCTCGAGGGGCACTATACCCTGCGCAACCTCCTCGAGGGCGTGCTCAAGCTCGCCATACTGCTCGTATACCTCTACCTGTGCTCGAACATGAAGGACATGAAGCGCCTTTTCTCCTATCACGGCGCCGAGCACAAGACGATATTCTGCTACGAAAAGGGCCTGCCGCTCACGGTGGAAAACGTCCGGCCGCAGAGCCGCTTCCACCCCCGCTGCGGCACGAGCTTCCTGCTCGTCGCGATAATAGTGGGCATTCTCGTCGGCATGCTGATACAGCTTGACAACACGCTGCTCAGGATGCTCTGCCGGCTTGCCCTGCTGCCGCTCACCGTGGGAATAAGCTATGAGATAAACCGCTGGGCCGGCCGCCATGACAACGCTTTGAGCTCCTTCCTCTCCTGGCCCGGACGCCAGCTCCAGCACCTCACCACCAAGGAGCCGGACGACGGGATGATGGAGTGCGCCATCCGCGCAATGGAGCTCGTCATACCCGAGCAGAAGGGCTCGGACGCCTGGTGAGGGCACTTTTTGGGGGGATAAGCAATGCCGAGGACTTACAGTGAGATGTATATTTCCCTGCGCAACCGCCTGCGGGACGCGGGGATAGAGGCCGCCGCGCTCGAAGCGCGGCTGATAGCCGCCTCAGCCGCCGGCAAGAGCACGGAAAAGCTGCTGCGCGACATGCGCTTTTACGCCACGGACGAGGTTGAAAAGCGCGCCGAGGCCATGGTCCGGCGCCGCCTCGCCGGCGAGCCGGTCGCCTATATAACCGGCGTGTGGGAGTTCCGCGGGCTGCCGATGGAGGTCTCGCGGGACGTGCTGATCCCGCGTGTGGACACCGAGGTGCTCGCGGAAACCGCGATAAAATACCTGAAGGACACCGGCAGGCTGGACGCCCGCGTCCTCGACCTCTGCTCCGGGACGGGCTGCATCGGCTGCGCCATAGCCGCGGAGCTCCCGCGCGTGCGCGTGGTTCTGTCGGACGTGAGCCCTGAGGCCATGGAAATAAGCCGCCGGAACGTCAGCCGCAACGGGCTGGATGGCCGCATCAGCTTTCTCCCGGCGGACGTGATGAAGCTGCCCCCGCTGATGACGGGCAGCTTCGACCTCGTCGTGAGCAACCCGCCGTATATACCCACGGTGGAGATCATGACGCTCGACCCCTCCGTGCGCGACTACGAGCCCGTCTGGGCGCTGGACGGCGGCGAGGACGGGCTGGATTTCTACCGCGCCATACTGAAAAACTGGCACGGCGTGATCCGCCAGGGCGGCGAGCTGATGTTCGAGGTCGGCGAGGAGCAGGCCGAGCGCGTGAAGGACCTCATGCGCATGGCCGGCCTGCGCGAGGCGCGCAGCGTGCTGGACACGCGCGGCGTCGAGCGCGTGGTCACAGCCCGCGCCTGAGCCCGCCCATGCGAAGAACCGTGCTTTACATCGCCATGAGCCTGGACGGCTATATTGCCGACCGCTCCGGCGAGGTGGACTGGCTGTACGGCAGCGGCGAGGGCGAGGGCAGCTACGGGGAGTTTTCACGCACTGTCGGCACGGTCATCATGGGCCGCACGACCTACGACCAGATAACCACCGTCCTCTCCCCGGGGGACTGGCCTTACTGCGGCATGAGCTGCTATGTCGTCACGAATCGCCCGGCAGCTCCGGCGGAAGGCGTGACTTTCACTTCAGAACCGCCGTCCGCACTCGTGCGGCGGCTTCGGGAGGGCTCCGGCCGCGACATCTGGATTTGCGGCGGGGCAAGCGTCGCCAACGCTCTTATGCGCGCGGATCTTATAGATGTCTACCGCATATCCGTCATCCCCACGCTGCTGGGCGGAGGAATACGTCTGTTCGGCCCGCTGGACAGGGAGCTGCGGCTGGATTTTGTCTCCTCGTCTGAAAGCGGCGGTATCACCGAGCTCTGCTATACACGCAGGACGAGCGTGTGAGCGCCTGAGCCGCGGTGCGCTTTTAACGGAATTCTAAAACGGATGATATATAAGAGGTGTTGAAATATGGCAGAGAAGAAAAAGGCGGCCGTTACCGCCTCCCCGGCCCCGGCGGCCGACAAGAAAAAGGCCCTTGAGACCGCCATAGCGCAGATAGAGAAAAACTACGGCAAGGGCGCGATAATGCGCCTCGGGGACGATATCCCCGTGAATGTGGAGGCCATCTCCACCGGCTCGCTCTCGCTGGACCTCGCGCTCGGCATCGGCGGCGTCCCCCGCGGGCGCATAGTCGAGATCTACGGCCCCGAGAGCTGCGGCAAAACCACCCTCGCACTGCACGTCGTGGCCAGCGCGCAGAAAAACGGCGGCGAGGCCGCGTATATCGACGTGGAGCACGCGCTCGAGCCCGCCTACGCCCGCGCGCTCGGCGTGGATATCGACAATCTGCTGATATCCCAGCCGGACACCGGCGAGCAGGCGCTCGAGATAACCGAGCAGCTCGTGCGCTCCGGCGCGCTCGACGTGGTGGTGATCGACTCCGTCGCCGCGCTGCTGCCACGCAGCGAGCTCGAGGGCGAGATGGGCGAGAGCAGCGTCGGCGTCGTCGCGCGGCTCATGAGCCAGGCGCTCAGGAAGCTGGCCGGCGTCGTCAGCAAGACCGGCTGCATCGTCATCTTCATCAACCAGCTCCGCGAAAAAATCGGCGTGATGTACGGCAACCCGGAGACCACTCCCGGCGGCCGCGCGCTGAAGTACTTCGCCAGCGTCCGCATAGACATGCGCCGCATCGAGACGCTGAAGAACGGCAGCGAGATGATCGGCAACCGCACCCGCGCCAAAGTCATCAAAAACAAGGTCGCGCCCCCCTTCAAGGAGGCGGAGTTCGACATAATCTACGGCCAGGGTATCTCCAAGGTCGGCGAGATCATCGACCTCGCCGCCAAGCTGGACCTTATTGAAAAGGCCGGCGCGTGGTACACGGTGGGCGAGGCCCGCATACAGGGCCGCGACGGCGTGCGCACCTATCTTGAGGAGCACCCCGACGTCATGGACAAGCTCGAAGCGGAGATCCGCGCAAACGCCCACAAGCTGATGAGCCCGCAGGCGCGCAGGGCGGCTGTGGCCGCCGGCCGAGCGGTGGACATCTCCGCGGAGGACTTTGAAGAGTGAGCGCCGGAGCGCGCAGCGCCAGGGAATCCGCAATGCGGCTGCTGGAGCGCCGGGACTACGGGCGCGACGAGCTCCTCGCCAGGCTGGTTGAAAAGGGCTTCGGCGAGGAAGAGGCCGCCGCCGCGGCCGACCGCTGCGTGGAGCTGGGCTTCATAAACGACGAAAACTACGCCGCGATGGTCGCCAGGCACTACGCCGCGCGCGGCTTCGGCGAGCGGCGCATCCGCGAGGAGCTCCGCCGCCGGCGCATCCCGCGCGAACACTGGGACACGGCGCTCGACGCCGTCCCCGGCGACTCGGACTCCGCCTACCGCTGTCTCTGCTCGAAGATGCGCGGCCGCGCTCCCGAGCCCGACGAACTGCGCCGCGCCGCGGCAGCCGTCCAGCGCCGCGGCTTCGGCTATCAGGAGACGCGGGAGGCCGTCGAGCGCTACCGCGGCGAATACGCCACGCAGGAGGAAGCATGAAAGTATCGCTTATATCCCTCGGCTGCCCCAAAAACCAGGTCGCCGCCGAGCAGATGCTCGCAGCGCTCTCCGCGGCCGGGCATGAGATAACGTCCGACCCGGCGGAGGCCGAGGCCGTGGTAGTGAACACCTGCGCCTTCATAGAGGACGCGAAGCAGGAGGCAATAGACACGCTGCTCGAGGCCGCGGAGCTGAAAAACGGCCGCCTTAAAACCTTGCTGTGCGCCGGCTGCCTCGCCCAGCTTTACGGCGGCGAGGTCATGGCCGAGCTGCCGGAGGTGGACGGCGTCGTCGGCGTCGGCAGCTGCGACAAAATTGCCGCGGCGCTCGAGAGCGCCGCGCGCGGCGAGCGGCCCGTGTATATGGACCCGAACGACGCCCCCGTACAGGAGGCGGAGCGCCTTGTCTGCACCGGGCCGGCCTGGGCCTATCTGCTGATAGCCGAGGGCTGCGACAACCGCTGTTCCTACTGCCTGATACCCTCGATACGCGGCCCCTTCCGCTCGCGGCCTGTGTCCGCAATATTGGAGGAGGCCAGGTCCCTCGCCGCCCGGGGCTACAAGGAGATCATCCTTGTCGCCCAGGACCTCACGCACTACGGCGCCGATTTCAAGGATGGGACGGATCTCGCCGCACTGCTGCGCGAGCTGTGCGCGGTGGACGGGCTGGAGTGGCTGCGTCTGCACTACCTCTACCCCCGCGAGCTCAACGACGAACTGATAGAGGTCATCGCCTCGGAGCCCAAAATAGTCAAGTACCTCGACATACCCATCCAGCACATAAACGACGAGATACTCCGCAAAATGAACCGCCGCGACCGCGGCGCGGACATCCGCGCGCTCTTAAAAAAGCTCCGCGAGCGCATCCCCGGCCTCGTGCTGCGTACGAGCCTCATCACCGGCCTGCCCGGGGAGGGGGAGGCGGAGTTCGAGGAGCTCTGCGAGTTCCTCCGCGAGGCCAGGATAGAGCGCGCCGGGGTGTTCCCCCTCTCGCCGGAGGAGGGCACTCCGGCCGCGAAAATGCCGCACGTGGACACCGAGACCGCCCGCGAGCGGGCGGAGACCGTCCTCTCGCTCCAGGCCGAGATAATGGACGAGTGGGAGAGCTCCCTCGCCGGCAGCGTCATCGAGGCGATGTGCGACGAATATGACCCAGAGACCGGCACGGCCCGCGGCAGGGCGTATTTCGACTCCCCTGGCGTCGACGGCTCCGTGGTTTTCCCCGGCCCGTGCATGCCGGGCAGCATAGTGCAGCTTCGCGTCCTCTCGGCGGAGGACGGCGAGCTCAGGTGCGAACTCATTTGACCGAGGCAGGAGGCGCTCAGAATGAAATTGACCACAGCCAGCAAAATTACGATTGTCAGGATGCTGCTCATCCCCGTCGTGCTCGTGCTCATGTACCTCGACTTTGAGGGGCACATGTACTTCGCCCTCGCGGCGTTCGTCATTGCCTCGGTGTCCGACTTTGCGGACGGCTACATAGCCCGGCACTACAACCAGGTGACAAATTTCGGCAAGTTCCTCGACCCGCTCGCGGACAAGCTGCTCGTCATCTCCGTCCTGCTCGTGTTCGTGGACTTCGGGCTGTTCCCGGCCTGGGCCGCGATAATAGTCGTGGCGCGCGAGCTGGCGATACAGGGCCTGCGCATGATAGCCGTGGAGGGCGGCAAGGTGATAGCCGCCGCCTGGTCGGGCAAGATAAAAACGGCCTCGACCATGGTCTGCTTCGTGCTGCTCATGCTCCCGATACCCGATGCGCTGGTAACCGCCTGCTGGATAGTCGTCCTCGCCACAACGGTCTACTCCGGGCTCGAGTACTTCGTCAAAAACGCCTCCGTCTTCAAGGGCTGAGACATGGAAAAGCTCGAAAAAAGGCTCCGCGCGCGCGATTTCGCCCCCGTGCGCGCCGCGCTGCTCCTTCTTGGGCTGCTTATCGCGCTCTCCGTGCAGCTCCTCCGCCAGTCGGAGGGCGCCATGCTCTGGATATACTCGCACATCTCCCGGCCCTATCACGCCTTCATGTCCCGGCTGTGCTCGCATTTCAGCTTTTCGGCGGCCGAGGTGTTCTACGCCGTGCTGATAATCGGCCTGCTGGCCTACCTCGCTTTCGTAATCGTCCGGCTCATACGCCGCAGCGGCCGGCTATTGCAGCTTTTCCGCTGTGTGATAACGCTCGGCATGGCTGCCGCCCTCTTCTGGGCCGGGCTGTGCGTACTGTGGACGCCGTATTACTCCGCCCCCAGCTTTTCGGGGCAGAGCGGCGTGGACGACGGGCCCGTCGAGGTCTCGGAGCTTGCGGCCGTCACGCGCTATTTCGCCGCGCTCGCCAACGAATACGCCGAAGCCGTCCCCCGCACGGAGGACGGCTCGTGGGACTACGACCGGCGCGACATACTCGAGCGCGCGCCGGAGGTGTTCGACGCCGCGGCGGAGACCTTCCCCTGCCTCGAGGGGGAGGACCTCGTGCCGAAGGGCATATATTTCTCAACCATCATGAGCTATCTCGATTTCACCGGCTTTTTCTTCCCCTTCACCGGCGAGGCGAACGTGAACATGGCCTCCCCGGTGTTCCTCCTGCCCTCCACCGCGGAGCACGAGATCGCGCACCAGCGCGGCGTCGCCGCGGAGCAGGAGTGCAACTTTGTGGCGATATTCGCCTGCCTTGAATCGGAATACGCCGACTACCGCTACGCCGGCGCGGCGCTTGGGTACATATACCTCGGCAACGCCCTCAGCGGCGCGGACCGCGAGGCCTGGGAGGAGGTCTACTATTCCCTGTCGGAGACCGTCCGGCGCGACTTTTCGGAGAACAACGCCTATTGGGACCAGTTTGAGGACAGCGCCGTGCAGTCCGCCTCCAACAGCGTCTACGACTCCTTCCTGAAGTCCAACGGGCAGGAGCTCGGCCGCCAGAGCTACGGGAAGTGCGTCGACCTGCTCACCCACTACTACCTTGACGCCGCGCTGGAGGCCGCAGGATGAAAAAAGCCCTCACGATACTCAGCCTCGGAGCGCTCGCCGTGCTCTGCGCCCTCCCGGTGCTCACGCTGGGGGTCTCCGCCGCCTCGCTTTACTACGTCATGGCCAAATGCCTGCGCCGCGGGCGCGGCAGCCCGTTTCAGGAGTTTTTCCGCGCCTTCCGGCAGAACCTGCTCACCGGCCTCGGGCTGACCGTCATATTGGCGCTGCTGCTCGTCGTGGCGTATTTTTCCGCGCTCTACCTCGTGAATTCGCCGCTGAGCGTGCTCGTAACGGCGTTTTACGCCCTGACGCTGGCACTCTCGCTGTTTTTCGCCCTCGCCACCGCGGCGCTCGCCTTTCCGGCGCTCTCGCGCTTTAAGTTCAAGGCCGGGCAGCTCCTCGGCTTTTCCCTGCGGCTGATCCGCCGCGGCGCGCCGCGGGCGCTCGTCCTGATGCTGATCACCGCAGCCGCCGCGTTTGCGGCGTATCTCTTCCCGCCAGCGGCCCTCATCCTCGCCGGCCCGCTGGCCTACTGCGCCACCTTCCTCGCGGAGCCGCTGCTCCGCTCCTTTACCCCGGAGAAGGACGCCTTCCCCGAGGGGACGGACACCTGGTTTCTTGAATAAAAAAGCCGCGGATGAAAATCCGCGGCTTTTAATTATCCCCACCTTCAAGTGAAGGTGGCAGAACAGTTGCAGGGGCGAAAGCCCCTGCAAACCCATTCTGAGAGATTTCTTTTTGTCTTGTCAAAAAGAAACCCCTCAGACTCCAAAGAAAAGACGCTTTGGTGCGTATCGGAGGCTAAATCCGGTTTTCACCGAACTTTTTATTATCGAAAAGTTCCCATCCCTAATGGTGAATGACTCTCCGCATCGCCGACCGTGCGTTTGCTTCGCTTACGCTCGCGGCACTGACGGGCTATCGACGAGGGGCCGTTAGTGCCGCGACCAACGGGAGCAATGCACGGTTTTGGTGGCTGACGCTATTCACACTACGGGATGACCACTTTGCAGAGCTGCTTTTGCGCCGCAAAGCGGCGCGCTATGCGTCCAGGCGCAGCCTGGTGGGGCAAAAGCGCTCAGGCCAGCATTTCGGCTATGCCGGCCATGACGCCGAGACGGCCGGCTTCGTAGGTCAATCCGCCCTGAAGGAAGGCCATATACGGCTCGCGCATGGGGCCGTCGCAGCTCAGCTCGATGGACGAGCCCTGTATGAACGCGCCGGCGGCCATGACGACCTCATCCTCATAGCCGGGCATCTGCCAGGCCTCCGGCGTGACGAAGGAGTCCACCGGGGAGCCGGACTGGATGCCGCGGCAGAATTTGAGCAGGTTTTCGCCCGAGCGGAGCACTACGGTCTGGATTATGTCCGAGCGGAACTCGCCGCTGGCGGGGAAGGTCTCGTATCCGAGGCGCTCGAGCATCGCGGCGCAGAGCGCGGCGGTTTTCAGCGCCTGGGCCGTCGTGTGCGGGGCGAGGAACAGCCCCTGGTACAGACTGCGGTTCAAGCCGAAGGTGGCGCCGCACTCCCCGCCGATGCCGGGGACGGTGAGCCGGCAGGCGGCGTTTTCAACAAGGTCCGCGCGGCCGGCGATGTAGCCGCCGGAGGGCGCGAGGCCGCCGCCGGGGTTCTTTATCAGCGAGCCGGCGATGAGGTCGGCGCCGACCATGGTGGGCTCGGCGGTGTCCGTGAATTCGCCGTAGCAGTTGTCCACCACGACGGCCGTCTCCGGAGAGGCGGACTTTATGACGCGGATTATTTCACCGATCTCCGGCACGGTGAGCGCGCGGCGGGAGTCGTAGCCCCGGGAGCGCTGCACGAGCGCCGCGGCGGGGCGGATCTCCCGCGCGGCGCGCGCGATGGCCTCGAGGTCCGGCCCGCCGGAGAGCGTTTCCACCTGCGCGTAGCCCACGCCGTATTCGCGCAGCGAGCCGTGCGCGCTGCCGCTGATGCCGATGGCGGTGCGCAGCGTGTCGTACGGTGCGCCCATCACGGAGAGCAGCGTGTCCCCCGGCTTCAATGCGGCGAAGAGGGCGGAGGCGATGGCATGCGTGCCGTTGACGAAGTTCACGCGCACGAGCGCGCTCTCCGCGCCGAAAACCCGCGCCCAGACCTTGTCGAGCGTTTCGCGCCCGAGGTCGTCGTAGCCGTAGCCCGTCGTCCCGGCGAAGCAGGGCTCCGAGACGCGCTGCTCCTGGAACGCCTCTAATACCCGGCGGGTGTTTTCCCGCGCGACGGCGTCTATTTCCTCAAAGCGCCCCGCCAGGCCGCGCTCGCACTCGGCGGCGAGGCGCTCAACGTTTTCCGGTATTTCACTCAGCTTCATTTTCCTTGAACTCCATTACTATATCTCTGAATTTGTCGCCGCGCTCGGCGAAATTTGTGAACCTGTCGAAGGACGAGCAGGCGGGGGACAGCAGTACGATGTCCCCGGGGATGGACGCATCCCGCGCCGCCTCGACGGCGGAGCGGAGGTCCGGCAGTATGCGCACCGGAAGGCGCGAGGGGTCGTAAAACACGCTGTGTTTGACCGCGGCGGCGATCTGTTCGGCGGTGTCGCCCGTCAGATAGAGCGCCTTGACGTGCTCGGCTATCTCGTCGCCGAGGGTGTCGAAGGAAACGTGCTTATCGTGCCCGCCGGCGATGAGGATGGGCTTCGTGCGCATGGCGCGCAGCCCTGCTATCGTGCGCGTGGGGCTGGTGGCGATGGAGTCGTTGATGTACGTCACGCCGTTCAGCTCGCGGATGAACTCAAGGCGGTGGCGGACGCCGCCGTAGGACCGCGCGACGGAGCGGCATACCTCGGCGCTGACCATGCCGTCCACCGCCGCGAAGGCGGCCATGTAGTTTTCCACATTGTGCACGCCGGGGATACGGATCTCGGTGACGGGAATGATGGACTCGACCTCGTAGCCGCGGGAGCGGTAAATCGTGCCGTCGCGGCAGAAAACGCCGTCCCGCACCGTCTCGCGGCGGGAGAAGAGCCGCACATGGCTCTTGGCCTCCTCGCCGAAGCGGGCGGTGTAGGCGTTGTCGGCGTTCACGACGAGGACGTCCTCCGGCGTCTGCATGGCGAAGATGCGGCGCTTGGCGTTTACGTAGTCGTCGTAGTCCGTGTGCTTGTCGAGGTGGTTCGGCGAGACGTTGGTGACCACGGCCACGTCCGGGCGGATGTTTATGCTGTGGAGCTGGAAGCTCGAGAGCTCGAGCACCGCGATGTCGTCCGCTCGCATCTCCGGCACGGAGGAGAGCAGGGGCGTCCCTATATTCCCGCCGAGGTAGACGTGCCGGCCGGCGGCGCGGAGCAGCTCCGCGATTATGGACGAGGTGGTGGTCTTGCCGTCAGAGCCGGTGATGCCTATCGTCAGGCAGGGGCAGAGGCGGAAAAACGCCTCCATCTCGCTGGTTATCTCCGCGCCGTGAGCGGCGGCGGAGACGAGGGCCGGCTCCGTGGGGAGCAGCCCGGGGGTGCGGAAAATGACGTCGAAGCCGTCGAGCCCGGAGAGATAGCCCCCGCCAAGGATGACCTCCGCGCCGCGGGAGCGGTAGCCCTCCGCCTCGGCGCCGAGTTTGTCCTCGCCGCGCTGGTCGCGGACGGAGATGGGGAGGCCGGCGTTGAGCAGCAGTTCTATCAGCGGGCGGTTGCTCACGCCGATGCCGATCACGGCCACGCTCTTATCTTTAAGGGAAGAAATGTACTCATCAAGGGTCATTGGAAATCACCTCACCGCCTGATTATATCCCGAGACGGCCGCAAATACAATAATTTTATTGACTTGCCGGGCGGATTGGAGGTAGAATACACCGCAGCGGGCCAGACGGCCGCGCGTACACGGCGAAAGCCCGTGCGTGAGGAAAGTCCGGGCTCCACAGGGCAAGGATAACGGGTAACGCCCGCCAGGGGAAACCCTCGGACAAGTGCAACAGAGATATACCGC
>DVGA01000100.1 GCA_018712985.1 Candidatus Scatomorpha intestinavium
CTCTCCTTCGCAGCCACGATGGGCCGGCTCTCGAGCCGGCTTATTATCTCATAGCCGTAGCACGGGCCGGAGTCTATCATCAGCAGTATGCAGAACTCGAGCGTCCCGCGCTTTATCTGACTGCGCCATTCGTCCAGATTCATTGCCTCGCCTCCCGCGGGTATATCGTACCACATAGTACATAGTCTGTCAAGGGTATGTTTCAGCGCGCAGGCTCAGCCGGGCGAAAGATATGCCCTTTGACACCGCGGACTTCGCAAATTGTTTGACAATCAGGGCCTCATGTACTATAATTTTAGTACAAATTGGCGGTCATTGTCCGGTAATTGCCGGAGGCCGTTTTCAGTGTTTGAAAACAAGTAAATAGAGGGGGCTGTGAATTGAAAGATCTGAAGCATCTGATCTACTTTGAAAACCTCCTGCAGGAGGCCAACAACGAGCTGGTCGCCAAAGCCGTGGAGGACGGCGAAATCGCCCTCGGGTATAACTGCTACTATATCCCCGAGGTACTGCTGAACCTCCCCGGCTGTTTTTCCAGCCGGCTGCGCGCGCCGCGCTGCCAGTCGGCGGACATAGCGACCTACTACATGACCAACCGCAACTGTCCCTACGTCCGCTCCATCCTCGAGCGCGCCATCGAGGGCGGCTACAACTACCTGAGCGCCCTTTTCGGCGCGGAGGGCTGCGCTGCGATGGAGCGCATGGAGGAGCACTTCTTCCTGCTGAACCCGGTAAAGCACGACAATTTCTTCGTCACGATCATCGACCCTCCCATGAAGGGCGACAAGACGAGCCTCGACTACTACAAGCAGCAGCTCCAGCTCAAGGTGCTCGACGCGATGCACGATAAGCTGGGGGTCGACACGTCGGACGCCGCGCTGCGCGAGGCTGTGGCGCGCTTCAACGAGCTCTGCGACGTGATGACCGAGATCGGCAATTTCCGCAAGCTCGAAAACCCGCCGATAACCGGCTATGAATTCCACGTCATGCAGCTCGTGAGCGAGGTGTGTCCGCACAACCTGATACTCCCCTACCTGAAGGAGACGCTCGAGGAGCTGAAAACGCGCGAGCCGGAGCCGTCCTTCCCCTTCCGCGCGCGCGTAGTCATCGCCGGCAGCGAGATAGACGACCCCGAGTTCACCAAGCTGATCGAAATGTGCGGCGCCATGGTCGTGGCGGACCGCTACTGCTTCGGCAGCTTCCCCGGCCGCGAGCGCATAGAGATAGCGGAGGGCGAGACCGCCTTCGACGCGATCTGCCGCCACTATCAGCACTGGAACCAGTGCGCGCGCTTCATGAGCGGGGACAAAATCGACCAGCGGCACACCGAGGTGAAGCGCCTTGTGGACGAGTTCGGCGCGGACGGCGTGATATACGAGAGCATGAAGTTCTGCGAGTTCTGGAGCTATGAGAAGGTCCTCGCCTCGCACGTGCTGACTAACGAGATGGGTGTGCCCTGCTGCACCATCGAGAAGGAATATGCCCTCGGCAGCGTAGGCCAGCTCCGCACGCGCTTCCAGGCCTTTGTTGAGAGCCTTGAGATCAAAAAGCTGCAAGCGAAGGAGGCAAGCCGATGAAAAACCCCATCACCGCCTTTATTGACAAAAAGCTGCAGAGGTTCGACCCCATCTGGCGCGCGGAGAACGGAAAGGGCGGCCAGCGCGACCGGTATTACGACAAGACCGGCATCGCAAAACACCGCGAGTGGCGCGGCGTGCACGACACAATGGCCGACTACCTCGCCTGGCTGAACAACCTGAAGAGCATGGGTCTCATGGTGGCAAAGGCGCCGCTGCCCGTCATAAAGGGCATCTGGGAATACCGCTGGATGGGCTCCTACCTCGGCACCTTCGCCTTTATCGACCGTCTGTTCGAGGGGTTCCGCGGCCCGGAGCTGAAAATAGCGCACCTGAACATGCACGCCATAGTGCAGAGCCTGACCAAAAAGATAGCGCTCGTCCTTGCCAACGACGCGAGGCTCGGCGGCGGCCCGCTGACGGAGAAAATGGTCCCGATGGACGAGGTGCTCCCCCCGCTCTTCATGTGCGGCTTCCCGAACCTCATCCCCATCCCGCTGCAGACCCTGCCGGAGTTCATAATCTGCGATATCGACCAGCAGCTCGAGCCGTATTACATAGACATCGCCGAGAGCTTCGGCCTGGCGGCGGACGTCTGCTCCCGCTGCTCGGCGGAGACGGGCGTCACGTTCAACGACGATTTCCCGATCATCGGCAAGGCATTGCTGAGCACCAACATGCCCTGCAACGCCAGCGAGGCGACGAGTATGTTCCAGCGCCGCCGCATCGGGCTGCCGGACTTCCCCGTGACCCTCGCCATGATACACAACGAGCCCGGCGCGCATCCCTATTCGACCCAGATCCTGCGCGACGCCATAAAGTTCATCGAGGAGGAGTACGGCGAAAAGTACGACTGGGACGCCCTCTTCGAGCGCGCGAAGCAGATGAACGAGCAGAACACAATCGAGCTTGAGAAGTGGGACATTTTCAAGACCGAATACAGCGCCCTGTGCGGCATAGCCGAGACGCTCTACCGCCTCTACTCCTGGGCCAGCGTAAACGGCCAGGAGGACTACTTCACCAAGGTCGACCGCAAGGTTATCAAGATAATGCGCCGCTGTTATGAGAAGAAGCACAAGCCCTTCGGCGGGAAAACGCGCCACCGCGCGTTCCTCTGGGGCCCGAGTGCGGTGTACTACACCGACTTCCCCACCTGGGTGCAGAACTGCTGGGGCATAAACATCGTGCTGAACATGGATTCCACCATGGGCCACAACATGATAAGCACCGAGGACCCCGAGCAGGCCATAAAGGACCTCGCCCTCTTCAGCGAGAAGGGCGTCATGCGGCACCACGCCGTCGGCGGCTGGGACAACGTGAACGCAGTGTGGGACTGGGCCAAGAACTTCAACTGCGACATGGTGCTCATGAACGACAACGTAGCCTGCAAGGGCATGAACGGCGTCCACGCCATGATGGAGGAGCAGGCGCGCGACCTCGGCTTCTACTTCATTTTCATAGAGCACGACCTTGAGGACTGCCGCACGGTCTCCCGCCGCGACATGCGCAACATCGTAAACAACTACATGTCCGTTGTCGTGGGCGAGGAGCCGCTGGATCCGACGCTCGTGGACTTCGATGACTCCGAGGCGTGGTAAGAAAGGACTGGTGCACATGAAAAAGAAGCTCGGCAGCATACTTGTGAAGCTGTTGCTCGTCCTCCTCGGGGCCTTCGCCGCGACCTTCACAATCTATATGTTCAACCTCGAAAACAAGCTGATATACTACGTCATCCGCCCGTTTTTGAACAAGCATTACGACAGCCAGAAGCGCGACCGGCGCATAGTCTGACCGCGCGAGAGCACCCCGCCGGCCCGCAATTTTGCGGGCCGGCGCTTGCTTCTGCCTTAAAAGTCCAATGGACAAGCGCGCGCCGCCGTGGTAAAATATGCGGGAACGTTAACCGCCGCGCCGCGTCAGACAGATATACGCGCCGCGGTCCAGCCCCTACTGAGAAAGGAAGAACCCCATGAAAAAAGTGCTGTCCCTCATCCTTGCGCTCGCGCTGCTCGGCACCTGCGCGCTCGCCTACGGCGAGGGCACGGGCCAGGCCGTGTACACAAACGAATGGGCCCTTGCGGACGGCCTGACGTATGAAAACGCCGTGTCGTACAACTCCGCGGACGAGCGGGTGGAGACCTTCACGATCACCCTCGAGCCCGGCAGCAGCGTATACCCCATCGTCATGGCCTGCGACACGATATACGGCGGCATGACCATCACCAGCATGATAGACTACGCCGAGCTCATGGGCTACGACGTGGTCGGTGCCGTGAACGCCGACTTCGGCTATTGGGATACGCGCATCCCCTGCGGCATGGTGGTCGAGGACGGCATCTACAAGTCCTCCCCCGAGGGCAACCATGCCATCGGCTTCCTTGATGACGGCACGGCGGTTGTCTCCTCCCGGCCGGAGGTATACATCACCATAGAAAACGAGACCACCGGCCAGGTTTTCGAGACCACCCACCTGAACAAGACCCGCTCTGACGACGGGCTCTACCTCTACAGCGAGTACTTCTCCACCGTCTCCACCCGCACGGACGAAAGCGGCTGGTACATACGCCTGCGCGTCCGCGACCACGGCGAGCTCTCGCTCGACGGGGAGATAGAGTGCGAGGTGGAAGAGATCGTCACCGGCGAGGACGCCGTTGAGATCGGCCCGGGCTACCTGATCCTCACCGCCTCGGACGAGGCCGGGCTTGAAAACGTGCTCTCCGGCTTCATGGAGGGCGACGAGGTCACCATTTTCACCCGCTGCACCGACTCCGCCCTCGCGGAGGCGGACTGGGTCTCCGGCTGCGGCAACATCCTCGCGCTCAATGGCGAGCTCTATGAGCCGCAATGGTGGGACACGAGCATCGACGACGCCAATCCCCGCACGGTCATCGGCCTGATGGGCGACGGGACGGTCGTATACCAGGTAATGGACGGCCGCAGCGACCTCTCCGCCGGCAGCACGCTCGACGAGCTGGTTGCCGACCTGCTCTCCATGGGCTGTGAGACCGTTGTGAACATGGACGGCGGCGGCTCCAGCGCCCTCGCGCTGCGCATGCCGGGGCAGGACGGCTATACCATAGTCAACAACCCCTCAGACGGCACGCTCCGCTCCGTCTGCTCCTATATCCTCTTCGTCACGGAAGAGGACGCGAGCGGCGAGGCCGAAAACCTCTTCCTCACCGACGACGGGGCCTATATACTCGCCGGGAGCACGCTCCCCCTCGAACTGGCCGCGACGGACAACACCATGCGCACCGTCCGCCTCTCCGGGCAGGTGCGGGCTACCGCCTCGCGCGGCAGCATCTCCTCCGGGGTCTACACAGCCCCCTCCACCGCCGGTGCAGACGTGATTACCCTCTCCGCCGGCTCGGCCTACGGCACCAGCACGCTGCATGTCGTTGAGAAAGCCGATTCCCTCTCTGTTGAGGACGCGGAAAGCGGCGAGGCCGTCACACAGCTCCTGATGGAACAGGGCGAGAGCATCCAGTTGGACGCCTGCCTGCAGTACAACATGCGCGACGTGATAAGCGGCAACGAGGACGCGACCTTCAGCCTGAGCGGCGACGTGGGCGCAATCTCGGCCGACGGGCTCTATGTGGCCTCCGGCACGCCGGGCGCGGAGGGCAGCATCACCGTCACCGCCGCCGGCCTCACCGCCACGATACCCGTAAAGATCGCGGTGGAGTTCACCGACATGAAGGGCCACTGGGCCGAGGATGCGGTCAAGGAGCTCTATGAGGCCGGCATAGTCACCGGCATGACGCAGACGACCTTCGGCCCGGACAGCACCATGCGCCGCTGCGACTTTGTGCTGATGCTCTACCGCGCCGCCGGCGAGCCCGAGGTCTCCGCTGACAGCGGCTTCACCGACGTCGCCGCGGACGCCTATTACGCCCGGGCCGTTGCCTGGGCCAAGGCCGAGGGCATAACCACCGGCACGTCCGACACCACCTTCTCCCCGGACGCGACGCTCACCCGCCAGGAGGGCTTCACCTTCCTCTACCGCGCGTTTGACAGCCTCGGCGTCGTCTACGACGTGGGCGACACCGCGCTGATCGACAGCTATGCCGACGGCTCCTCCGTGGCCGACTGGGCGCGCGAGGCCGCGGCCACGCTCATCAGCATGGGCATAGTCCAGGGCGACGGCAGCGGCTTGAACCCCGGCGGCGGGCTCACAAGGGCGCAGATGGCCAAGATGCTCGCCTCCGCGATATGAGCAGAGAATAAATTGACCGCCCCGGACCTCCGGGGCGGTTTTCTGCACGCAAAGCGCGGGGAATTTCTTCCCCGCGCTTTTACAGCTCTATGCGGTACGCGCTGCCGCGCTCCGTCTTTTTGTACGGCCTGAAGCCGACGGATTCAAAGCATCTCTTCGACGCCGTGTTCCAGTCGTATATCTCCTCCACGCACAGCTCGCTCCAGCCGAACTCCCTCGCCCGGCCGCAGAGCGCCGATATTACGCGCCGGCCTATGCCCTTACCGCGCAGGCCGTGCTCGCCTATCACAATGGGCAGGTCCCCGCGAGAAAAAGTCACGTCGCCTATCGGGGCAAACTCCCCATCCCGCAGCAGCTCGATGAAATAGAGCTCGCCGCGCTTGTCGAGATAGCGGTACATGCCCTCAAGGCGCTCCATTGTGTATGGCTCCCGCTTCCCGTCCACGAGATAGAGCGTCTCGGCGTCCTGATACCAGCCGAGCGCAAAATCAAACCGTCCGTCAAACCGCCGGAGCCGCAGCTCCGCGTCTATTCCTATGAGCTCCGGCTGAACGATTCCGTCTATGGGCATGGCCGCGCCTCAGAAGGGCAGGCCCTTCATGCCCGTCAGGCGGCTCATGCCGCTGGAGGAAGCCTCGTCGACCTTCCTGAGCGCTTCGTTCACCGCGGCTATCACAAGGTCCTGGAGCATCTCCACGTCCTCGGGGTCCACGGCCTCGGGGTCTATCGTCAGCGCGGTGAGCTCGTGCCGGCCGTTTACGGCCGCCTTTACGACCCCGCCGCCCGCAGTGGCCTCGAAAACGGAGTTTTCGAGCTCCTCCTGCATCTTGCGCAGCTCCTCCTGCATCTTCTGAGCCTGCTTTATCATATTCGCCTGGTTCATGCCGCCGCCGTAGCCGCCGCGGAAACCGCCCTTTGCCATATCCTGCACGACCTTTCAGGTAAATTTTACTTCTTTGAACCTGCGGAGCTCCTCGATGCTCCGCGTGGCTATCTTCTCGTCGGAGTCCATCTCCGTCACCTTAACCGCGACGCTCTCCCCGGCCACCTCGGCCGCAGCGGCGCGGAATTTTTCTATCATGTCCGGCTTGGAGAGCATGTTGCTCGCAAAGCCCTTCGCTATCGCAACGCGCAGCCCCTCCGGCGTGAACGAGCCGCTGACCTGCAGCGGGTCCGTCAGCAAATTGATGTAGCCGACAGGCACCCTGCCCTTCAGCCGCTCCACCACGGCGTCCCAGCTCAGGCGTGCCGGCCCGGAGCTTATCACCTGCGCCGTCTCCTCCATCTTAGCGCCCTCCGGCCCCTCCTCCGCCTCCTGCGGCGGCGGAGCGGGCATATCCGGCTCCATTGCGGCGCTCTTTGGTTCGGGCACGGCGGTTTTCGGTTCCTGAGCGGTGCTCTTCGGCTCCTCCGCCCAGGGCGGCTCGTCGCCCCTTTCAAAAGGAGGCGCGGCGTTCATATCGAACGGCGGCTCGTCGGGGAACGGCGGACGCTCCTCTTCCCAGCCCTCCTCAATTGGCTCCGCGCCCACGTCGGGCGCGCCATCGGCCTCCTCCGCCGCTGCCTCAGCGTGGGAGTCCTCCGGCTCCTGGGCCCGGCGCGGCTGCACGGCCCCGGACTCAAGGCGCGAGACGCGTGCCCTCAGCTCCGGCAGCCCGTCGCAGAGCGTCAAATCGCAGAGCGAGACTAAACAGAGCTCCACCGCCGTCCTCGGCGAGGGGTTGTCCCGCAGCGAAACTATGGCATCCTGCACGCGCTCCATCGCGCGCAGCAGCTCGGCCTTTGTAAAGCTCTTCGCAAATCTTTTCAGTGTGGCGTCGTCATACGCGCCGGAGAGCAGCTCCCGCCCGCCCTTCGGCGCGACCGAGAGCATCAGCACGTCCCGCATCAGCGCGCAGAGGTCGCTGAGCAGCACGGCGGGGTCCTTGCCGTCCCGCCAGAGCGCGGCGAAGGTGTCCAGCGCCGCCCTGGCGTCGTGCCTCGCGGCGGCATCAAGCAGTTCGGCCGTCCTGCGGCCGCCGGCCAGGCCGAGCGACTCGGTCACCGAGTCCTCGTCTATCACCTGGGCGCCGGAGCACTGGTCGAGCAGGGATATAGCGTCCCTCATACCGCCGTCCGCCAGCCTCGCTATCAGCGCCGAGCCGCCCTCCGTCAGCTTGAAGCCCTCCCGGGCGGCTATGTAATTGAGCCGCTTCGCAATCACGTCCGCGTCCAGCCGCCGGAAGCTGTATCTCTGGCAGCGGGAGAGGATCGTCCCCGGCACCTTGCGCAGCTCCGTCGTGGCGAGGATGAACATCAGGTGCTCGGGCGGCTCCTCAAGGATTTTCAGCAGCGCGTTGAAGGCAGCGGTGCTCAGCATGTGGACCTCGTCGATGATATAAACGCGCATCCGCACGCTCGCGGGCGAAAAAACGGCCTCCTCCCTCAGCGCGCGGACATTCTCCACGCCGTTGTTGGAGGCGGCGTCGATCTCCACCACGTCGAGCACGCTGCCGTCGTCGATCCCGCGGCAGGCCGCGCACTCCCCGCAGGGGTTCCCGTCCACCGGGTGCAGGCAGTTGACCGCCTTGGCCAGTATTTTGGCGCACGAGGTCTTGCCGGTGCCGCGCGTGCCTACAAACAGATAGGCGTGCGAAAGCCGGCCCGAGGCCACCTGCGCCTTGAGCGTTTCAGTTATATGTTCCTGCCCGCACACCTCGTCGAAGGTGCGCGGCCGGTATTTGCGATACAGAGCCTGATAGATAACGCCCAAGTCCTTTCCGAATCATGTAAAAAACAGATTGCGGCCCTTTGCAAGACTGCACACCCTCGGTCGAACACGTGACACATCCGTTACTGCGGCAGCCAGCTCGGCCCCGGCCGCCCCGCGGCACACGGGCTGGTCCGCTTAATGCTGCTCGGTTCCCCGCCTGACATGGTTCACGGGGGCCCGTTGCGCGGGACCGGGGCTTCAACGCCGCTTACCTCAGGCAGCGACACATCACATATCCTCACTTGGGAATCCATCCCTGCTATAGCGGATTGCAGGTTACAGGGCACCGCTGGCTCCCCGACTGGTGCAGCCTTGCAAAGAGCCGCTCAGTTATTATACCTCAAAGAGCCTCTTTTCGCAACAGCGAATTTTACTCTTTACAA
>DVGA01000101.1 GCA_018712985.1 Candidatus Scatomorpha intestinavium
CGCCTCCGCGAGCATGTCCGCGGGTATCTCCCCGTCGTAGCGCGAGGCCGTCGCGCCGCGGACCTCTTCCTCGCCCACCTTTTCAAAGGCGGAGGCGCACTGGAGATAGAACTCCACGCCGTCCACGGCGGAAAACTGGCCGAGCTCGGTCTCGTCCATGGACATGCTCTCCCAGCCACCGTCCATATTGGCGTACATCTGGTAGTTCTCGCCGCTCTGCTCGAGGTAGTACTCCACGCCCACCGGCTGCTGCATGACGTTCATGTTCATCGTGGCGTGGGCCGTCAGCGGCTCGTTTATCGTGTCCATCGACATGTCCATGGAAATGGGCAGGTCGATCGTCTGCCCCTCCGCGGAGAGGGACATGTCAATGCCCATGACCATGTCCATGTGCAGGCTCTCCACGTCCTGCATCTCCGAGAGCGCCCTTGCCATGGCGGACTCGAAGCTGTCCCCGCAGGCGGAGAGCGAAATGGCAAGCAGAAGGGCAATGGCCGCGGCAAGGATGCGTGCAGGGGTCTTTTTCATGTGTAAACCTCCCTCAAACCGCCTTACCGGCGGTCATCCTGTGTTCCTGTTCTTTATTACCTTCAGCCGGACGAACTCCTCGCGCTCCTTTTCCTCGAGGGCGTCCGTTATCCGGGCGATGTCGGCGTCCAGCCCCGGGAGGACTATGTTTTTCAGCGCGTTGGCCCGCTTCTGCGCCTTTTTTATGGCGTAGGCGAGGCGGTATATGCAGTTTTCCGTCTGCGCAAGGTCGCGGATGAGGCCCTTGACCTCCTGGAATTTGAAATATGCATCGTCGAGGTCCGAGCTCGTGAACGCCAGGCCGTACGGCGGGCCGGAAATCTCGCTCTCCTCCGCGTAGACATACGGCAGCTCCACTCCCATCACGGAGCGGTAGCGCAGCGAGACGCTGTCGTCTATCGGGACGCCCGCGGCGCCCTCCTCGGCGCAGCCGCCCGTGGATATCTCCGCGAGGCGCATTGAGGCGTAGGCCTCGGCAAAGGCGTCGTCAATCTCGGACTGGAGGCGCTCGGCCTCGTCCATCAGGCTCATGATCTCGCGCACGAGTATGTTGCGCTTGCGGTCCATGAGCTCATAGCCTGTCTCCGCAAGGGCGTGCGAGTGCTTCGCCGCCGTCAGCGCGCCTTTTGTCGGCGCTGTCTGCGCCATGCCGTTTCAGCCCCCTTTCCTTTTCCTCCGGGCCGCTCAGCCCTTGCCGTGATAGTGCTCGTCGAGCACCTTGTCGGACACCCTCGAGAGCGCGGAGCGCGGCAGGATGCTCAGCAGCTCCCAGCCGAGGTCAAGCGTGGTCTCAAGGCTGCGGTTTTCGTACATTCCCTGGTTCACAAAGCGGTTTTCAAACTCCGAGCCGAATTTCAAACTCAGCTTGTCGGCCTGCGAGAGCTCGTCCTCTCCGATGACGGTGGCGAGGCTCCTCGCGCTCGACACCTCGCTGTACGAGGCGAAGAGCTGGTTGGAGAGGTCCGGGTGGTCGGCCCGGGTGAACCCCTTGCCGGTGCCGTCCTTCATCAGGCGGCTCAGGCTGGGCAGGATGCCCACCGGCGGGTAGATGCCCTTCTGCGACAGCTCGCGGGAGAGGACTATCTGCCCCTCGGTGATGTAGCCGGTCAGGTCCGGTATCGGGTGCGAAATATCGTCGCCGGGCATGGTGAGTATGGGCACGAGCGTCACGCTGCCGCTCTTGCCGCGGATCAGCCCCGCCCGCTCATAGAGGGAGGCGAGGTCGGAGTACATGTAGCTCGGGAAGCCCTTCCTCGAGGGGATCTCGCCCTTGGAGCTCGAAAACTCGCGCAGCGCCTCGCAGTAGAAGGTCATGTCCGTCATGACGACGAGTACGTGGTAGCCCTTTGTGAAGGCGAGGTACTCCGCCGCCGTCAGCGCGCAGCGCGGGGCGAGTATACGCTCGATTATCGGGTCGGAGGCAAGGTTAATGTACATCACCGTGCGGTCGAGCGCGCCGGACTCGGTGAAGTCGCGCCGGAAGAAGTCGGCGGTGTCGTTCTTTATGCCCATCGCGCAGAACACGATGACGAACTTCTCGCCCTCTGCGTCACTGGCGACGTGCGCCTGGCGCACGATCTGGGCGGCGAGCTCGTTGTGCTTCATGCCCGCGCCGGAGAATATGGGCAGCTTCTGCCCGCGTATGAGCGTGCACGTAGCGTCAATTGCGCTCACGCCGGTGAGGATGCAGCTCCGCGGATACTCGCGTGAGACGGGATTGATGGCGGCGCCGTTTATGTCCCGCATCTCCTCGGCGTAGACCTCGGAGAGGCCGTCCGCCGGGCGGCCCGTGCCGTCGAAAATACGACCGAGTATCTCCTCGGATAGTGGGATCTCCATCGGCTTGCCGGTGAGCCGCGTGCTCGTGCCCGCCATGTCTATTCCGCTTGTGCCCTCGAAAACCTCGGCCACCACGCGCTCGCCCTCAATGAGTATCACGCGGCCGCGGCGGCGCGTGCCGTCTTCAAGGGTGAGCTCGATAAGCTCGTCATACCTGGCGTCCTTCACGCCGTCGAGCGCGACGAGGGAGCCCTTTATTTCCGAAAGGCCAGTATATTCTATGCGCATTTCGCGGCCCCCTTATGAGTTCAGCTTGCGGACGTGCTCAACGGCGGCGTCCACTTTGTCGATGTACACCTGTGGGTCGGTCCCGCCGCCGAGGCCGAATTTCATTCGCTCGAGCTCGGCGAATATGCCCGTCTCCGTCAGCAGGCGCAGCGGCACGTTCGCCGCAACGAGCGTCCTCGCGGAATCGTACAGGTGGAGTATGATCCTCAGCATGGCCATCTGGCCGGCCGGGAGCATATAGGTGTCGTTCTCGTGGAAGGCGTTCTGCTGCAGAAAGCCCTCGCGGATGACCTTGGCCGTCTCTATTACGAGCTTCTGGTCGTCCGGCAGGATGTCCGCGCCGATGAGCTTGACGATCTCCTGCAGCTCGGACTCCTCGTTCAGCAGCGCCATCACGCGGCCGCGCAGCTCCTCGAAATCCTCGCCGAAGTTCTCGGCGTACCAGGGCATGAGGTCTGTGAGGTATTCGCTGTAGCTGTTCGTCCAGTTGATGCTCGGGAAGTGCCGCGCGTAGGCCAGCGAGCGGTCCAGCGCCCAGAAGCAGCGTACGAAGCGCTGAGTGTTCTGGGTGACGGGCTCGGAGAAATCGCCGCCCTGCGGCGACACGGCGCCAATGACGGTGACGGAGCCCTCCTCCCCGCCGAGGGTGTCCACAAACCCGGCGCGCTCATAAAACCCCGCCAGGCGGCTGGGCAGATAGGCCGGGAAGCTCTCCTCCGCCGGCATCTCCTCCAGGCGGCCGGAAATCTCGCGCAGTGCCTCGGCCCAGCGGGAGGTGGAGTCGGCCATCAGCGCGACGTGGTAGCCCATGTCGCGGTAGTATTCGGCTATGGTCATGCCCGTGTAGATGGACGCCTCGCGCGCCGCGACGGGCATGTTCGAGGTGTTGGCGACGAGTATGGTGCGCTCCATGAGCGGCCTGCCGGAGCGCGGGTCGCGCAGCTCGCGGAACTCGTCGAGCACCTGCGTCATCTCGTTGCCGCGCTCGCCGCAGCCGAGGTAGACGATGATGTCCGCGTCAGACCACTTGGCGAGCTGGTGCTGGACGACGGTCTTGCCCGCGCCGAAGGGCCCGGGTATTGCGGCACAGCCGCCCTTGCCCACGGGAAAGAGCGTATCGATGACCCTCTGCCCGGTGACGAGCGGACGGTCAATGCTCCTGCGGGAGGCAAACGGCCTCGGCGTGCGCACCGGCCAGCGCTGGGCGAGGGTGAGCGGCGTCCTTCTGCCGCGCTCGTCCTCGAGATAGGCCACCGGCTCGGTCACGGTGAACTGCCCGGAGGGCTTCACGTCCACCGCCCGGCCCTTCAGGCCCGGCGGTACCATGGAGCGGTGCTCGATCATCCCGCTCTCCCGGCAGGTGGCGAAAACCTGCCCCGGCGCGAGGGTGTCCCCCTCGGCTATGCGCACGGTCACGTCCCACTTTTTCTCCGCGTCCAGGCTGTCGAGGTTCATGCCCCTCGCGATAAAGGAGCCCGCCATTGACTCGATGCTGCTCAGCGGCCGCCCGATGCCGTCCAGTATGCCGCCGATCAGCCCCGGCCCGAGCTGGATGCTCATCGGCGCGTAGGTCGGCACGACCTCCTCTCCGGCGGAGAGCCCGGCGGAATCCTCATAAATCTGCACCACGCTCTCCTCGCCAGACGAGGATACCACCTCGCCGAAGAGGCGCTGTGCGCCGACGTATACAAGGCTCATGCGCGGCAGCTCCCTGCCGCCGCGGACGCGGATGACAGGGCCGTTTATGCCATATATGTAGTATTTGGGCTTTTCCACCATATCACATCTCCATGCTGAAGCCGGTCGTTTCGGCGAACCGGCCCTCAAGGTCCTCAAGCGCGGAGTCAAAGGAGAGGTCCACCCGCCGCGAGAGCTCCGGGCAGTCCGCCACAAGCCCGCCGAGGGCCTGTTCCCCCTCCGCAAAGCTGAGCTCCACGTCCGGGAAGGCGCGCTTGAGCGCATCGGAATGTCCCATGTCCTCCGGACGCAGCAGCACGGTCACGCGCTCCGCGCCCGGCATGGCGTCAAGCGCCTTTTTGAACAGCGCACAGAGCATTTTCCCATAGTCCTTCCCCGCCGCCGCGCTCTTTATGCGCTCGCGCACCGCGGCGAACACCTCGTCCGCGCAGTCCTCGCGGAAGCGGAGCAGCTCGCGCTTCGCGGCGAAGGCCGCGGCGGTTATCCGCTTGTCCTCCTGGTTTTTCGCGTCCGCCTCGGCGGCGGCTATGCGCTTTTCCGAGTCTGTCTCCGTCCCTGCGCGGCACTCCGCGAGCGCCGCCGCCTCCTCGTCTGCGGCGGTCTCACGCATCTCGGCCGCCTCCGCCTCGGCGGCGGAGACCATGGCCGCCATAAAGGCGGCAAGCTTATTATCGTTCTGCATGGCAACCTCCTCAGAGCCTTATGCCTATGGCCTCGCGTATCAGCCGGGTTATCGAGCCGGATATCTTCCCGGCGCCCCGGCTGTCGGCCACCATGTTCACCAGCGGCCGGCCGGCAGAGAGCTTTATCGCGTCCAGCCGCTCGCGGCAGAGCTTATAGCAGCCCTCCGTGACGATCAGGACGGCAATGCCCTCGTCCTGCACGGCGCGGGTCACAGCGGCGTCCACCTCCGCGGCGGTGCCGGCCATCACGCCGTCAATGCCGGCGAGACGCATCCCTGTAAGCACGTCCGCGTCGTTGGATATGCAAAACCAGCGCATCAGAGCAGCACTATGACGATGGCGATGAGCAGGCCGTAGATGGCTATGCCCTCGGCCAGGCCGACAAAGACGAGGCTCTTGCCGAAGGTGCCTTCGTTCTCTACCATGGCGCCGATAGCTGCGCTGGCGGTGCTGGAGACAGCTATAGCGGAACCTACGCCCGATATGCCGACGGCGAGGGCGGCGGCCAGATAGCCTATCGCCATGGTCCAGTCCGTACCGGTTGCAGCGGCAGTGGCAGCGGCATCCGCAGCGGCGTTGGCAGCCGCCACTCCCTGTGACAGGAAGGCAATGCCGCAGACGGCGAACACGGCGAAGAAGCCGGCAAGGTTGGCATAGAGGGGCTTTTTCACACTTTTGCCATGCTTGGCGCGCTTATAGATAGCGATGAGCGGAAGAACAATGAGCACGAGGACGGCGAGCAGGGGATAGATGAGCTTGAGCATTGTTTTTACCTCCAAATAATCTACATTTAATGACCGCGCTCATGCTGCGCGGGAAGCTGCATTCGTATAATCAATCGTAACGGGCTTGAACGGTGTGCCGCTGCCGGTATAGAAGCGCCCAAAGAGCTCATAGTACTCAAGCCTGAGCACCTGGATGCAGACGAGCGCAGTCTCAAGCAGCATGACGAAGGCATTGCCGGCGACAAGGCCGATTACCCCTCCGACGGACAGGCTGCCGGAATCCGCCCCGGTGAGCGTATATACCACGAGCATCATTATCGCATGAATAATTGCGTACGCGCCGGTGCGCAGGAAGCTCAGGCAGTTCGACAGCCAGGACAGTACGGCCTCAAAGAGGTCGAAAAAGCCCATGCCTATCATCATTCCTATGCCCTGATGCGGCTTATGGCCGGCGATCAGGTCGCCGAGAGGCTCCCCAAACCATATGCTCAGCAGCAGGATGCCAAGGTAAACCCAGTACGCCCCGCTCGTGAGCAGCGGCAAGTCAAACACCAGGGTGCCGACCGCGCCGGCAACTATGGAAATTAGGAAAAGAACGCCTGCAATGCCGTTGGCGGAGAAAAGCGCCTTCTGATAATTACGCTGTCTGAACCCGGCAATGATATTGAACAGGCCGCTTATCAGTATAAGCACGCAGCCGACACTCACGGCCACGAGGAGGATAGTCATGGAATTTCCCTCTTCGAGCACCTTGAAGCCCGGCAGGATGTGCTCATTGCCGAACACGCTGCCGTATACGAAGCCGAAGAGCACGGCGCTGCAGCCCACGGCCGAGAGTATTCGCCCCAGCCACATCCCGCGCTTCTTGTACATGTACAGTCCAACGAGTATCAGAACCGCGCCCTGGCCCACGTCGCCGAACATGACGCCGAAGAGCAGGCAGTAGGTTATGAGCATGAAGATGCTCGGGTTCGGCTCCCCGTAGGCCGGATAGCCGTACATTTCAACGAACGGCAGGAATATCCTCGAGAAAAAACCGTTATTCAGCTTAACAGGAGCGGCCGTCTCGTCCACGGCATGCGGCCTTTCGAAGTCGCAGGTGCAGCCTATCGCCTTTGCCGCGCTCTCGAAGCCCCGGCTGTCCGACTCCGGTATCCAGCCCATCAGGCAGAACTTGCGCCCGTCCGTGCCCGCGTATGAGCGTAGCGCGCACTTTTCGCTCTGATATTTCAGGTATGAATACCGGCGCAGCAGCTCATCCCGCTCGCGGCTGCACATTTCGTGTACTGCCGCTTCGAGCTGTGCCGCCGCCTCTCTCGCATTCGCGGCTTCCTCCGTCAGTTCCCTGATGCGCTCTGAGGGTATACCGCTGAAGCCGCTGCTCTTGGGTATCTCGGAGCTTTCAAAGCCGTATTCACGCATCAGCTCGGCGGCGCGCAGCGCTTCGTCGGGCAGAGCCACATAAACGCAGCGCACCTTCCCGTCCCCCACGCCGGTACGGAACAGGTAAACGCTGTCCACCGACTTCGCCTCGGCGATGAGGGCGTCCCAGTCTTCTTCGGGCGCGGAGCCGAACTCCACCACCATGTGAGTGGCGCCTGTCAGCTCGCCGATGTCCACCGGGAGCAGCTCGTATGGCTTCAGGGCCGCGGCAAGCGCCTCGTCGTCCGCGGCGAGGCTGAGCTTCGCGTTTTTCTGCGCCATAATGCGCGCCATCTCGCCGGAAACGCGCGATATATAGTCGGCGCAGTCCTCCGGCGTATAGTTTTCGTTCCTGAATTCGGCAAAAGCCGGCTTAACCCCCAGCTTTGCCATCAGAGCGACAGCCGAATCCAGCGTCAGCCGGCAGGTATCCGCCGCCTCCGGCGATTTCATCCGCCCTCTGAGCAGCTTCACCGCCTGCAGCGGGTGAAACTCCCTGTCGAGCACAAGCGAGCAAATGGCCGAATCCAACTCTTCAAGCGGGCCGGTGACTGTGGCCCTAAGCAGCTTGACCGTAGCCAATTCCCAACCTCCTCAAAGCAAAATGTATTTTTCGGGGCTCAGCCCGTACCCCAGCGCGACAAAAGCGCGCTTGAGCATGGCGGCCTCGTTTTCCTTAAGCGTAAGAAATGCGTAGACCGTGCAGAGCGTGGGCGGGCCGTGTATCACCCTGCGGTAATACGCCTCCTCCGCCGCCTCGGCGAGGTTCTCCGCCGGCGTGTCGCCCAGGCCGGCGAGCCATTTCCCGGCGCGCGAGGCCTTCAAAGCTTCCACGGCCTCTTCGTCCGTCTCCGCGGCGAGCACCTTCCGTGCCGTACTCTGCCCAAGCTCGCCCAGCGGCAGCAGCAGCTCCATGGCCTTCTCAGGCGGGGTGTTGAACCGGCGCAGGCGCAGCAGATAGGTCACGTTCAGCATGTCCGCCCGGAAGCCCACGGTCTCGATAAGAGTCCTCCTTGCCGGGCCGTTATACCCGCGCCGGAGATAGGTCCCGAGAGCTCGGTGGAATTCCGTTTCGAGCGAGAGCGCGGCGTCCGCGTACGCCGGGAGGCCCGTTTTCGAGTCCAGCTCCATTGCGCGCAGCGCCGGGCCGTATATGCTCTTCGAGCACAGCGACACGAGCTCCGAAAAGCTCTTTGCGTTCCGCAGCCGGGCTATCTCCTGCCCGTGCAGCCTGCCCGGAGCGGTGGGGAAGCCCTCCGGCTGCGGCGGCTGCGCGCCGGATATCAGCCGGCGGAGCGCGGCCGTGATGGCCTTGAGCTCGTTCTCGAGCGTCATGAAGCGGAGGAACTCCTTGGACGTGTCCGAGGCCGTCCTGTAAAGGCGCTCAAAGTCGCCGTACAGCTCCTGGTCGAGCGCGGCGGAAAACTGTGCCTCCGTGGCCCCTATTGCCGGCAGCGCCCTGACCGCCTGCCGCCAGCCGTCCGACCGCGCGAGCAGCGCCACAAGCTCGTCGCCCGAGCTGAAGGAGCATATCCGCCGTCTGTCGTCCTTCGAGAGCATCGAGGCATACTTTGCCCTCGCCTCAACGGCGAGGGTGATGTCAAGAGCGCGGCGGTTTGAATTATTCATCGGCCTGCCCCGTTACTATTCCGAAAACGCGCTCGATATAGCTCTCCCGCGACGCGCTGAAGCGCTCGCGCAGGACTTTCAGCTTTTCTTCCTTTTCCGCGTTTATATGCTCTATTTCCCGATCCGCACGCTCACGCTCGCGCTGCCGCGCCAGAGCCGCGGCGCTGCGCAGCCTCTCGTCCGCTTCAGTGCGGATCTGCGCTTTACCTTCTTCAATTCTCGCAGCAAGGGTACCTTTCAGCTCACGGGCCTCGCCCTCGAGCCGCTTTGCCTCACGTTCAGCGCCAAGCAGCGCCGCAAGAGCACGTGCGTCCCTCTCCGGGACCTGTGCCGCGGCGCCGTCGATATGCTTCGTGGAGCTCAATGCAATAACCTCCCTCCGATAGCTTTTGATAAGGATAACACATTATTTGCAGAAAGAAAAGCCCTTTCTTAATATTTTGTTAATTGTTTATCAGAATTTTTCCGTAAATTTTTGTGCGTTTTTCCGAAATGGCCGAAAAGGACTTTTCACCGGCCCCTGCCTGCGATATACTTATTAAAAAACGGAGGAATTGCCATGAAATATGTACTGATAATCGGAGACGGCATGGCCGACGACCCCATAGAATCCCTCGGCGGGCGCACCCCGCTCGAGGCGTGCAAAAAGCCCTTTTTCGACTCGCTCTCCGAGCGCGGGGAGCTCGGGCTCGTGCAGACCATACCAGGGGGATTCCCCCCGGGGAGCGACACCGCGATAATGTCCATCTTCGGCTGCGACCCGGCGAAGTATTTCTCCGGCCGCGCCCCGCTCGAGCTGGCCGCCTCCGGCATAGACATGCCCGAGGGCTCGGCCGCCTATCGCTGCAACATGGTCACCCTCGGCGGGGATGAAAGCCTGCCCTTTGAGGAAAAAACCATGGTCTCGCACAGCGCCGGCTCCATCGAGGGCGAGGAGAGCGACGAGCTGATAAACTGGCTCTTCGCGCAGGAGGCGTTCGCCTCCCTCGCCCGTGAGGCCAGGCTCACGGTCCACCCCGGCTCCTCCTTCCGCCACCTCGCGGTGCAGGAGGGCGCGGACATCACCGGCATAGTCCTCGCGCCGCCGCACGACCACCTGAACGAGCAAATCGGCCCCATCCTCCCGCGCGGCTGTGCCAATGCGGAGGTCCTGCTCGAGCTGATGAAAACAGCCAACAGGCTCCTTGAGCACCATCCGATAAACGAAAAGCGCCGCGCCGCCGGGCATCTCCCCGCCAACTGCGTCTGGTTCTGGGCGGAGGGCAAGGGTGCGAAGCTGCCCAACTTCCCCGGGCGCTTCGGCGCGGACGGCGGAGTGGTCTCCGCCGTGCCGCTCTGCCACGGCATCGCCCGCCTTGTCGGGCTCGAGCCCATCAGCGTGCCCACCGCCACCGGTGAGTGGGACACAGACTACGAGGCCAAGACAAAGGCCGCGCTTGACTGCCTTGAGAGCCACGATTTCGCCGCCATCCACCTCGAGGGCCCCGACGAGGCCACGCACAACCACGACCTTGAGCACAAGATATACAGCGTGGAGTGCCTCTCCGAGCGCGTGGCGAAGCCGCTCTGCGCCGAGCTGCGAGAGCGCGGCGAGGATTTCCGGCTGCTCATACTCTCCGACCACCGCACCTTCATGCATAACGGCGCGCACGGCGCAACTCCCGTGCCGTATATGATTTACGACAGCCGCGAGCCGGCCCCCGGCTCCGGCCTCGGCTACAGCGAAGCGAACGGCGAAGCCGGCCCCTTCCTCAACTCCGGCGTCGAGCTGATGCCCCGCCTCTTCGGCAGATGAGCGGCCGGAGCGAGAGCGCCAGGGCGAAGCTCAACCTCTCGCTCGACGTGCTCGGCAAGCGGCCGGACGGCTATCACGAGCTGCGCATGGTGATGCAGAGCTCCGGCCTGAGCGACGACGTGTATGTCGAGCTGCGCGAGGACGGCTCTTTCCTGGCCGAGACGAACCGGCGGTACATCCCGTCCGGCGAAAAAAACGAGGCCGTAAAGGCCGCCCGGGCCTTTTTCTCCGCCGCCGGGCTCAGCCTCGGGGCGTATATACGCATTGAAAAGCGCATCCCCGTCTGCGCCGGGCTCGGCGGCGGCTCGGCGGACGCCGCGGCGGTGCTCCGCGCGCTGAACGCGCTGACAGGCGCGAATTTCGGCGCGGAGCGGCTGAGGGAGATAGCCGCGCAGGTCGGCTCGGACGTGCCCTTCTGCGTGGAGGGCGGCACGGCCCTCGTCACCGGCCGGGGCGAGACGGTGGAGGAGCTGCCGGCGCTGCCGGACTGCGGTATCGTCATATGCATGCCGCACTTCACCTGTTCCACGCCCGAGCTCTTCGGCCGCATAGATTCGCGCGATTCCGCCTGCCGGCCGGACACGCCCGGGCTGCTCTCCGCGCTCGAGGCCGGCGACCTCGCCGGCGTCTCGCGCAGGATGTACAATGTGTTCGAGGACGTTCTCGACCGCCGCGCGGGCAGGGCCGTGACGGAGATCAAGGGCTCCCTGCTCGACAGCGGCGCGCTCGGCGCGGTGATGAGCGGCTCCGGCAGCGCCGTTTTCGGCATTTTCCGGCCCGGCCCCGCGGCGGGCGAGGCGGCGCGGGCCGTCTCCCACCTCTGCCGAGAAGTGTTCGTCACGCGCGCCGAGCCGAAATATGAAAACCTTGGCAGCAATTGAAGCCAACATATTTTACCCCTCCCGGCGCATAATAACAGCGCAGTAAATTTAGGAGGGAAAACGATGCACAACACCAACACCGCGTTTTTGAAGGGCATGGGCATGGGCCTTGCCATCGGGGCCTCTGTCGGCATGGCGCTCGCGCCCAAAAAGAAGGGCACGAACGTGGTCGGCAAGGCGCTCAAGGCCGCCGGCGAGCTCGCCGACAATATTTCCGACGCCATGATGAGATAAGCGGGAATATTTTTGATAAAAACGTAAAAAAGGCCTTGCATTTAATTTCCGGCTGTGCTAATATATTAAGGCGCTCGACAAGAGCGCCGATATGCGCCGTTAGCTCAGCTGGATAGAGCGTCTGGCTACGGACCAGAAGGCCGGGGGTTCGAATCCCTCACGGCGTGCCAAAGAGAAAAGGCTCCGAATAGTTTGATTTTTCAGGCTATTCGGAGCTTTTTCTATGTTTTTGTGGTCGAATTATTTAGAGCATTCATTGGAGCGCTGTTTGCAGCACAACAAAAAAGAACAAAAAATACAGAGCAGTACAGCAAAAAGGTGTCAAAACGGGTGTCAAAAAAGAGGCCGCTCGAAAGCCGCCGCTTTGCCGGACTGCGATTTTGTTTTTCGGCTGGGAAGAAAGGCAGCAGCACGGCCCCTGGCCACGGCTGCGCTCCTGCGCCGCAGGCTTTCTTAAGCCGGGCGCAGTCCATGCCACGAAACGCAGTCTGAAGCCGCGCTGAGCGCAACGTATCCCCCCGGGTGGCTTGCGGAGGGCGCTCCAACACCGTATAATTACCGACATGATTCGTTTTTTGGAGCCGGAGGATGGACAACGCAATTTTTGAATACAGCAGCGGCGTCATAGAGGCCGCGCTCGAAAAAAGCAGCAAGGTGCTCGTGGACGGAGTGTCGTTTTCCATAGCGCCTGGCGAAAGCCTGTCCGTAATAGGCGAAACCGGCTCCGGCAAGACGATGACTGCGCTTTCCATCATGGGCCTGCTGCCGCCGAACGTGAGCGAACTCGGCGAAACCGTGCGCCTCGGCGGCCGGGTGCTCTGTGAAGCCGGGCGCCGGGGCCTTCTCGGCCTGGAGATAGTTTACATACCTCAGAACGGCCACGAGTTTCTGAACCCCTCACGCCGAGTACGCCACCACCTCTATGACAGCCTGAAGCGTGCCGGCGTCCCAAAGTGCGGCCGCGCGGCCCTTGCGCTGGAAAAGCTGCGCGGAGCGGGCTTTGAAACCCCGGAGGACGTAATCGACAAATACCCCTTCCAGCTCTCAGGCGGTATGGCTCAGCGTGTGACAATAGCGATTTCGGCCTGCTCACGGGCAAAGCTGATAATAGCCGACGAGCCCACGAACGGGCTCGACAGCGCCTCCACTTCGGCCTTCATGGAGCGGCTGGACAGCCTTTTCCCCGGCGCTGCGAAGCTTATCATAACGCACGACATCTCCGTTGCGGCGCTCTGTTCGCGTACGCTCGTGCTCTGCGGCGGACGGATGATGGAGCGCGGAGCGTCCGAAGCCGTGCTCGGGCGTGCGCAGCACCCATATACCCGCGCGCTGACGGCTTCACTCGTAAAAAACGGGATGCACGAAACGCCCATACTGCGCCCGGAGGCCGCCGGATGCCCCTTCCGGCGGCGCTGTCCGGAGGGCGGCGAATGTTCAGGGCGGAATGAATATCATTCCGGCAAAACAGAGTGGTGGTGCGGCCTGAAGCCATGATACACATTGAAAAACTGTCAAAATCCTTCGCCGGGAAGCCTGTGCTGGAAGACGTCACGTTGGACATACACAGCGGGGAGACGGTCGGGATTTATGGCCGGAGCGGCATCGGAAAATCCACGCTCGCGAAGATACTCTGCGGCGTGCTGCGGCCGGACGCCGGGACCGTTTATCTCGACGGCGAGGCGCTCTGCGCGCCGGGCATGGCGTACGACCGCGCCGCAGGTTTACGCATCCAGATGGTCTACCAGCAGCCTTACGCCTCGCTCGACCCTGGGCAGAAGCTCATATCCGGCTTCCGCGAGCTGATAAGGTATCACCGCCTTGCGCCCGGGCGGAAGGCGGCGGACGAGCTGACGATCAGACTCATCAGCGAGGTCGGGCTCGAGCCGGACATACTCAGCCATCTGCCGCGGCAGATTTCCGGCGGCGAAGCGCAGAGAATAGCCATAGCCCGCTGCCTGCTGCTTTCACCGCGGCTGCTTATACTTGACGAGGCCACGTCCATGCTGGACGTATCCACCCAGGCCAACGTTCTCGCGCTTGTCCGGCGCATAACGGCAGGCACATGCGGAGCGATAATGCTCATCAGCCACGACCTTGAGCTCGTGGAGCATGTCTGCGGCCGCATATACATGTTTGACGGAAATCACAGCTTGAAGGAGTGCAAAAGGACATGAAAAAGAAATTTTCCGCCGCGCTGCTCGCCGCGGCGATGCTGCTCTCGCTCACGGCCTGCGGCTCAGGCGGGGAAACGCAGTCCCCCGCCGGCACGGGAGAGCCCTCCGCCTCCGCGGAGGCGGAATTCACGCCCGCGGAATATGCGATAGGGCAGATAACCATCGGCACCACGGCCGCGATAGAGTCCGCGGTCCGCGACGAATACGACTACGACATGCTCGCCAGCGCCGTATCCGAGCCGCCGCTCGTGTATCAGGACCTCGACGGCGAATACCACCCCCTCCTCGCTTCCTACGAGACCGCAGACTCCGTCACCTGGACCTACACCATCCTCGACGGCATGACCTGGTCCGACGGCGAGCCCGTCACCGCCGCCGACATACTGTTCACCCTCCGGTATGAGGACGAACACGGCGGCGCAAACTTCGTCTCTCAGACAGACGATGAGGGCGAGGTCACTGAGGCCAAGTACACCGGCTATACGCTGTCTGACGACGGCATGAGCATCTCCCTCACGCTCTCGGCGGCGAACGTCCGCGAGCTGAGCAACATGGCCACCTTCCGCGTGATGCCCGAGCACATATATGCCGGGAACAGCAGTGTTGCCGAGGCCGAGGCGCGCGTGAGCTGCGGGCCGTACGTGCTCGAGGATTTCAACCGCGAGGCCGGGACCCTTACGTTTGCAGTCAATCCCTACTACCCCGGGACTCCCAATGTGGAGAGGATAGTCTACCGCCTCTTCAGCAACGACGACACCATGTACATGGCATTGCTCAGCGGCGACATCGACATGGTGTGGAACTACTCTGCCGGCGTTCCCGCCGCATATCAGGACGTGCTCGCAGGCAGCGGCGATGTGACGCTCGTGAGCGTCGCAGCCTCCAACGCCCCGGCCGTCCTCGCCTTCAACAACGCCCGGGGCCCGTTCACCGACGAAAACCTCCGCCTCGCGGTCTCATATGCGCTGGACTACGATGCCTTCAGGACATATTTCGGCAGCGAATACGCTGAAATACCCAACCGCGGTTTCGTCCCGCCGACCACTGTAGGCTACAAGGACACAGAGCCGCTCGCAACGGACCATGACACCGCCGCGGAGTACATGGCCGCGGCCGGCTATTCGGATAAGAACGCCGACGGCTTCTATATCAACTCTGCGGGAGAAGAGGCCGCCTTCACCCTGACGGTGAATGCCGGACGCGAAACCCACGTCGGCATTGCTGAGCTCGTCAAGACAAACCTTGAGGAGTTCGGCATCCGCGTAACACTCGACGCCGTCGACAGCGACACATACAACGCCAAAACGAGCAACCGCTTCTCGGAAAACAACATCACTATGGAGGCTGCGATCTACGGCTACACCTCAGCCGGTATGGGAATGATGAACGGGCTCGCCACTATTTACGTCGACGGGAACCACGCCGTCCAGGGCGGATGCCAGGTGTTCGACGCCGCGTTCCAGGACATACTTTCAGCGCTATCTGCCTCCGAGACGCTTGAGGAGTACTACGCCGCCGCGGGCGAGGTGCAGGACTACTACGCCGGGCACGCCCCGCTGATAGCGCTCTACTGGGACAGCCTGATATACGCGCACTCCTCACGCTTTGAAAACGTCACCGTGGACGCGCTCTTCGGCCTCAACAACATGAACAACTGGTTCACCATCACTGAAAAACAGGCCTGACGCCGCCGGGAAAGGAGGAAGCACGGAGTGAAGAAATACACAAGGAGCATTTTCACCGCACTGGCGTGCTTTCTCATCGTGGTCGTTTTGAATTTCTGCCTTCCGCGGCTGCTGCCCGGCAACCCGGTGGCCTATCTCACCGGCTTTGCCGAGGAGGACATGACGCCGAGGCAGTACGAATACTACACTGAGGCCCTGCACCTGAACGACCCGCCGCTGCGGCAGTTCATGTACTATGCCGAGTCGCTCCTGGACGGCACGCTCGGCTATTCCTACAAAAAGGAAGCCGTTGTCTCCTCGCTAATACTCGAGCGGCTCGGCTACACTCTGCAGATAACCCTGCCCGCCGTTCTGTTCTCTACGCTCATCGGCCTTTTCTGGGGATTGCGCTGCGGGTATAAAAAGGGCGGATGGGGCGACCGTCTCTCCACCGGCGCCCTCATAGTGCTGAACACGGTGCCGTCCTTCCTCATCGCGCTGCTGCTCATCATATTCTTCTGCTTCACCTTCCGCCTGCTGCCATATTCGGGGCTGAGCTCCGCGGGCGTCGGGCGAGGCACGGCGGAATATGTAGTCGACCGGCTCGCGCACCTCATCCTACCGGTGGGTACGCTTACGCTCGCCTCGCTGCCTTCGCGCTACCTGCTCGTGCGGAACATGGCGGCGGGCATCTCCGGGGAAAAATACGTGCTCTACGCCAGGGAGCGCGGCCTGCCGGACGGCCGGATACAGCTCAGCTACATACTCAGGAACATCGCCCAGCCCGTGATAACGATGGCTGGCATGGGCGTGAGCGTGTGCGTCGGCGGTTCGCTCGTTATCGAGAACATCTTCTCGATAAACGGGATGGGCAGCCTGCTCTCGGAGGCGGTCTACACCCTCGACTACCCGCTAATGCAGGGTATACTTTTCGTCACCACGCTTATCATGGTCGTATCGATCGTGGTCTCCGACATCGTGTGCATACTAATAGACCCGCGTGTCATATGGGGGGAGACGGCATGAAAAAACGCGCGCGGCTCCCGCTTGTCGCCGGGCTCGCCATGCTGGGCGTGTTTCTCCTCGCCTCGCTCTTCCCCGCGCTGTTCTCGCCCTACGGCCAGAAGGAGATGTTCGCCGCCTGGCTCTCGCCTTCGTCGGAGCACATTCTCGGCACGAATGCCCTCGGCTACGACATATTTACCGAATTGGTATACGGCACGCGGGAGACTCTGCTCATCGGATGCGCCAGCAGCGTGCTCACTCTGCTCATCGGAGCCGCGGTGGGGACGCTGTCCACCTTCCGCGGCACAGCGGGCTGGCTTTTCAACGGGCTGATAAACGTATTCGTCCTGCTGCCGCGCCTCGTCACGCTCATCGTCCTCGCCGGCTTTGTAGGCAGCTCTGCGGCGAACCTTACGGTGCTGATTTCGGCCTTCAGCTGGTCCGGCACTGCGCGGAACGTCCGCGCGAGGGTAATACACCTGAACGCAGCCCCCTTTGTGGAAAACTGTGCCATACTGGGCTACAGCCGCGGCCACACGGTGCTTTTCCACCTTATCCCCAACCTGTATGAACTGCTGCTCTCGCGCTTTTTGCTTGGCGTGAACAGCTGCATAATGATGGAGTCCACCCTGAGCTTCCTCGGCTTCGGCGACCTCTATCACCCCACATGGGGAACAATGATAAACTTTGCCTACAACCGGGGCGCATTTATACGGCAGGCTTACAACTACCTGCTCGCCCCGGGTGTGTGCATAATGCTGCTCTCGCTCTCATTCTATCTGATAAGCCTGTATTTCGAGCGGCGGCGGGAAACCATAAGCGAGGTGTAAACTCATGCGCAGGGAATATGAACCGCTGTGGGAAAAATGCGCCGCCTTCCACGGCCACGAGTGCGGCGGCCTTGCCGTTGGCTTCCAGGCCGCGCTCTATGCCATGGAGCTGCTGGGCCTAAAAGGCCGGGCGGAGGACGAGGAGATAGTCTGCATATCCGAAAACGACGCCTGCGGGGTGGACGCCATACAGGCCCTGCTCGGCTGCACCGCCGGGAAGGGCAACCTGATTTTTGATATGCAGGGCAAGCAGGCTTTCAGCTTCTTCAGCCGGGGCAGCGGCGAGGGCGTGCGCCTCCTGCTGCGCCGCACGCCGGGCAAAACATCGGATGAGCGCCTTGAATGGCTCATGGACGGCGACTTCCACGAGATGTTCGACGTAAAGCCCGTACAGCGCCCTCTGCCCGAAAAAGCGCGCATTTTCAAAACTTATGTGTGCGCCAAGTGCGGCGAGAGCGTGGCGGAGAGCCACGTCCGGCTGCAAAACGGCGAGACGGTGTGTCTTCGCTGTTTTGAAGACTATACAAGGGGGCTTTGACATGGAGCCTCCCTTTGACAGCGTGCATGAGACCTGGCGCAGCCAGCTCGGTTCCGGCCCGGTGGAGGTTGCGGACTCCAGGGCCGTCGCCCTTGCTCGCGCCGCGGCGGTTGACGCCGCGGGCTTTGCCGCTCTCGGCGACGCGCTCTCGCGCCAGCTGAGATACCTTGAGGCCACCGAAGCCTATGGCCGCTCGCTGGAGCTTGAGCCCGGGAACATGCACGTCTACCGCCGCCGCTGCGGTCGGCTGCTCTCAACGCTCCGGCTGAATGAGGCGCGGCACGGCCTGCTCTGCTGCCTTGTTGCCGGCTGGGATGAGCTCGATGTGAGATACCGCCTCGGTCTCTGCGGCTATATGTCCGGCGTCTACGGGCGGGCGATGGAGCAGTTCGAGCTGTGCATGCCGCTCGGCAGTGATGAAATGGGCATTGCCGCGATCTACTGGCACACGCTCTGCGCGCTGCGCTCCGGCGCTGAGCCCGGGCTGCTCGCGGCGTATCACATCGGCATGGACGTCGGCCATCACACGGCTTATGAAAAGGCCGTGCGCGTGTTCTGCGGCGAGGAGAGCCTTCCGGACGCGCTCGCCGAGCTCGGCGCAGAGCCGGACGACCTCGAATACGGCATTACCGCTTACGGCCTCTCCGTTCTTCTGCAAAGCCGGGGCGAGGCCGAGGAGAGCCGCCGGCTGGCCGGGAGCGTGCTGCGGCGCGACTCCTTCTGGCCCGGCTATGCCTTTCTGGCGGCGTACAGTGACAAATACGGGAGCAGATGAAAAAACGAGCCGCGGGGAATACTCCCCGCGGCTCGCGCCGTTGAAAAGGCTGCGCTTTTAATATATCGACGCCCACTGCCTGAGCGCGTCCGCCGAAAGGCGGCCGTTCAGCAGCTTGCCCTCCGCCACGTCGGCGCCGGGGCAGGCGGCGGCGAGCTCCTTCGAGACGTTGCCCATCCCGCTGCCGCCGGAGGTGGCAAAGGGTATCACGGTCCTGCCGGCGAAATCATAGCTCTCCAAAAAGCTGAGTATGATTTTCGGCGCGGTGTACCACCATATCGGGAAACCGAGGAAAACGCGGTCGTACTGCGCGATATCCGCGGCCCTGTCCGCCATTTCCGGCCTGGAGGCGGGGTCGTTCATCTCAATTGTGCTGCGGGAGTTCCTGTCCTGCCAGTTCAGATCCGCACGGGTGTAGGCCGTAGCCGGCCTGATCTCGTAAGTGTCCGCCCCTATCGCGTCCGCGAGGGCCTGGGCCGCGCGCTTCGTCGTCCCGGTGGCGGAAAAATAAGCTACCAGTGTTTTGCCCATAATTCATCGCTCCTTGACGGGTCAATCCCGGTTTTGCAGTACATATTATAACCCCATCCGCCCGCGATGTCTAATGCCCATGTTTTATCGCTTCCCATGCGCGCAGGGCATTGGCGCAAACGCCCCCGGCTGTGAATACAGCCGGGGGCTCAGCTTGTCCGTTTCAGTTTTTGGAGAAATCATTTCTCCGGCATCCGCTGCTCGAGCCAGAGCGCGCTGCACGCGTCCGACGGCATCTTGTGCCCGTCGCGCGGGGAGAGGGTGAAGCTCATGACCGCCGGGCCGTCCGCCGAGGCGCTGCGCTTGAACTGCTGCGAGAAGAATCGGCGGCAGTAGCTCTTCAGCCAGAAGAGCAGCGTCTCGCGGTCGAACATGCCCTCGAAGGCGATTTCCGCCAGGCGGAGCACCTTCTCCGGGCTCCCGCCGCGCATCACCATGTGGTAGAGGAAGAAGTCCTGGAGTATATACGGCCCCACGGAGTCCTCGCTCTTTTGCAGCAGCTCGCCCTGCTCGCCTATCGGCAGGAGCTCGGGCGTCACCGGGGTGTCCCATATGTCGTGCAGCGCGGCGGCGAGCACAGCGTCGTCCGTCGTCTCGGAGATGTATTTCACCACAGCGCGCACCATGGTCTTGGTCATGCCGGCGTTGATGTCATAGTTGGATATCTGGTCGCCGTTATAGGTGCACCAGCCGTCCGCCTGCTCGCTGAGGTCCTTGGTGCCGACGTCGAGGCCGCCCACCTTGTTGGCGATGTCGAGCAGCACCATCGTGCGCTCGCGCGCCTGAGCGTTTTCAAAGACGACGCTGTGGTCGTTCAGGTCGTGGCCTATCGTCTCGAAGTGCTTTTTCACGCTCTCGCCTATCGGGATCACGCGCAGCTCCGCGCCGAGCTGTTCGGCGATGGTGATGGCGTTGTTCTTCGTGCGGTCCGTGGTGCCGAAGCAGGGCATAGTCACGGCGACGATGTTTTTGCGCGGCAGTGAGCAGAGGTCCATGGCCTTGGCGCAGGCGAGCATGACGAGCGTGGAGTCCACGCCGCCGGAGACGCCGATCACGGGCCGCCAGCAGTTCGTGTACTGCATGCGCTTGATGAGGCCCTCGGCCTGGATGGTCAGGCAGCGCTCGGCGAACTCGCCGAGGTCCCCGTCGGGGACGAAGGGCTCGCGCTTTATGCGCCGCGTGAGCGCGGTGTCCGCCTGCTCCAGCTCCCAGAAGCAGTGGTCGGCGCCACGACAGCTCATCCCGTCGTAGGTCTGCTCGCGTATACGCGCGCCGCAGAGGTTGAAAACGTCGGTCTCGCTGACGGCCATGCCGGAGCCGCTCTCGCTCACGGCGAGCGTCTCGCCGTCGTCCACCACGGCGCAGAGGCCGTAATAGGTCTTGTCCGTGGTGCTCTCGCCCCGGCCCGGGGCGGCGGAGACGGCGGCGCAGTGCAGCCTCTTCGTGTCCGCCTCCAGGGCGGCGAGGGTCTCGCGCCTTGACTGCACGCTCATCGGCTCGTCGCTCAGCTCGGCGATAACGGTGGCTCCGGAAGCGCAGAGAGCGGCGGTGGGCGGCACGGCCAGCTTCCTGTCGGCGGCGAACCGCACCGCCACGGAAAGGCCGTTTATCGCGCCGTCCGCGCTATATATGATGGCGCTCCCGGCGCGGCAGCAGTTTTCACCGCCGAGGTCCACTACTTCGATCTCGCCCTCGGGCAAGGCGGAAAACACCGTGCCGCGCACGTTGGCGCGGGCGGTAAAGCCCAGCACTTCCCCGCCGCACACGGCGGCGGCAGCGCTGTACAATTTCCCGCCACACGCGAGGGGCAGGCCGACGACGACGAGCATGTCGCTGCCCGCGGTGGCCTCCGCCACGCGGAGCAGGGCCTCCATCGCCGCGTCCGTCAGCGTGCGCTGATAGAAGAGGTGGCCGCAGGTGCAGCCCGTCAGGCACAGCTCGGGGAACACGAGCGCCTTCACGCCGAGGGCTTCGGCCTCTTTGATTTTTTCTATAACCTTCTTTGCGTTGTAAGCCGGGTCGGCCACCCGTATCTCCGGGGCCGCGGCGGCGACTTTCAGGAAACCGTCCTTCATTCTGTTACCATCACCCTGTTCTCAGTTATCGCGCCCTCGGGCGCGTAGTCCACATTCATTTCGGGGAGCACGTCCGAGAAATCCGGCCCCGAAGCGCCGAAGAATTCGGCGTCCATCAGCTCGCGCACGACCTCGATGAGCCGCATCCCCGCGCTGTCCAAAAGCCCGTCCGGCACGTCGGCCGTCTCGCCGTCCTTTGAGACGAAATACGGCCACTGCCAGGCGGTGTACGCCTCGCTCAGCGCGCCGCAGAGCCGCCACCAGCTATTGAGCCCTATCGACGCCGCGTTCAGCGCCGAAAGGCCGAGCGCCGTGCTGGAGGTGTCCGATACCGTCCCCGGCTCCGCGGGCAGGTAGCGCACATCGTTCGACCATATGACATAGTCGGTACAGTACATTTCCGCATAGTCCTCAGCCGTCCAGTCCGCGGCGCTGGCAGGGCACATGCCGAGCGCGCTGTAGACCGTCTCGCTGTCCGAGAGCGGCAGGCCCGGCTTGTGGTCGCCGAAAAAGATTATCACCGTCGGCTCCGCGCACTGCGAGAAATACTCCACAAGCTTCCCCAGCGAGGCCGAGGCGTCCGCCGCACCCTCCACCACTGAGGCGAACACGCCCTCGTCCTCCCCCTCAAGCGGGCTCGTGAAGGGCCAGTGGTACTCGCCGTATTTGTCCGCGGTGTACGGCGTGTGGTTTTCCATGGTTATGCCCCAGATGAACACGGGCGAATTCTCCGTCTCGCGCTCATAGAGGTCTATGATGAGGTCGGCCATATAGTCGTCGGAATAGAACTCCCCGGCTATCTTGCCCGACATGTAGCCCCAGTAATCCGGCGCGGCGGCCGCGTCCGGGTCTATGGCAGCGAAATCGTCGGAGAAGAATATCTCGTCGAAGCCGAGCTGTGAATACAGACCCTCGCGCCCGTATATCCCGTCGTTGAAGGTGTGGATATACGCCGTGTAGTACCCGGCGTCCTGGAAGAGCACCGGCACCGGGGGAGTTTTCAGCAGCTCAGATGCCTCCCACTCGTAAATATTCTGGTCGCTGTCGAAAAACCGGCTGTTTATGCCGGTAAACACCTCCATCTCGATGTTGGAGGTGCCGTACCCGAGCGTGTGGGTATAGAACTTCCCGGAGACGCCCTGCTCCTGAACGGCGTGGAAATCCGCCACCGGGTCGCTCTCGAACTCCACCCCAGGGAGCTCCGTCACGTCAAAGAAGGACTCCGAGAGCACGAAAATGACGTTCGGTGCCTCCTCCCCGCCCGTTTCGGGCTCGTAGGAGAGGGCGAATTCCTCCGCGTCGTCAATGAGCCGCTCCTCGCGCGTCCGCCCATCGGTGGGTTCAGGCGTTTCCGCCGCGCCCGCCGCGCTGCCGGTGAGCACCACTGAGCGCCAGAGCCCGAGCAGCGTCCCGCAGCGGGCGTTGACGTACGCCTGGGAATAGGCGGTCCCCGCCGTCCGCCCCGCGCCCGCGGGGCCGTAAAACCAGCCCTCGGCCCAGGATGGCACGCAGTAGAGGCCGACAAAGAGCGCCGCGGAGGCGATCGCGGTGGCGAGCGAGCTCCGCACGGGCATGCGCAGCACGCGGGAGGCGAAAAACAGCCCCGCGAGCGCGGCTATGGCTACGGCAAACGCCGCCACAGTTAGCGCGGAGACGGTTATGGAGGCGCTGTTGAGCTCCACTATCCCGCCGAGGCGCGTCACGAGGTTCAGGTCGGACAGGTACAGCGGCGTGGAGGTTATGAGCGTCTTGTAGTAGTTCGCGGTGACGAGCGCGAGCGCGGCGAGGGCCGTTATGGCCCCGGCGGCGAACAGGCTCCTGAAAAGGCAGCCGAGCGCGCAGACGATGAGCGCGAGGAAGAGCTCCGTGGCCAGCGCCTCAGGCGAGCAGCCAAAGGCGTAAACCGCCGCCTCCGCTATGCTCTGCTCCTCGATTACGGCGGCCGCAAACGTGAGTATCAGCGAGAAAACAAAGCTCGCCGCGGCGGAGAGCAGCGGGAGATAGTCCCGCAGCCGCCCCGCCGCAATGCGTGGTGAGTTCATTTTTTATCAGTAGGCAAGTTTTTCAGCGAGGTAGGCCTTGAGCTCGGAGATGGGCAGGCGCACCTGCTGCATGCTGTCGCGCTCGCGGACGGTGACGCAGTGGTCGGCCTCGGTCTTGTCGTCGCCGACGGTGGTGAAGTCGAGCGTCACGCAGTACGGCGTGCCTATCTCGTCCTGGCGGCGGTAGCGCTTGCCGATGGAGCCGGTGTCGTCATATTCGCACATGAAGTCCTTCGAGAGCTCGGCGTACAGCTCGCGCGCCGGGCCGGAGAGCACTTCCTTCTTGGAGAGCGGCAGCACGGCGACCTTTATTGGCGCGAGCGCGGGGTGCAGGCGCAGCACGACACGCGTGTCCTTCTTCGCCTCGTCCACGACCTCCTCGTCGTAGGCGTCCACAAGGAAGGCGAGGGTGACGCGGTCGGCGCCGAGGCTGGGCTCGACGACGTAGGGCACATAGTGCTCGCCCTTCTCCTGGTCGAAATACGTGAGGTCCTGCCCGGAGTGGGTCTGGTGCTGGGTGAGGTCGTAGTCCGTGCGGTCCGCAACGCCCCAGAGCTCGCCCCAGCCGAAGGGGAACAAATACTCAAAGTCCGTCGTCGCTTTGGAGTAAAAGGCCAGCTCGGCCGGGTCGTGGTCGCGCAGGCGGAGGTTTTCCTCCCTCATGCCCAGGCCGGTGAGCCAGTCGCGGCAGAAGCCGCGCCAGTAGGCGAACCACTCGAGGTCCGTGCCCGGCTCGCAGAAGAATTCGAGCTCCATCTGCTCGAATTCGCGGATGCGGAAGATGAAGTTGCCCGGGGTTATCTCGTTGCGGAAGCTCTTGCCTATCTGGCAGACGCCGAAGGGTATCTTCCTGCGGGTGGTGCGCTGGATGTTCTTGAAGTTGACAAATATGCCCTGGGCGGTCTCCGGCCGGAGATAGACCTCGCTGGCCGTGTCCTCGGTGACGCCCTGGTGGGTTTTGAACATCAGGTTGAACTTGCGTATATCGGTGAAGTCGCACTTGCCGCAGACCGGGCAGGGGATATTGTGCTCGCGGATGAAGGCGACCATTTCCTCATTGGACATCGCCTCGGCGGAGACGCCCTCCATCGGGTTTTCGGCCAGCCAGTCCTCGATGAGCTTATCCGCGCGGTGGCGGCTCTTGCAGCTTTTGCAGTCTATGAGCGGGTCGTTGAAGGTCGTGACGTGGCCGGATGCCACCCAAACCTGCGGGTTCATGAGTATCGCGCTGTCGAGCCCCACGTTGTAGGGGTTTTCCTGCACGAATTTCTTCCACCAGGCCCTCTTGATGTTGTTCTTGAGCTCCACGCCGAGCGGGCCGTAATCCCAGCTGTTGGCAAGGCCGCCGTAGATTTCGCTGCCGGCGTAGATGAAGCCGCGGTTCTTGCAGAGGGCGACAAGCTTCTCCATGGTCTTTTCGCTGTTTAACATGAATATACTTCCTTTCCCGCAGATGGCTTCTGCGGAGATTTACACGGGCCGGAAAGTGTGATATTATATCCGATACGGCGCGCTCCCCGGCGCGACGAATATCTTATCACAAATTCCGAGCCATATCAACATAAGTTAAACTTTAGATTAATTTAAGGTAACGGTGATAAAAATGAAAAAGACAATACTCAGGAATTATGCCAGGCTCATCGTCCGCACCGGCGCTAATGTGCAGAAAGGGCAGAGCGTCCTGGTCTACGCCGGGCTGGACCAGCCCGAATTCGTGGAGATGGTGGCCGACGAGGCATATAAGGCCGGCGCGGCCGAGGTGGAGGTCGTCTGGCAGCACCAGCCGCTCACGAAGCTGAACGTCCGGCACAAGAGCGTGAAGCGCCTCGGCGAGGTGAAGGACTGGGAGATAGCCAAGCAGCGCTGGCAGGCGGACACCCTCCCCGCCCGCATACACATCATAAGCGACGACCCGGACGGCCTCGCCGGGATGAACCAGGCGAAGTACGCCAAGGGCATGCAGGCGCGCTACGCCGTGCTCAAGCCCTTCATAGACGCGCGCGAGAACCGCGAGCAGTGGTGCATCGCCGCCGTGCCCGGCGCGAAGTGGGCGAAGAAGGTCTTCCCCTCCCTGCCGAAGGGCCGCGCGGTCGAGGCCCTGTGGGAGGCCATACTCTCCTGCTCCCGCGCGCTCGAGGGCGACCCGATACAGAACTGGGTGGAGCACGACGCGTATCTCGCCTCCCGCTGCGAGCACCTCAACTCCCTCGGCCTTGTCGCACTCGAATACAGGTCCGCCAACGGCACGGATTTCCGCGTGGGCCTCATACCCGAGGCGCAGTTCATCGGCGGCGGCGAGCGCATAAGGATAAACGGCGTCCTCACCAACCCGAACATCCCCAGCGAGGAGGTTTTTATCACCCCGAAGGCCGGGGAGGCCGAGGGCATAGTGTACGCCACTCGCCCGCTCTCCTTCCAGGGCGTGCTCATCGAGGACTTCAGCGTCCGCTTTGAAAACGGCCGCGCCGTGGAGGTCCACGCCGGCAAGAACGAGGACGCCCTCCGGCAGCTCATAAGCATGGACGAGGGCTCGTGCATGCTCGGCGAGTGCGCGCTCGTACCCTACGACAGCCCGATAAGGAACAGTGGGATAATGTTCTACAACACCCTCTTCGACGAAAACGCCGCCTGCCACCTCGCGCTCGGCAGGGGCTATTCGAGCAACATCCGCGACTACGACAAATACAGCCTTGAGGAACTGCGCGCCCTCGGCGTGAACGACTCCATGGTGCACGAGGACTTCATGATAGGCTCCGAGGACCTGAGCGTCACCGGCGTGACGGCCTCCGGGGAGCGCGTGGAAATATTCAGGAACGGCGGCTGGGCGTTCTGATGCCCGGCACGGAGGACAAGATGGAGAACAACACCAACAACAGCTCATATAACGACTTTGACGACCTCGGCGCCGAAACCAGGCAGTACATGGCCGAGCACATGGGCGAGTTCAAGACCGCCGGGGGCGGCTCCATCGCGGAAGAGCTGCGGCGCTTCATAGAGCAGGACATCGAGGCCACGGCCGACCGCCACGCCGTTAGCGAAAGCGCGGCGCCGGAGGGTGCCGGCGAGGAGACACGCAGCTTCATGGCGGCAGATGAGCCGGCCGACACGCCCGTCCACAAGGACGCCGAGCCCCTGCCGCGCCGCGGCGCGGCCTATCAGCAGCGCCCTGGCGACCAGGCCCCGCGCCGCCCGGTCCAGAGCCAGCAGCCCCAGCGCCGCCCGGTGCAGGAGGCGCCGCAGCGAAGCGCGCAGGAGCAGCCGCCCCAGCGCAGGGGCGTCCAGCAGGGCTCGCAGCCCCGCCAGGGCCAGCCCAGCGCTTCCGCCCGCCAGGGGCAGCAGTACCAGCGCAGCGCCCCTCAGCGGCAGGCCCAGCAGCGGCCCGTCCAGCAGCGCCAGGGCGGCTCCGCGCCTCCCCCGCCGCGCGCGAGGGACGACGACGAGGCCTACGCCCGCCACAACCGGCGCAAATACGTCTACATAGCCCTCGCCTCCCTCGCCGCGGTGGCAATAATCGCAATAGCCCTCGTCGTGCTGCTCAGCGGCGGCGGTGGGGACTATGACGCGAGCTACAGCCGCGCGATGGAGCTCTATATCGACGGCGATTACGCCTCCGCCATCAGCGTGCTCGAGGAGACGCGCCGTATTGACGACACCGAGGAGGCGGTCATCCTCCTCGCCCGCTGCCACGCCGCGCTGGGCGACACGGAAACCGCCGCGAGCGTGCTCTCCGGCTGGCTGCTGACGCACGACGGTGCGGAGGCCGAGGCCATGCTGGCGCAGTACAGCTCCGCCGGCGAGGAAGACGGCTCGCTCACGATCGGCGGCCAGAGCGTCGACCCGGAAACGGACAGCCTCGCCATATCGGGCACCGCGCTGACGCACGCCGAGCTCGAGTCCATCGGCTCGCTTTCAAATTTGCGCGTGCTCAGCCTGAGCGACTGCGCGATAAGCGACATATCCGCCCTCTCGCGCCTCACCGGCCTCACCTCGCTCACCCTCACCAGCAACAACATCGAGGACGTGTCCGCCCTCAGGCAGCTAACCAGCCTCCGTACACTGTATCTCAGCGGCAACCGCATTACGGACTTCAGCCCGCTCCACTCGCTCACCTCCCTCACCACGCTCGACATTTCAGGCATGGAGATCACCGAGGAACAGCTTGAGGCGCTGCAGGAGGCCCTGCCCAACTGCGCCGTAATCTCCGATGAGCCCACGGTCGAGGTGCTCGAGATAACCCTCGGCGGCGTCACCTTCCAGTCCGACGTCACGGAGCTCGACCTCTCCGGCCGCGGCATCGACGACATCTCCGAGCTGGCGCAGTGCGAGGACCTTGAGATACTCAACCTCTCCGGCAACGAGATAAGCGACCTCTCGCCCCTCGTCGGCCTCGCCAAGCTCAGGGAGCTCGACATATCCGATAACGCCGTCTCGAGCCTCTCCCCGCTCATGGGATTGACTACGCTCGAGGTGCTCGACGCCTCCGGCAACGAGATAAGCGGCACGGCCGCGCTCAGCGGCCTCACCTCGCTCAGGGAGCTCGACCTAAGCTCCACCGGGATCGGCGATTCCGCCCTCTCCTCCCTCACGGGCCTCTCCGCGCTGCGCACGCTGAACCTTGAGGAGAACGCATCGCTCACCCTCTCCGGTGTGGAATCGCTGCGCGCGGCCCTGCCGGACTGCGAGGTGCTCGTCAGCGAGGAGCTCTTCTCCGTGCAGCTCGGCGACGCCGAGTTCGACACGGACGCCTCCTCCGTGGACGCCTCCGGCGCCAATGTCCGCAACCTGGACGGCATCGAGCGCTTCACCGCCCTGACGCAGCTCGACCTCTCCGACAATCCGGGCCTCGACATAGACGGCCTCGGCCAGATGACGGGCCTCACGGAGCTGATACTCTCCGGCTGCGGCATAAGCGGCGTCGGCGAGCTCGGCAGCCTCTCTTCGCTCGTTTCGCTCGACCTGTCGGACAATCCTGAGCTTTCCGATATCGGCGCGCTCGGCCTGCTCGGCTCGCTCCAGACCCTCGACCTCGGCGGCACCGGGGTCACGGACATATCCGTGCTGGCGGACCTGCCGCGGCTGAACACGCTCATACTCACCGGCTGTGAAATCGAGGACTTCAGCGTGCTCGGTGACTTCACGTCGCTCGAATATCTTGACCTCTCCGATACGGGGATTTCACGCACGGAGCTGCTGTGGCTGAGCTCCGCGCTGCCCGGATGCACAATCTATACATAAAGTTTACGAAAAACACTTCTTTTTTCAGCCGGACTGTGTTATTATGTAATCGGCAATACTAATTATATGCCGGAAGGAGCTGAAACCAATGAAGTTCACGTTCACGGAAAAGAAGATGGACGCCTCCGAGGACCTGCGCGCCTACGCCGAAAAGAAGATCGGCAAAATCGACCGCCTGTTCCGCACAGAGAGCGACGCCTATGTGACGTTCAGCACCGAGCGGGGCCGCTTCCGCGCCGAGGTCACCATCAAGAACAGCGGGATGTTCTACCGTGTAAGCGAGCTCACCAGCGACATGTACGCCTCCATCGATTCGGCTGTCGCCAGCATCGAGAGGCAGATACGCAAGAACAAGACGCGCCTTGAAAAGAGACTGCGCGACGGTGCGATAGAGCGTGAGATCAAACCTTTCAACGTCCCCGCGGAGGACGCCGGGGAGGAAGAGTTCAAAGTCGTCCGCAACAAGAAGTTCTACATCGCCCCCATGTCCGTTGAGGAGGCCATATTGCAGATGAACCTCCTTGAGCACGAGTTCTTCGTGTTCCGCAACGCTGACGAGCGCGACGCCTTCAGCGTCGTCTACCGCCGCAAGAACGGCGGCTACGGCCTGATAGTAGACAGCAAGGACTGAAAGTCAAGCGGGGTATTCGCTTTGCGAATACCCCGCGTTTGCATAATGGCGCTTTCGTATAATGCCCGTATAGCGGGCCAAATCTGTACGGCGTCCCGGTGGAACGCCCGCGCCGCGGAGCGGCGGGGATAATCTTTCCAACGTTTCCGCAGAACATCCGCTGCCCGGTGGGCAGCGCTATGCATCCAAACGCAGTTTGGGGTCGTTAAGGAGAAAGCCGGAACTCGCCGAGTTCCGGCTTGGACAAGCTATAAATCATTTTCCGCTGCCGGGAAGCAGGGCACAGCCCTCTGCCTCCAGGCGCAGCCTGGGGAGGGATATGTGTGTCGGTAAATGAAGACGGCGAGGTGCGCACCTGGCTCGACGCCCTGCGCGGCCTTGACGTGCACGCGAAAAAGATGTTCGGCTGCTATTGCCTCTATTGCGACGGCCAGGCCGTGGGCTGGATAAGCGAAGGCTCGCTCTCGCTGCGCGAGGTGGGGCTCGATTATATCCCGGAGGAAATCCGCCGCCCCGCCCCCGGCGACAGTGTGCAGGAGTATGTCGTCCCTCTCGATTACGCCTCGGCGGAGTGGCTGCCGCGCGCGGTTGAGGACACGGCGAGGCTCCGTGGCCGGACTGCGTCCGGGGGCAGATCGCGGCGGAGCAAATCTGTATAACTTTTCCGCAGATCATCCGCGGCCACAGGCCGCGCTATGCATCCAAGCGCAGCCTGGCCGGACTGCGTCCGGGGGCAATGCGCCGCGCAAAGCGCGGCGGGGATAGTTTTTCATACGTCTCAGTAGAACGCCCGCGCCGCTCCGCGGCGCGCTATGCGTCCAGGCGCAGCCTGGGGGGGAGGGAAAATGAAACTTCGTGAATACCGGCACGAGGACTGCGCGGAGCTCGCCGCGCTGTTTTATGACACCGTGCACAGCGTGAACGCGCGCGACTACACCCCCGAGCAGCTCGACGCCTGGGCGACGGGCAAAATGGACCTGCGCGCGTGGGACGCGAGCCTGTCCGCGAACCGCTGCCTCGTGGCCGAGGAGGACGGGCTCATCGTAGGCTTCGGCGACATCTCGCCGGACGGCTATCTCGACCGGCTGTATGTCCACAGCGGCTTCCAGGGCCGGGGAATAGCCACGGCCATATGCGGCGAGCTCGAGGGCGGGGTGTCCGCGCCGCGGCTGACCGTCGAGGCGTCCATAACCGCGCGGCCGTTCTTTGAAAAGCGCGGCTACCGCGTGGTGAGAGAGCAGCAGGTGGAAAGGCATGGGGTGTATTTGACAAACTATTTCATGGAAAAGATCCGCCGGACTGCGTCCGGTGGCAGAGCGCCGCACGAGGCGCAGCGGGAACAGTTTTTCTGACATCTCAGTAAAGCACCCGCGGCCCTCCGGGCAGCGCTATGCCTGCGGCCGCATGGCCGCCGCGCTATGCGTCTAAACGCAGTTTGGGTTCGTCAAGGAGAAAGCCGGAACTTGGTAAGTTCCGGCTTGACAAGTTGTAAATCACGCAGCGCTTCCGGGAAGCAGGGCACAGCCCTCTGCTGCCGGGCGTCGCCCGGCGCGGCGTTTCGCGATATGCGAAGCGCCGCTCATTTTTGCCTTCAATCCTCCCCGCCGCGCTTTTTCCGGTTCTTCCCGAGACCGAAATGGAAATTCGTCCGGCCGAAGGAGATGTTTATCCCGCGCCTGATAAAAGGCAGGACCCCTATCAGCTCCGAGGTCTCGCCGCCGTTTCTGATGTAATCGCGCGCGATGTCCCCGAGGTCGTCGCTGTCCAGAAAAGGCGCGATCGCCGCCAGCTCCGAGGGGCTGCCCCCGCGCTCAATATATTCCCTGGCTATGTCCCCGAGGTCGTCACTGTCCATGAACGGGGCTATCGCTGCGATGTCTCCCGGGACTCCGCCCGCGTCTAACATTGCGCGCGCGGCCTCCCCCACGTCATCCTCGTCCATGAAGGGCGCGAGCGAGGCGAGATCCGTCGGGTCCGCGCCGAGCTCGATCGCGCGGTTTGCGGCCCTGCCCATGTCGTCCTCATCCATGAACGGCGCGACCGACGCGAGCTCAGAGAGCTCGCAGCCGCCCTCCACCGCCTCCATCACCAGCTCGCCGAGGTCGTCCTCGTCGAGGAACGGGGCGAGCTCCACAAGGTCGGAGAGCCTGAGCCTGCGCCCGCTGCTCTCCGTCTCCTCCTTCGTCCGCTCAAAATTGCGCTTTGCCTCTGCCGGCGGGAGCAGCGGCGCCACGTCCGCGAGCTCCTGCACCGTAAGCGGCTCGTCCGTCTCGCTCACCGCGCGCTCTACCACCTTTGCCTCATCCGCGCCGAGAAGTCCGTCCACGGTGACTCCGAGAATGGACGCCAGCTCAGGCAGCTTAGAGATGTCGGGCATCGTCTGCCCGCGCTCCCAGTTGCTGACCGCCTGGAAGCTGATGCCCATCGCGTCGGCAAGACCCATCTGCGTGAGCCCGGCCTCCTTCCTGAGCCGCGCAATATTTCTGCCAATCTTAGACATATCGAACATCTTATCAAACTCTCCTTTTCAAGCATTATAACTCAGCTCCTTCCGGCTTACAAGCGCAGTATATGCCCGCCGGGAGGGGGAAAAACAGCAAGCGGCGGTTGAATCCGGGGGATTCAACCGCCGCTTGAGCTCAATATCGGCCCGAAAAGGCCCAAAAGCATGTCGTTCCCCGGCAGCCCAAGCTGCCGGGGAACTTTTGCTGTGGAAGAGAAAGCCTGTTGAGACAGCAATGTTTTTTTAGTCGGTCATCGTGCGGTACTCCCCGGCGCGCTTCGTGGAGAGGCCCGTGGTGAAGGCTGCTATGACCATCAGCACGGCGAAGGCTATCCAGGCGCCGTTGAAAGAACCGGTAGCGTCGAACACGCGTGCGGCAACCACGGCTCCGACTGCTACGCCGGTGTTAAAGAACACATTTACCACGCCGAAGATCCCGGCATAGCTCTTGCGCCCGACTATGAGCGCGGTGAGATAGGGCGGTGTAACGGTGGTCATGGAGCCCAGCAGTCCGAATACCACGCCGAAGCACACAGCCATAATGGGGTTGTTGCTCGTGACCGCAAAAGCCACAGTTGCTATAACCAGAACGGTGTTGTAGATGGTGCCCGCTTTTACACCCTTCTTGTCGTAAACACGGCCGAGGATGATCTTGCCGAATATCTGGATGAGCATGACTGCGCTGTACACCATCGTGGCGAAGTCCTCGCTGTGCCCGTGCTCATTCTGCAGGCAGATTGCGAAGTTGCGCTGTATACCCATGTTGGTGAAGCCGATTACGAATACGGTGAAGGCCAGCAGCCAGAATGAGCCTGTCCTGAAGAATTTTTTGCCGCTTATGCCGGTCACTACCGGGCAGGCGCCGCCCATGGCGTTCTCGCTGCCGAGCGGGCATAGGCCCTTCTCCTCCGGGCGGGCGCGCACCACGAACAGGGATATGGGAAGCATAAGTACGGCGCAGATGGCGGCGAGCACATAGTGTGTCACGCGCCAGTCGTAAGCCTGCATGAGCAGATTGGCGATCTGTACGAACACTATGCCGCCCACGACGCTGCCGGCAAAGGCGATGCCGCTCATGGTGCCCTTTTTCTCCATTGAGAACCAGTTATTTACCAGCACGCCGGAGGGGATTGTGGATATCTCTGCCATGCCGATGCCGCAGAGCAGGTTGCTTGCGCAGAGTGTGAGCATGGTGCTGGACGCACCGCGCAGGGCAAATCCGGCGCACATCATGATTGTGCCCACGGTCATGGTACTGCGCATGCCGAACTTTGCCATGATCCTGCCCACGAACAGCCCGGCAATCATGTTTCCGAAGGTGCTGACGAGCGAAATGAGCTGTACCTGTGTCGCGCTTATGCCGAGGTCGGCTATCATGGCCGGGCTGATTATGGTGAACGTATTCACTATGATGCCCACAGTGGCCGCCATCATTATAAAGCAGGCGATTATAATGACATAGTGGTATGTAAATTTTTTCTCTTTCACTGTTCCCTCTCTTTTTGCGCGCGGCGGCCCGGCCGGGCCGCCGCGTTTTTCCTCACTTCTGCACGGCCGCCATGCCGCGCTTGAGTGCCTCTGCGTTCATGGCGCGCACGGCGTCGGATTTTTTTGCGAACTTTACATCAAGGCTGTGCTGGAACTCCTCCGGCGAGACTATGCCGGTGAGGGCGATGAGCGCGCCGATGACTATTACGTTTGCAACCTTCGGTGAGCCCACCTCGAGGGCGAGCGCGTCCGCCGGGATGCCGATTGCAGTGATGTCCCCGCGCTCGATGGGCACGGTGACGAGCGTGCTGTCATAGAGCAGTATCCCGCCCGGCTCGAGCTCGTCTATGAATTTGTTATAGGCCATGTTGTTCATCGCAACGAGCACGCCGCCGGTGCCGGCCATGGGGGAGACTATCTCGTCCTTATCGATGATAACGGTGCACTTGGCGCTGCCGCCGCGCTGCTCGGGGCCGTAGCTCGGCATGTAGGCGGCGTGGCGTCCGCTCTCGACGGCGCTCTGCGCGAGCATTATGCCCATGCTCATGACGCCCTGGCCACCGGAGCCGGTGAAGATAATGGCGTTTTTCATCCTGCTCACACTCCCTTCTCAACATCGCGGAACACGCCGAGCGGGAAAGCGGGGATCGTGTTCTCCTCCATGAACTTCAGCGTGTCGAGCGGGGCCATGCCCCAGTTGGTCGGGCAGTTGGTCAGCAGCTCGACAAAGCTGAACGCCTTGCCCTCAAGCTGGTAGCGGAAGGCCGTCATGATGCTCTCTTTGGCCTTGCGGATATTGGCCGGCGTGTTCAGGGCGCATCTGGCGATGTAGCTGGGCGCCTTGAGCGTGCTGAGGATCTCGCACATGTTGGTGGGATAGCCGTCGACAAGCGCGTCGCGGCCCTTCGGCGTGGTGGTGGACTTCTGGCCCACGAGCGTGGTCGGGGCGAGCTGCCCGCCGGTCATGCCGTAGGTGGAATTGTTGGCGAACACTACCGTGAAGTGCTCGCCGCGGTTGGCCGCGCACATGATCTCCGCGAGTCCGATGCTTGCAAGGTCGCCGTCGCCCTGGTAGGCGAACACAAAGGTGTCGGGCTGGGTGCGCTTGATGCCGGTGGCCACGGCGGGCGCCCTGCCGTGGGCGCAGCTCACCATGTCCATGTTCCAGAAGCGCAGGCCCATGGTTGAGCAGCCGACCGGCATGACTACAACCGTCTTTTTTGCAAGCCCCAGCTCGTCGATGCACTGGCCCACAAGCTTGTTTGCCATCGAGTGCAGGCATCCGGGGCAGAAGGTGTTCGGAATGGGCCTGAGGCAGCTCGGCCTGAGGATTTCCCTGCTCATTTGTTCAGACCTCCTATCAATGCCTTTATCGCGGCTGTTGTCTCCTCGTTCTTGAGGGTGATACCGCCGGAGCGGCCGTATTGCAGTATTGGAGCGCGCTCCATAACCTCGAGGGCGATGTCATCCACCATCTGGCATGGGATTGCCATTTCCACGTCGATGATGGCCTTCACGCGGCTGTAGTCGAGGTCGTACAGGGCCTTTTTGGGGAAGGGATACAGCGTTATCGGCCGTATAAGGCCGATCTTTATGCCCTCGCGGCGCAGCTCGTTGACGGCGTATTTGCACACTCTGGCGCTGGTGCCGTAGGCTACGCAGACATACTCGGCGTCGTCGAGCATATACTCTTCCCACTTTACGTCGTTCGCAGCCCAGCCCTTCTGGAGCATGGCTGCGCGCTTGTTCAGCATTTCCACAACCGGCTCGTCGGCTATGGAGGAGATGAGCCGCGGCTCGTGTTCGCCCTGGTCGAAGTTCCCGAGCGCCCAGTCAGGCCTCGGCGGAAGTTCCTTCATAGGCGGGAGCTCCACCTCCTCCATCACGGAGCCGAGGCAGCCGTCCATGAGTATGTAAACGGGGTTGCGGTCGCGCTCGGCGAGTTCAAAGCTGTCATAGACCAGGTCTACGGCCTCCTGCACGGTGTGCGGCGCCTCGACTATCAGTCGGAAGCCGCCGTGGCCGAGGGCCTTCGTGGCCTGCAGATAGTCCTGCTGCGCGGGCTGGATACTGCCGAGGCCTGGGCCGCCGCGGCTCACATTGATTATCACGGCGGGGAGCATGGCGCCGGAAAGATAGCTTATTCCCTCGCTCTTCAGGCTTATGCCCGGGCCGGAGGAGCCGGTCATGGCGCGCACTCCGCTGGTGGCGGCACCGTAGACCATGTTTATCGAGGCGACCTCGCTCTCGCCCTGGATGAACACTCCGCCGACCTCCGGCAGGCGGGAGGAGAGGTACTCCGGTATCTCGCTCTGCGGGGTGATGGGATATCCGGCAAAGAAGCGGCAGCCGCCGCGCACCGCGGCCTCGGCAACAGCTTCGTTGCCCTTCATGAGTGTCTTAGCCATTGTTCTCCTCCTCTCTCAGCTCCAGCGCCGCGTCGGGGCAGACGGTGGCGCAGATGCCGCAGGCTATGCACTTCTCCTCGTCGACCACGGGGAAAAACACGCCCAGCCCATTGCGCTCATTCCCGAAGCTCAGGGCCTTTTTGGGGCAGTAATGCACGCAGTAGCCGCAGCTTTTGCAATACTGGCTGAGTACTTTTACTCTCATTGCCTTCTCCTCCTCGTCAAATTATCATTCCGGCCTGCTTGGCGTCGTATGTGAGCCTGTCCCTGAAGTCCGGGTGCGCTATGGCTATCAGGCGCTTCGCGCGGACATCCAGCGGTTCATTGCGCAGGTCCGCCACACCGTATTCCGTTACGACGTACTGCACGTCCGCCCTCGGCGTGGTGACCACGCTGCCGAGCGGCAGCACGGCGGAGATCTTGCTTTTTACCTCACCCGACTTTGTGGTGAGCGTGCTCGGGAGCGCAAGGAAGCTCATGCCGCCCCTGCTCCAATTCGCGCCGCGGACAAAGTCCGCTTGTCCTCCCGTGCCTGAAAACTGCCTGGGCCCGATGCTCTCGGCACAGACCTGGCCCATGAGATCCACCTGCATCGCGCCGTTTATGGACACCATATTGTCGTTCTGCGCAATGATGCGCGGGTCGTTCACATAGGCAAATGGCCGGGCCTCTATATCCGGGTTGCGGTACATGAAGTCGTACATCTCCTGCGAGCCGAGCGAAAAGCCGAGGACCGTCTTTCCGGGGTTGATTGTCTTGCGCGAATTATTGGCGGCGCCGCACTTCAGAAGCTCGACAAGGGCGTTCACAAACATCTCAGTGTGTATGCCGAGGTCGCGCTTGTCCTTCAAAAAACGCCCTATCGCGGAGGCAACGCCGCCTATTCCGAGCTGTATGCACGCTCCGTCCGGCACGCGGTCCACTATGTGGCCGGCGATTTTCACCTCCGCCTCGCTGGGCTCGGCGCTCGGCAGTATGGGCAGGTCCTCCTCCGCCTCCACCATCCAGGCCACGCGGTCTGCCGGTATCACGGTCCCTTCGCCGAATACAAAAGGCATACGCCGGTTTATCTGCACAATCGCCGTGTCATAGCTGTCGAGCATGTCCCCGCCCATTGGCGATGGTCCGAGGGAGATGAGGCCGTTTTCATCCGGCTCGGTGCCGGCCATCAGCAGGACATTGCCGCGGTGCGTCACGCAGCGGTCGCGCGTGGTCTGGGACAGGTGTACCGGCTGATAAGGGAAATTGGAGCCGTGCGCCACAAACGCCCTCTCGATCGGGCCGTAGAAGAAGCTCTTTATGTTCAGATGGCCGTTGAACTGCGGCATTCCCATCCTGTACGGCTTGAATCCCGCGCCGAAATAGAACTCCACGCCCTCGAGATTACCAGCAGCATAATCGGCGAGGGCGTCCAGCAGCTTATACGGCACGCCTGTGGCAATGCCGGCGGCGAGCCTGTCCCCGCTTTTTATTTTCCGCACCGCCTCGTCCATGCTTATGAGCTTTGAGGCGTACTTCTCTCTCCAGCCCATTGCTCAGCCCTCGTACTGCTTGTCGTAGTTGGCCTGCATGCAGAGCACCTGTTTGGTAATAAAATCGCAGGCGGGGGTGGGGATACCGAGCTGGCGCCCGTACTCCGCAACGGCGCCGTTGAGCGTCATAATCTCGGTCTGGCGCTTGAACATGAGCATATCCTGTGCCATGGAGGGGTAGTAGTCCACGATGCCGCTGCCGCCTGCGTTTTTGACGCCCATCATGAAGGTTTTTGCGTCCATCGGGCAGCCCTTGGCCGTCGCCACGGCGCAGCACTCGCTGACGACCTGTATGACCATCGCAAGCCCGTTGGGGTCGGCCAGCAGGTCCTTTACCTTCAGGCGGGTGAGCGCGCACAGCGGGTTGAAGGTGGAGTTTACGACGATCTTGGTCCAGAGCGCGGGGCGGACGTCATCCCAGAATTTAGTTGGGCATCCGCCGTCTATAAAGCATTTCTCAAGGTGTTTTCCCGCGGCCTCGGTAAGGGGGTTGTTTTCCATTGCGCCGAAATTCATCTGGATCTCGCCCGCGCCGGGGGAGGAAATGCACTTGCCGGGGCCGTCGAGTGCGGTGCCGAGGACGCCGGAGCCATAAATCACCCTTCCGGGGCCAACGGCGGCGGCGAGCTTGTCTTCGTTGCCGAGGCCGTTGAGCAGGCTGACGAGCACGGTGTTTTCGCCTATACAGGGCTTCGCCGTCTCTATGGCGCTCTCAAGCTGCGTGGCCTTGGTCATGAAGATGACTATGTCCATTGTGCCGATATGGTCGGCGTTGTAGGCAGTCTTGTACCCAGTCACCTGATACTCCTGATCCGGGTATATGACAAAGGTAAGGCCGTCCTTCGCGATCTTGTCCATGTGCTCCTTATAGGGGTCGACGAGCGTTATGTCCGCGCCGCCCCGCCTCAGGTAGCCGGCGAAAACGCTGCCGGCCGCGCCGGAGCCTATCATTGCTATCTTCATTTCTCTTCCTCCGTTATGTAGTTTTGAGCCGGTTTACCGCACTCCGTGTTGTTCTAAATTTAGCACTTTCCTGTACAAACAGTCTAATTGTGCAACACTTAATGGACATCAAGCTGTGAAAATACACTAAACAGAAAGTTTTCAGCCACTTCACCCCGGAATCTTTCCCGGTCAGGAAGCTTTTTGCGGGTTCACGCGCCAAAGAGAACAAAAAAGCGGCATTCCCAAATACATTTTGGGAATGCCGACAATTATCCGCACGTCAATATGTACATATTGTATAGTTAAAGGAAAAATCAGCCCTCTCCAAGGTTCCTGTTCTGCAGGCAGGAATTCGCACAGAAATCTATGTGCTTGTCCATTGCGCTGCGCGCCAGCTCGGGAAAGCCGAACTTTACGGCCCGGTAAATGGCGACGTGCTGGCTGCCGAGCAGCAGCAGGTTGTCCGGGTTCCGCTCGCTGACGAGGAACTGGTTTGTACGTATCGAAAGGTACTCCACCGTCTTGCCGATGGCCTCGTACATGCTCAGAAGGTATTCGTTCCGTGTAGAGCGGACGAGCAGCCCATGGAAGTCCATGTCCAGCCGGGCGGTTATGCTTATGTCCGGGTCCCTGTTTTCAGCGCCATGCACGTAGTTTTTGAGCGCCGTCTGGAAGCCGTCCGCCAGCCTGCCGAGCTCGTTCAAATCTACTCTCCAGTTCTTCTCAGCGCAGATATAGGCCGCCATGCCCTCGACGGACTTGCGCGCCACAAAGAGGTTTTCTATGGAGCTGTTTTCGATATCGAACACATAGTAGTTGCTGTATTTCCCGTCGCCCCTCTGCTCGGCCCTCACCAGCCCGCGGGAGCAGAGCTGGTCAATCGCCTCGCGCACCGGCGTAGCGCTCACCTCCAGCTCCCCGGCGATTTTGGCAACGTTCAGCCGCGCCCCTGGCGGGAGCTCTGAGCTGAGGATCGCGCCCTCGAGTATGGTGAACACAATGTTGCTCAGCTTTTCAAACGGGTTCTTCTCAAGTGCCCTGCGCACTGTTTCGGAGCATATGCGCCTTTCCTGCATTAACTGCACCGTCCCTTTGATGAAGATGCCTTTCCGCGCCGGCTGGTGAAAAACGTCCCCGCCTGCCGGCGGGGACGTTCATTTTCACCGGCTGCTGCCTGCCCGGCCTGTTACTTAAACACCTTTTTTACCGCCGGGACAAGCAGCCCCCCGACGGAATTGCCTATGGTATTGACTATTATGAACAAAACCGCCTCTGCGCTCCACGAGCCGGTGAGGGAGATAAAATACATATTCGCTACGCAGTGCTCAAAGCCGCTGAGCGCGAACACGGCCACGCCGAGGAACAGCGCGAGGTACCTCCCCAGCGCGTCCGGCAGGATGCGGTAGCCGTCCACCGCTATGAATATGAGTATGTTGCAGAAAACGGACAGGATGAATATGCTCAGCAGCCCGTCGCCCAGCTTGGCGGCCACCAGCGGCGCTGCAGTCGCGGCCAGCGCGGGGTGTGCCCGTGTCAGTCCCAGAAGTGCGGTCGCGATGAGGGCTCCGCCGAGGTTGCCGAACCAGATTAGGAGCAGGTCCCAGAGGTATTTCGGCCCGTTGTCTATCAGGTAGCACACCTTTCCCGTGAACAGGTTGAAGCCGTAGTTGCTTATGGCGAAAAGGCCCGTCGTGAAAAACAGCGCGGCGACTATCTCGTTGTCTATGGAGAGATACGCCGTCCCGCCGATGGAGACGCAGATGCCCGCCATGATGCCGTAGACAAAGGTCCTCAGCGATTTCATATGTACCCTCCCCCGTCACTGCCGCTTCGCGCGGCTGTTCCGCTCCCATATCAGCGCGAGCCCGCGCAGCGCGGCGTCCTCGTCGAGCTCAAACTCCCTTTCGCAGTGCGGTATGACCTTCGCAGCGAGGCCGCCGGTGGCTATCAGCGCGGCGGTGCAGCCGAGCTCGCGCTCTATGCGCGCGGTCATGCCGTCTATCGCCGCGGCGGCGCCGAACACTGCGCCGGAGCGCATACAGTCGGCCGTGTTTTTGCCTATGCAGCGCCGCGGCGCCTCGAACGGCACGCGCGGCAGCAGCGCGGCGGTGTCGCTCAAAGCGTCCGCCGAGAGGACTGCGCCCGGCATTATGCAGCCGCCGAGCAGCCGCCCGTCCTGCCCCAAAACGGTCATCGTGGTCGTAGCGGCGCCAACATCCACCACTATGGCGGGGGCGCCGTGGCTGTCCAGCGCGCCGACGGCCTCGGCCACAAGGTCCGCGCCCAGCTGCGATGGGTCGTCTATGCCTATGTTCAGGCCCGTTTTAACCCCCGCACCCACAATGAGCACCCGGCAGCCTGTGACCTCCTCCACCGCCTCGCGCAGCACGGCCGTAACCGGCGGCGCCACGCTCGCGAGCACGGCCCCGTCGAACCGCGCCGGGTCGATCCCGCGCAGCGAGAGGCTCCGCTCGATGAGGACGGCGTATTCGTCCGCCGTGCGCGTCGCGCGCGTCTCCAGCGAGAGGGCGCTGATCACATAGCCGCGCTCAAGGCAGCCTATTCGGATTTCCACGCTGCCGGCGTTCAGGGCGAGCAGCATCAAATCACTCCCTTGCGTCGGGCGGAAATTATCCGCTTTATTACAGGTGAAAGGACAAGGTTTATACCCAGCTCTATCAGGAAATTGATTCCCGCGAGGCCTAAGAAAATATAGAGCAGCGGGTTGGCCGCGTTCCCCGTGGTCTCCACCCAGCCGGACATCCAGGTGTTGAATGTGTCGTTGAAGAAGAGATACAGCCCCGCGCAGAAAATCCCGGTGTTCGCCACCGGGCTCACAACTGCCGCGCAGGCCACGGCAACCGTGTCCCTCCTGCCGGTCTCGCCCCCGGGCCCGCCGGCGACTACAAGAGCGGAATCTCCGCCCTTCCGGGAGATGAGATTGTACACCAGCCCGGCGAAGAAGCCGGCCGCAATGCCCTTAACAAGGCAGAGCAGAAGCGTTACAATCGGGTTCAGGTTCCAGAGTATGGCGCCGCTGGCGTCAGCTCCGGTGATGCAGGCGATGGCGACGACCGCGCCAAACACCCCGCCGAGCCAGGCCCCTGCCTTCGTGCCGTAGATCGCCGCGCCGACCACTATGGGTACCAGCGTCAGCGTCACGGGGAAGGCCCCTATCCTCACGAACGTGGCCACGACCTGCAGTACGACGACCAGCGCGGTGAAGATGGAGAGGCCGACAAGGCGTCTCGTCTTTTCGGTTCTGTCTGACATATTAAATTACCTCCTGCTGCTGTTCCGCTCCGGGCGGATATAGCGCACTATAATTATACCTTATCCGCGCCTTTTTGCAAGGGTTTTCAGCAAAATTGCCCCGAAGGGCGGCCTGTATGCACCGCGCAGGCGGCAAAAAAGCGGCCCGGCAAAACGCCGGGCCGCCCCTCTGCGCGCTTTTTCGACTAAAATCAGACACCCTGGGCAAGCATGGCGCTGGCCACCTTGAGGAAGCCGGCGACGTTCGCGCCGACCATCAGGTCTCCCGGCTTGCCGACCTCGACGGAAGCGTCGTAGGCCGCGTGGAAGATGTTCTTCATGATGCCCTGCAGCTTCTTGTCCACTTCCTCGAAGCTCCAGGAAAGGCGCATGGAGTTCTGCGTCATCTCGAGCCCGCTGGTGGCCACGCCGCCCGCGTTGGACGCCTTGCCCGGGCTGTACATCAGGCCCGCAGCCTGCACTGCCGCTATCGCGTCAGGCGTCAGCGGCATGTTGGCGCCTTCGAACACGCCCATGCACCCGTTCGCTATCAGCGCCTTCGCTCCCTCGAGGTCCATCTCATTCTGCGTCGCGCAGGGCAGCGCGATGTCGCACTTGACGTTCCAGATGCCATGGCAGCCCTCGTGGTACTCACTGCCGGGGACCTCGTCCGCGTAGACCTTGATGCGGGCGCGGCGGCGCTGCTTGATGTCAATTATTTTCTTCAGGTCAACCCCGTTCGCGTCGTATATATATCCGTTTGAGTCGCACATCGCGACCACCTTGCCGCCAAGCTGTGTCGCCTTCTCCGCCGCGTACGTCGCAACGTTGCCGCTGCCGGAGACCACAACCGTCTTCCCGGCGAAGCTATCGCCCTTCATGCACCTGAGGGCCTCCTCCGCGAAGTAGCACAGCCCGTAGCCCGTGGCCTGCGTCCTCGCCAGGCTGCCGCCGAAGGGGATGCCCTTGCCGGTGAGCACGCCGCCCTGGAAGGTGCCCGTGATGCGCTTGTACTGGCCGAACATATAGCCTATCTCCCGCGCGCCGACGCCGATGTCGCCCGCAGGCACGTCCGTGAACTGGCCGATGTGCTTATACAGCTCCGTCATGAAGCTCTGGCAGAAGCGCATGACTTCCCCATCGCTCTTCCCCTTCGGGTCGAAGTCGCTGCCGCCCTTGCCGCCGCCCATGGGCAGCGTGGTCAGGCTGTTTTTCAGCACCTGCTCGAATCCGAGGAACTTGATGACCGACGCCGTGACCGACGGATGGAAGCGCAGTCCGCCCTTGTACGGCCCTATCGCACTGTTGAACTGCACGCGGAAACCGCGGTTCACCTGCACCTTCCCGCTGTCGTCGACCCAGGGCACGGCAAACTGGATGAACCGCTCCGGCTCCACAAAACGCTCCATGATGCCGTTCTTTTCATACTCCGGGTGCTGCTCAACCACGCTCTCGAGGCTCTCGAGCACCTCCATCACTGCCTGATGGAACTCGCTCTCTCCCGGGTTGCGGGCCAGGACGGTCTCGTACACTCTCTTGAGATAAGCGTTTGTCAACATCTGCAAAAAACCTCACTTTAAGTAATATGTAGTTGTGCACATTCCTCTAATCCTGTCTTGATTTTACCGCAACAATCTTCACATTGCAATAGGTGAAGCATAAATATACCGTCTGTTTTCGTCAATTTGTCATTTTGCTGACTTGACAAAAAGTTTTTTGCACGGAACACAGGATTTTTTTGTTGACAAACCCGGGCGCGTCTGCTATTATAGTCGAGCCGGTGTTATGCTGGTATAGCTCAGTCGGTAGAGCAGCTGATTTGTAATCAGCAGGTCGGGGGTTCGAGTCCGTCTACCAGCTCCACCGATTGGCCCAAGTAAATATGGGGGTGTTCCCGAG
>DVGA01000102.1 GCA_018712985.1 Candidatus Scatomorpha intestinavium
CCCGTTTGAGATGAGCAGCAGTATGTCCTTTTTCTCCACGCCGGCGGCGTAGAGCTCGTCGAGGCAGGCCCTTATCGCCACCTTGCGGTGGCTGGTGGGCTGGGTGCCGCCCTTGACGATGTCGGGGATGATGAACACAACACTCTTGCCCGGGGCGGCGAGCTCGCGCAGCGGAGCCATACCCAGCGGGTGGCGGATGCTCTCGAGCGTGGCGTTATAGAGCGTGTCCCAGTCCTGGGGCAGGCATTCCGGGTCGGGCACGGTCGTGCCGGGGATAAATACGTCGGTATTGTCGGGCAGCTCGGCGCTCATAAGGCCGTTGCCGTATTCAAAATCAAGCTTCATTGGCTCTCCTCCTTATTTGCCGAGATAGAGGCGGATAATTTCAAGATACTCGTCGGGATACCAGCCGATCTCGCCGGCGAAGCGAGTTAAGGCTATCAGCCCGCCGTCTATCTCATCGATGGAGGCGAGCATTTCAGCGTTGTCGGTCTTCAGCCCGCCGCCGTAGACGACGTCCATGCCGCCGGTGCGCTCCTTCACGAAGCGGGCGATCATGGTGATATAGTCCTTTCCGGCCGGGGTCTTGCCCGGGCCGATGCTCCACACCGGTTCATAGCCTATGACGACCCTGCGCCTATCCACTCCGGCGAGGCCCTCGTCGAGCTGCTTTCCAAGGACCTCTTCCCACTGCGGCTGCTCCTCGCTCTTTTCGCCGATACAGTAGAGCACGTTCAGCCCGCGCTCCACGGCGCGCAGTATCTCCTGGTTGAGTATGCGGTTGGTGGCGGAGGGGTCCTTCACGCCGGCCTCGGCAAGGGTGTCGTTATAGAAGTTGCGCTCCTCGCAGTGGCCGATTATGACGCTCTCACAGCCGAGCGCCTTTGCCGCGCTGGCCGGGCGGAGCGTTGTGAACGCGCCGAAGTTGCCGCCCACGGCGGTGTCCGCGCGGTGTACGCCCTGGCAGCCGATTTTTACGGGGCTGCCCGGCTTTTTCGCCGCGGCGGCGCCGAGTATGTGAGCCTCGGGGAAGAACTGGGCGAACTCCACCTCGCTCCGGTCATATTTGGCGAGGGCGTCCTGCGTATTTTCCACGATGAACGCACCCCAGTCTTTTATGGGCGCGACGCGGTTGACGCCGCCGAACTCCACGGGGACGTCGAAGCGCTTCAGGTTCAGATAAAGATGCTTCATGCCCGGTACCTCACTTCGCGTAGAAGGCCTTCATGTCCTCGAGCGTTTTCAGCTCGACGAGCGGGGCCCTGCCGTAGGAGCCGAAGTTGACGATAAGGGAGCCGACGGCCTCCTTGACGCCCTGCTCCACGCGCTCCATGAGCACGGCGACGTCGCTGTCGGGGATATTGCCGGTGAGCACGGTGTCCATGATGGGCGGGAAGAAGACGCGCGGGTCGAAGGCGGTCTTTTTCTCCTCGAGCAGCTTATACACTCCGCCGATGGAGGGGCTGGTGCGCAGCTCGGGGCGCTGGGCGAAGAGCTCCTTCATGTTGCGCGTGACGGCCAGCCGGATGTCGGTGTCCACGTTTATCTTGCGGATGCCGCAGGGGATGGCGGCAACGAGCTCGTTCACGGGGATGCCGTAGGCGTTCTGTATGTCGCCGCCGAGGTCGTTAATTTCCTTGACGATGTACTGCGGCACGGTGGAAGAGCCGTGGCTCACCAGCGCGCAGAAAATGCCGAGGCGGTTGATGCACTCCTTGATGGCTATGGCTATCTCGCGGCGAAGCTTGGCGTTCTTGCCCTTGTTCGCGCCGTGCTGCGTGCCGTAGGAGATCGCGAGGGCATCCACGCCGGTCTTTTCGATGAAGGTCACGGCGTCCAGCGGATTGGTATAGGTGCTGGTCTCGGCAAAGACGTGGTCCTCCTGCCCGCCGAGGACGCCAAGTTCGCCCTCGACGCTGACGCCGAGCGCGTGAGCGTATTTGACGACCTCGCGCGTGAGCTCTATGTTCTGCTCGAGCGGCAGGGACGAGCCGTCGATCATGACGGAGGTGTAGCCGCCGTCGATCGCGGCGATGCAGCTGTCGATGTCCTTGCCGTGGTCGAGGTGGAGCACCACGGGGATGGGGCTGTGCTCGCCGTATTTGCGCACGGCGTCCGCTATGCGGCGCGCGCCGACCTTTTTGTCCTCGAGCGTGCCGTTGGCGAAGTCCACGCGCCCGCCCATGAAGGCGTTGGCGAGGTCCGCGCCCTGCAGTATCGCGGGGGAGCGGAAGGTCTCGTGCATTTCTATGACGGCCTTAGCCTGGGCCACGGCGTTTACGTTGAACGCGCCCTGCGCGTAGTTGTACTTTTCAGCGGCCTCCATAAGGGGGCGAAGCGGAACGAGCATGATTTTATCCTCCTTTTATTCTTTCGCGGCGGAGTAGACTCTCTCCCCCGCCGAGTAGGTCTCCAGTACGTCGAGCTCCGGCGACAGGACCGTAAAGTCCGCGTCCTTGCCCACGGCGATATCGCCGCGGCGGTGGTATTCTCCGATGAGCTTCGCGGGGTTTGCGGTGAGCAGGGGCAGTATGCGTTCTATGCCCTCGCCGGTGAAGGCGGCTATTTTTTTCACCGCCTGCGCGAGCGTGAGCGTGCTGCCCGCGCGGATGTCGGTGCCGGTTATCTTCGCGTCCCCGTCCGTGACGGTGACGGGGTTGACGCCCAGCATGTACTCCCCGTCCGGCAGGCCGGCGGCCTGCATGGAATCCGTGATGGCGACGACCTTGTCCCAGCCCTTGCACTTCAGGAGCATCCGCACCGTGCCCGGGTGCAGGTGCCGCCCGTCGCAGATGGCCTCGCAGTACACGTCACTCTCGAGCACGGCGCCCATGACGGCGGGGCGGTGCTGGTGGAAGAGGCTCATGACGTTGAAGGTGTGCGTACAGGAGCAGACGCCGCGGCGTATCGCCTCTCGCGCCGTCTCGTAATCCGCGTCCGAGTGGCCGATGGCCATCACGCACTCGCCGCGCAGCTCCGCAAGCATGTCCAGCACGCCGGGCACCTCGGGCGCCACGGTCATATAACGCACGCGGCCGCCGGCCTTCCGCTGATAGCGGCGGAAGAGCGAGGCGTCCCCCTCCCGGAGCAGCTCGGGTGGCATTGCGCCCTTGTATTTCAGGCAGAGGAACGGACCCTCGAGATGTATGCCGAGGCACTTCGCTCCCGGAGCAGGCTCCTCCATCAGCCTGCAGACGTTGCCGATCGCCCGCTCCGTGGCCTCCTCGGTGTCGGTAAGGATGCTGGCGAGGAAGCCGGTGACGCCCTGTCCGGCGAAGAAGCACGAGAGGGCGCAGAGCTCCTCATAACTCGCGGCGTTGATGTCCACGCCCGCGCCGCCGTGCGTGTGCACGTCGATGAACCCGGGAGAGAGGATGTTCCCCCCGAGCTGCACGACCTCGCAGCCGGCGCGGTCGAGCCCGGCCCCGATAGCGGCTATACGGCCGTCCGCGGCGAGCACTTCGGTGCTGCGCAGCTCCCCGCCGGTGAACACCGCGCCGCCGGTAAATATCGTGCGCTTCATGTCAGAACGGGAGCGCGCTGGCGGTGGAGTTGGCGAATATCGCCGCGTCCGGGTGGTTTTGCAGCAGCGTCACGGGGAAGGCAGCGCTGACCTCGCCGTAGGCCGCCTGGCGCACCACTCCGCGGTGCCAGTCGCGGAACACGCCGAGGCGCACTTTCCGCGCGGAGATGATCTGCTTTATGCCTATCGTCACGGCCTTGTTGGGCATTGCGATTATCGCGCCGCCGCGGTCGCCGATGGCGTTGGCGGTCTTTGTCTCCGGCGTGAGCGTTATGACGCGGGTGCCGAGGGCGGCGAACTCCTCCGGAGTGAGCTCCGGCTGCGCCTCGTTGAAGGCGAGGTGGCCGTTTATCCCGATGCCGCCGAAGCAGACGTCGACGCCGCCGAGCTCCTCGATGAGCTTATCCACCCGTCCGGTATCGGCGGGGTCCGGGAACACGCGCTGCTCCTCGGGCATGAGCAGCCCGGCGTCTATTTTCGAATAGACGTTCCGGCTCATGAAGCCGCGGAAGGAGAGCGGGCTCCCGATATCGATATAAGTCCCGTCATCGTTCAGGTACTCGTCCATGTTTATGAACCAGCAGTTTTTCAGGCTGACGCGGTCGCGGTTTACAAGCCGCACGAAGATGGGGTACTGGCCCACGGGGCCGACGGGGCAGATGAACACGGTCTTTTCGCCCGCGGCATTGTGCGCCTTTATCGTGTCCACCATCTCGAGCGCGAGCTCATAGAACACCTCTCCCGAGTCGCCAAGGGGATAGACGGGGATTTTTGAGCCCTTGCCGAGCTCTCCGGCCGGTATCTTGAAATAGTCCATTGTAAAGCTCCTTTCCTGGCCGCTCAGAAGAGGTGGGCCACGTTCAGTTCTCTTATAGTTTCAACGATCTCCCGCGTGCGCGAGCAGCCGAACTTGCGCAGGAGGCTCTTGATCTGCGTTTTCACGGTGACGAGCTCCACGCAGCGGAGCTCGGCGATCTCCTTGACCTTTTTGTCCTCCAGCAGCAGCCGCACGAGCTCGCGCTCCGCCGCGGTGAGCTTGCTGACGGAGTTGATGAAGAACAGCAGGCTCTTTTCCGAGCTGCGGAGGCGGGAATACTCCTTCAGCAGCATGTTCTGTATCTTGGCGTCCAGCATCGGACGACCGGCGGCCGCGGAGCGGATGTGCATGAGCAGCTCCTCGTCCGGGCAGCCCTTGACTATGTAGTCCACAGCGCCGGCGCCCATGCTCGTGAGTATCATGTTCTCCGTCTCGTGCGCAGTGAGGAAGAGCACCATTATGTCCGGGTGCTCCTCGAGTATCTCCTCGGCGGCCTTTATCCCGGCGGCGGTGGTCTCCATCTCTATGTCCATGAGTATCAGATCGCAGTCCACGCTCCCGGCGAGGGCGGTGATCTCTGCGCCGGAGGAGGCCTGGCCCACTACGCACATGTCGCTCTGGGCGTTCAGCGTGTCGCAGAGGTCCTCGCGTATTATGTCGAAGTCCTCCGCGACGAGTATCCTCGTCATTTTATCAGTTTCCCCTCCCTGCGCGTCCTGCCGTCGTAGCGCGGCAGGAGGATGAAAAAGGCCGCCCCGCCCTCCCGCCGGTTTTCCACCCGGAGCGTGCCAAGGTGGCTGCGGACTATGGTTCGGACGTGATAGAGGCCCATGCCCCAGTTGAAATTCGTGTTTTTGCTCGAATAAAACGGCTCGAAAATCTGTTTGCGCTCCGATTCGTTTATGCCCACGCCGTTGTCCCTGACCTCTATGACCGTATAAAGCCTTACCGTATACACGATGAGGGACACGGGGCTCTTCTCATGCCCGGCGGCAAGGTTGGATTCCCAGCCGTTGGTCATAAGGTTATACAGCGCTTCGGCAAGGTAGTTTTCGTCCGCGAGGACCTGCACGCCCTCCGGCAGCGAGACCTCCAGCGGGGCGTCCGGGTACTTTTTTCTGAACCGGTCTGCGGCGGTTTCGCACACGTCCGCGAGCAGGACCGGCACGAGCATGACGCTCTTGCTCTTCACCGTCCTGTACAGCTCCTCGCTGCGCGCGATGAGGGTGTCGTTTATCTCGTTCAACCGCTCCGTGCTCTCGCGGAGCTTCTCCATGTCCGGCTCCGGCTTGTCGAGCTCGGCTCGGATGCGCTTATAGAGCACGCGGTTGGCCAGGAGCTGGTTCTTTATGCCGTGCACAAAAACACTGGCCCCGGTCCGCGCAACGTCGAACTTGCGCTCAAGGCCCGGATCGTCCTCGTTGGAAGATATCGTGTCCTCCGTGTACCTGAGCAGCATACCTATCCCGAGCAGGCCGCCGAGGACATTTATCACAACGAGCACTATATAGCCGCCGAGTCCCGGCATGAGCAGCATGTATCCGGTTCCGCGCACGCCGAGGTAGTCATAGCTGTAAAAGCTGTATACCTGGCCGGGGTCCTGCCCACAGTAGACGAAATAAAGCACAGAAAGGCTCGCCAGGCAGATAACAAGCATCAGAAACTGCCGGCGGAAAAACGGCATGGTGATAGAGAAGAGCTCATATACGAGCAGGAAGAGCGAAATGAGCAGGTAAACAATTATCCAGCCGTAGCTCAGGTAAAAGAGCACCGCCCTCCAGCCCGGTATCAGGTCAACAAGCGGCGAATAGACCTGCGGCACATAGAGCGCCATGGTGAGCACCGGCAGTGCGGCCGTAAGCCGCGCTGCAAGCGCCGGGCGCTTGCGTATGAACGGTATCATCGTGTAGCGCTCCGTCATGAGCAGCAGGAACATTGGGAAGAGGTGCCTGCCGACATTTATAATCAGGCCGAGCTGGTTGAAGGTCACCACCCTGTACTGGAACCAACGGCGCACGGAGCGCGAGAAAAACAGGAAGTTCTCTACGTCGCCGGATATGCCGCCCTGCTTGGATATGAGCAGCATTATACCTACAAGGTAGATGGTCAGACTCAGGCAGAGCGCCGCGAGCAGCAGGCTCTCCCTGTTGCGGCGGAGTATCAGCGTGAGCAGCGAGCTGAAAAGCATGCCTGCCGCCAGCAAAAGCAGCATAGGTCTCCCCCTCTCTCTTTTCAGGAGCTTTACACTGCCATTTTAGCCCACACGCCGAGTTTTGTAAAGGAAGGGGCGGCGGATCCCGCCGCCCCTTGGGCCGATTTCTTATGTATTTGCCTCTCAGGCAGCCGCGCCGTAGAGGGCGTCGCCGGCCTCGGTCATGATGTCAAAGGCCACATAGTCCTCAACGGGGACAGACTCGGTCACGCCGCTCTGCGGGTTGGTGAGCATGATGTCCTGCTGCAGGCGGTAGTAGCCCTCGACGGTGCCGTCGGCGATGCCGTTGTAGACATCCTCGCCGGTGAGCCACTCGGCGTCACCGCGCTGGTTATAGGCGGTGTCGTAGTCGATGGCGAGCAGGTCGGCCACCCACTGGGCAACCTCGTCGTAGTGCTCGTCGGCGGCGTAGTCCATGCCCTTGAAGAGGGCAGTGACGAAGCGGACCATCACATCATGGTCGCTCTCGACGCGGTCCGGCATGGCGATCCAGCTGGCCAGGGAGACGCTTGTGTCGGAGAAGGCAATGTTGTCGGCCAGCTTGGTGGCGCCCTCGACCTGCTCAAGGACGGTCAGGCTCTCGGGGCTCCAAAGGGCGCAGGCGTCGACGTCGCCGGTCAGCATGGCGGTGACGATGGCGGAAGCGTCCATGTTCATGGCGGTGATGTCGTCCATGGTCAGGCCGACGCTGGAGAGGGCCTGGGTCAGGATGGTCTCGCTGGAGGTGCCGGCGGCGTAGGCAACGACCTTGCCCTCGAGCTCCTCAAGGCTGGTGACGTTGGGTCCGCCGATGACGGCGTCGCCGTTGGAGATGTGGCTGAGGGCTATGACCTCGGCATTGCCCAGCACGCAGAGCTTGTGCGCGCCGTCGCCGATATAGCCGAGATCAATGCTGCCGCTCTCCATGGCGGAGATGATGGTCGGGCCGTCAGCAAAGGAGAGGAGGTTGACGGTGATGCCCTGCTCCTCAAAATAGCCCATCTGATCGGCGGCGAGGACGCTCCAAAGGGAGCCGTAGTTGTTCATGTAGCCGATGTTGAGCGTTACGGGCTCGACGGTCTCCTCAGCGGGGGCCTCGCTTTCGGCAGGGGTTTCGGACTCGGCGGCGGGAGCTTCGCTCTCCGCAGCTGCGGGGCTCTCTTCGGCGGCGGGCTCGCTGCCGCAGGCAGCGAGGGCGAACACCATAACGAGGGCCAGCATAAGCGCAAGAAGCTTCTTCATTTGGTTTTCCTCCTGATTTTTGATTTTATCAACAATGGCAGCGCCATTATTTCCGGACTTCGAGGTATTCCTGGTATACGATGCTCCAGATGTGGTTCTTGAGCTCGAGGAAGCGGGGGCTCATCTTCGTTTCCTGGCCGCGGGGATAGGGGATGTCGATGTCGATAATTTCCTTGATGCGTCCCGGGCGGGCGGACATGACTATGACCTTCTGTGCAAGGATTATGGCTTCGTCCACGTCGTGCGTGATGAAGAAGCAGGTTTTCCTGTCGCGCTCCCAGGTTTCCAGCAGCTCGCTCTGGAGCTGGGTGCGTGTCTGGGCGTCCAGCGCCCCAAAGGGCTCATCCATCAGCAGCACCTGCGGCTCAGCCGCATACGCGCGGGCAATCGCCACGCGCTGCTTCATGCCGCCGGAGAGTTCCTTGGGATAGTGGTCGGCGAATTTGACAAGATCCACCTTCTCAAGGTACTTCATAGCCAGCTCGTCGGCCTCTTTGCCCTTGATGCC
>DVGA01000103.1 GCA_018712985.1 Candidatus Scatomorpha intestinavium
GGCTGGTTGGCGCGGATCCAGTGCCAGGAGTCGAGAATGAGCTTGGCGTTTTCCGCGCCGCTGCCCTTTACGACGGCCCAGGCGGTGCGCACGTCGGGGATGCCGCTGTAGGGCATTGGCTCCACGCCGATGGTGTACTTGCCCGCGCGCTGGCAGAGCTCGGCGAGCTTTTTGGCCGTGTGCTCGACGCTGTACTTCTCCATGAGGCCGCAGTTGATGTGGTTCACGCCGAAAAGCTCGCACATGTGGAAGCAGACCTGCTCCTTGTACATCTGCTCATAGCTGCGGCGCTCCTCGGCCCAGAGGGTGATGTACTCGACCTCGGTCACGGCGATATCATACTTTTTGAGGATGGCGAGGATATCATCGTCGTGCAGGCCCTCGGCGAGGGCGTCCACATAGGTCTCCGCGCGCAGGCCGATGCCCTCGAAGCCGGCGGCCTTCGCCGCGGCGACGCGCTCTTCAAACCTGCACTGGTCGCCCAGCGTCCAGCTGCTTACGGTAACGGGATTGGTCTTGCTCATTTTTGTTTTCCTCCCTAAGTTATTTCTCTGTCTCTCAGTTATTTACGGTTTCTCTCTGGAAGTCCTTGTCGAAACGGGCGTTGAGCACGACGGCGAGGGCCACGCCGATGACGGTCACGGCGATGTTGAAGAGCATGATGAGCCTCGGGCCGTCCGCGCCGCCGATGCTGGTGAGCAGCCCGGCGATGCTGAGCACGGCGTAGTTGGCGATGGAGGAGGCTATCATGACGATGCTGGTCATCACGGCGCGGTTTTTCGGGAACATCTCCACCGCGACGCTGGTGACGAGCTGGAGCACGCCGCCCGCGGCGAAGAAGCCCATCAGGAAGCCGGCGGGGTAGCAGATCCACGGCTGCTGCACGAGCAGCACGGCCACGAGGGTGACGACGCTCACGGCGGGGTAGATGATGAGTATCTTGCTGGGCTTGAGCCCCCTGGCAAGCAGCGCCGCGTTTACAAATAGCGCGAGGACGATGCCGATGGAGTAGAGCGACTGCACGCGGCTCGGGTCGGCGATGCCGTAGGATATTGCCAGCTCCTGATAGCAGTTGAGCCAGATCATGAAGGTCGTGGAGGTGGTGAAGCCGAGCACGATGAGTATAACGGCGCTGGGCGTAAACTTCATGCGCTCTTTTTTCTTCCCGCCGGCCGCCTTCGCCGCGCGCTCATACGGCGGGAATGGCAGGAAAACTATCGCCGCGCCCACAACGGCTATCAGCACGGCGCAGACGATGAAAATAGTGGAGAAGGGCAGGTTCGCCGCGGCCACATAGCCGATGGCGAAGGGCAGCAGGAACTGCGCGATGGAGATGCTGAGCTTGGTGAATATGTTCGCTATGGTGCCCTTTTCCCTGAATATCTCCATGCAGCTCGGCGTGATGCTCACGTCGAGGAAGCCGTTGGCCGCGCCGGCAACGATGCCGAGTATGTAGGCCAGCACATAGCTGCGGGTGAAGCACACGGCCCCGAAGAACACGAGGTAGCAGGCGCAGCCGATGAGCGCGGGCACGCGGCGGCCGTAGCGGTCGGAGATGGGCCCGGCAAAGGGATAGGTTATCAGCCGCCCGAGGCCCAGCGCGGCGATGACCGCGAGGACGCCGGAGACGTCGTAGGTGCCGTCGGCGAGCATCGCGCTGCCCCAGAGGGCCGCCAGCTCCTGCTTGTAGTGGCTCATTATTGAGCTCGCCACGCCGAGGACGAAATAGGTCATATACAGCGCGAAGGCCGTGGGGTAATATTTCTTCATGCTCATCTCTTTTTCCACTCTTCCTTATCTGTAAATGGCGTCGCAGACCTCGTCCACGGGCATTTCAAGGCCGGTGTACAGCTTGAAGCTCGCCGCGCCCTGCTCCACCAGCATCCCGAGCCCGTCGAACGTGACGCAGCCGGCGGCCTTGGCCTCGCGGAGCAGCCTTGTCTCCTCGGGGTCGTACACGACGTCCGTGACGATGAGCCCGGGGCGGAGCATCGTGAGGTCGGTTATCAGGCTCTCGCCGTCCATGGGCTTCATGCCCACGCGGGTGGCGTTGGTGAGGATGTCGCTCGTGCCGATGCTCGCGCGCAGCGCGTCCGCGTCGTCGAGGTCGTTGAGCGTGATCCGGCACCCGGGAGCGGCCTCGCCGATCGTCTCAAGGTTGTGAAGGGCCCTTTCCCAGAAGCTGTCGCGCTTGTTGAACACGCGGATCTCCTTCGCGCCCTCCAGCGCCGCCTCGATGGCGATCGCGCTGGCCGCGCCGCCCGCGCCGAGCAGCGTCACGGTCCTGCCGGCGATCTCCACACCGCCGCGGCGGAGCTCCCCGGTGTAGCCCATGCCGTCGGTGACATAGCCGGTGAGCCTGCCGTCCCTGTTCACTATGGTGTTGACAGAGCCGATGGCCCTGCTGGCGGGGCTGACCTCGTCCAGATAGGGGATGACCGCGTTTTTGAGCGGCATGGTCACGTTCGCGCCCATTACGTTGAAGGTGCGCAGCGCATTCACGGCGTCGGCTACCTTTTCCATCGGGACGTCGAAGGCGAGATAGGCGCAGTTGAGGCCGTACTTTTCAAAGCAGTAGTTGTACATCGCGGGGGATTTGGAGTGGCCCACGGGCGTTCCTATCAGCCCGAGCAGCCTTGTGTGTCCGTCAATGTTCATTTCAAGCTATCCTTTCTGCCCCTCGGCCGGGGGTTTCTGCGTTGAGCATAGCGCTCTGACGAATAATTAACAAATGAATAAAATTTAATAAACTATAGATTTTTTCTATCGAAAATGTTAGAATATTGGCGCATGGAGGTGTTGAAATGAACCTGTTCCACCTGCGCTATTTCGTCAAACTGGCCCACACGAAGCACTATACCCGCGCGGCGGAGGAGCTGTGCATCACCCAGCCCAGCCTGAGCCACGCGATAAACCAGCTCGAAACCGAGCTCGGCCTCCCGCTCTTCGAGCGCTCCGGGCGCAACACGGAGCTGACGCGCTTCGGCGAGCAGTTCCTTGAAACGGCGGAGCACAGCCTGTCCGTGCTCGACTCCGGCGTGGACGTGCTCAAGCGGGAGGCGCGGGGCGAGGGCCTTATCCGCCTCGGCTTTCTGCGCACGCTGGGCACGGAATTCGTGCCCGGGCTCGCGCGCGGCTTTCTGGACAGGCACCCGGACAAGGACATCCGCTTCACCTTCTCCACCGGCAACGGCCTTACCAGCGGCCTGCTGGACGGCCTCACAGAGCGGCAATTTGACCTCGTGTTCGCCTCAAAGCCGCCCGAAAACAGCTGTTTTGACGCCGTGGCGGTCGCCGAGCAGGACATCGTCCTCATCGTCCCGCGCGGCCACCCCCTGTCGGGCAGGCACAGCGTGGCGCTGGAGGAGACCCTGCCGTATCCGCAGGTGTTCTTTTCGCCGGCGTCGGGCATGCGCCGCATAGTCGACGGGCTCTTCGAGCAGATCGGCGCTTCGCCGGACATCGCCTATGAAACGGCCGAGGACCAGGTCGTCGCCGGGCTCGTCGCCCGGGGCTTCGGCATCGGCGTCGTGCCGTACATGGACCTCCTGCTGCGCCTCGACGTCAAAATAATCCAGATATCCCGGCCGGACTGGGAGCGCAGCTTCTACATGATCAGCGACAGCCGCGGCTTCCTCTCGCCCGCCGTGCGCAGCTTCCGGAAATATGTCCTCGAGGCCTGTTCGGACTACATTGGGCAAGGTGCTCAAAAACGGGGCTGAGAATTTGGCGGCATGATCGTTATCTATTTAACCATAGATAAAATACATCGTTTCATTGCTTCCATAAGCACGCCCGCGGCAAAAAGGCCGCCCAGGGCGGCCTTTCAGATATGAAAAATCCCCCGGGTTTCTCCCGGGGGATTAATTACGTTTCTGCATCGGTCTTATGCAGGCGCTTGAGCTTGCTCATTCCGTAAGCGTATGCGGCAATGAATACAACCGAATCAATAGCTGCCGGCGTCAAATCCATCCACACTCGGCGATAGGTTTCCAGTTGGTTGAAATATGAATCAGCCAGGCTGCTGCCTATTACCATGACGCAAATACATATAAGGTATACCCACCATTTGACAGGGAATATGCTTTTGTTTTTGCTCTTTCTGAACGGGAAATCCATTCCGAAGCCGACCAGATATGCAAGCGCCGCAAGATTCAGTATCCTAATAAGCCGCATTATAAATACAGCGGCAACGGGAACCAACGGATTGACCTCTATGTCGTATCCATATTCGCGTGAAGGCAGCAGTCCCATGTCCGGGAAAGCTATCAGCGTGATCAAAAACGCCGCTATGCACAGGCCGTCCAAAATGAAAAGCGCGTTTAAGTTTACGCTTTTTACCTGCGAAGCAACATCTTTTCTGATGTTGGCTTCATTATCACCCATATATTAAAACGCCTCCCATACATAGTTGTCGTTAAACGGTACAAATACAGCATACGGGTAATTATCCCATACAAGAAGGGCTGTTGATGTCTCGATTCCTGACGCATCGGATACGACCATTACTTCCGCATAGCCGCCTTTTTCGTAAATTTCCTCGCAGGTTATCAAATCTGCAACTATTTTAACTGTACCCGGTATTGAAAGTGCAATTAACCAAGAAGCAAGAGTCGTTCCCAGCAAAGGGACAAGATTTCCGATTTCTATTTCAAGGGGCGCATCGACATATAAATAGTCCTGAGCATATATGTCGAACAATTCTTTGGTCATGTACATTTTGAAAACAGATGTATGAAACGCGCTATCATATCCTACTGAGCCGCCATCCGGGAAATAGAGCGACACGCTATCTGTGCTTGCCGAAGTAGTTATACCATATTTCAAGTTGACCTTCGCTTCGATCTCTGTCGTTAGAATCTCCTCATAAATCGGCAGCATATCGAGCTGTCCCTGAGCCGCGAGCTGGGACGCGACGCTCGACATCATACGGGCGGTTTCACTCTCAATCTCGTTGGCCGCCATCTGCATAGCGGCGCTCTCATGTCCAATTCCTGTCGCTAACGCCGGAGATGCAAGGGAAACGCAAAGAACAACTGCCAAAACCGCGCTCAAGAACCGTTTTTCATCATTTTGTCCTCATTATAAATTTTTTGTGGTTCTGGTTCTGTCTGGCTGTTCTTTGCCGCCGCTTTGCGGCCGGCGGACGGTTTATTTGAAAAAGGATATCATGTAAATTTATGTTAGTCAATATCTGCTCATATAAATTTCGCCTCCGGCTTGATATTTAGCATTGTTGCACAAATCAAGCCTTCATTTTTTTACCTCCCGCCCACGGCCATATGCCGGATTTTTCAAAAATACGCCGAGGGCATCTTGCATCCGCGGCCGGTTGGGGCTAAACTGTATCCGGCGGCACATTCCTTTATCCGCAGTTTATTGCCATTGGGAGGAAGCATTATGGTACTCCAGAAATACAGCACGAAGATGCCGGCGCGGGTGATCGCCGGGACAGGGGCGATAGAGAGCCTCGGGGAACTTTTCGCCGGGCACAGCCGCGCGCTGCTGCTGACGGGCGGCAGTGTGTACAGGCACGGGCTCGCCCGGCGCCCGGAGGAGCTGCTGAAGGCCGCGGGCATCGACTACATGCGCATCAGCTCCGTCCCCGCCGAGCCGACGGTGGACGAGGTGGACGAAATAATCACCGGCGTGCAGGATTTCCGCCCGGACCTTGTGATAGGCATGGGCGGCGGCAGCGTGATGGACACGGCAAAGCTCGTCTCCGCCTGCCCGGAGCGCGGTATGAGCGCGCGGCGGCTTCTGGATGACTTTTCGCTGGTGGAAAAGGGCGCGGAGACGATCATGATACCTACGACGGCCGGCTCGGGCTCCGAGGCCACGCCGAACGCCATCGTCACCGTCCCCGAGCAGGAGCTGAAGATAGGCATAGTCAACACGAAGCTGATAGCGGACAACGTGGTGCTCGACCCGAAGTCGACTGAGAGCCTGCCGCGGCACATCGCCGCCTCCGCGGGGGTGGACGCGCTGGCACACACGATAGAGTGCTTCACCTCGAACAAGGCGAACGCCTTCAGCGACATCTGGGCGCTGAAGGGCATGAGGCTCATTTTCGGGAGCATCGAGGCGGCCTGCGCCGGCGAGGAGGAGGCGCGGGCAAACATGCTGCTCGGCGCGTTCTACGGCGGCGTGGCGATCGCGGCCTCGGGCACCACGGCGGTGCATGCGCTCTCGTACCCGCTGGGCGGAAAGTACCACGTCCCGCACGGCGTGAGCAACGCTATGCTGCTCTATTCGGTGATGGAGTTCAATAAGGACGCGATAGAGCCCCGCCTGGCGGAGGTATACGACGGCGTGTTCGGCGCCGGCTCCGCCCTCACCCGGGCGCAGAAGGCGGATGCGGTGATACGCGAGATCTGCCGCATAGTCCGCAGCCTCGACATACCGGAGAGGCTCTCGGCGTACGTTTCAAACGCGCGGGAAGAGCTGGACACGCTGGTCGACAGCGCATTCGAGGTCAAGCGCCTGCTCAACAACAACGTCAAGCCCCTCTCCAAGGCCGATATCCGCAGCATTTATATGACTCTGATGTGACCGCTCCGGCCAAAGCAAAGCCCGCCCGGGGAAATTCCCCGGGCGGGCTTTTTATAAATGGAGCGCTGTTCAATCGTCCCAACCGCCGTCGTCATCGTCGTCATTGTCATCCCAATCATCGTCCCAGCCGTCATCGTCTCCGTCATCCCAGTCGTCGCCGGCGTATGACGGCGACGGCGTCGCGGCAGGAGTGGGTACGGGTGTCGGGCTTGGGGGCGGAGCCGGGCTTGGCGCGGGCACGGGGATCGTCACCACCGGGTCGTCCGGTGTGCGAATCACGGCGAAGGTCCCGTAGCGCTCCTCGAGCGCCGTGAGCGCGCCGTCCTCGGTCTCGCGCCGCCATTCCTCGCTGCCGCCGTCCACGGAGACGGTCACCTGCCCGCCCTCGGTCAGATATCCGCCGGCGATGGACTTCTCCACCAGCGCTTCCGCGGCTTCGGCGGCGTCGAGCCCTGAAAAATCCATGCCGTCCAGCAGCGCAGCTCCGTCGGCGTTGAGCGCCTCGGCGTCGAGTACGCGCTCCGTGCGGCTGAGCGTGAGCTCCACGTCCGGATTGATGCTCATGCGCATGGTGCCGTAGGCCGCGTAATTGGGCCGGTACCAGCCGAAGAAGGCTATACACACGCATGCGGCCAGCCCCGCGCAGAGCGAAACGACGCGCAGGGCGCGGCGGCTGTCCCGATGCTCGGGTATTTTCAGTTCAATTATGTTCTCGACCCTGTCGCCGACCTCATAGCGCATATTCGCGCACTTGACGCAGCGGCCGTCCTCGCCGAGGGCCACGCAGTAGGCGGCGCGGGACTCAAGTATAAGGTATGTCATTTCGTCCCCCTCCCGCCGTCGAGCCTGCAAAGGTGGCCGCGTATTATCTCGAACCCGTTGGTAAACGCGATGAGCATTGCGACCAGGTACTTTCTGTGCCGCTCGAGCGTCTTGCGCTCGACGTTCGCGCCGGCGGCGAGCTCCGCCACTGGCAGCTTGCCGCTCTTCTCCACGGCGGCGAGCAGCTCCGGCCGGCTCCGGGCATAGTTCAGCGCGTCCAGGCACGCGCGGAGCGTGCGCTCCTGCTTCGGGCAGTTGTCCGCGATGTCTGAAAACGTGATGCCGAAGGCCGAGAGCGCGCGGGAATACTCCTCTATTTCGCCCTGCGCGGCCTCGCGGGCGTCCAGCTCGCCTATGTCGTCGCGCGTGTCGGGCAAAAGCTCAAGGAGCTCCGCGCCGTCCTCGTCCGCGCGCTCGTTCAGCGAGCCGTGGCCTCGGTGGCGGCTCTCGCCGCGGTGGTAGTCGATGAGCCGCGAGCGTATAACCCTGGCGGCGAAGCTGAGGAAGCTGCCGCGCGTGTGCTCATAGCCCAGTACCGCCTCGTAGAACGCGAGCATGGCCACGCTCAGCTCGTCCTCGCCGTCGCCGAAGCTGAGCTTCCTGGCCTCGGCGCGGATGAAACCCATATACTGGCTTATAAGGGCGTCGGCCGCGTCCGAATCCGTCTTGGCCGCGAGCACCCACCCGACTAAATCCTGCTTTGTTGAGACCATTGCCATCCCCCAATAAAGCCGCGCGCCGGTCTATTAATCAGGCCGGCGCGTGGGTTTTTACGAGAATACCACAAGCGGCGGGGTTTTACATCAGAGCCGCGTTAGCTTGGGGTTAAGTTTCGGTTAATCGCTCAATCGTCCCAGTCATCATCCCAATCGTCGTCCCAGTCATCGTCATCATCGTCATCATCGTCCCAGTCATCCCAGTCGTCGTCATCGTCATCCCAGTCATCATCGTCCCAGTCGTCATCGTCGTCCCAATCGTCGTCATAGAGGTCGTCAAGGTCATCCCAGCGGTCGTCGTATATATCGTCGTAACGGTCGTCGTAGATGTCGTCGAAATCGTCATACCTGTCGTCGTCACGCTCCACCTCGGTCACGCGCCCGGTGTAGGCGTCGACCTCATACTCGTACTCCACACCGTCGATGATGAGCTCCACCTCGTAGTCGCCGTCGTCGAGCTCATACTCCTTGACGACGAACTGAGGGTCGCTGACGCCGGTCTGCGCGGCGACCAGGCGCTCCGCGGCCTCCTCGCTGATATAGCCGCGGTCGGCGTAGGCCGCGTTATAGTCGTTCTCGCCGATGGCCACGGGCTCGCTCGTGCCTCCCCGCTCGCCGACGGCCCGGCGGACGGAGGCTTCGACATCCGCGAGGAACCCCTCGGGGTACTCGCTGCCGCGCTCGAGCTTGAGCACGATATTGCGCTCCTGCCCGGCGACGGTGGTGTCGAAGTAGCCGGCCTCGCCGATCTCGCCCACCAGCTCGGCGGCGACGATTTCGGCGCTGCGGCCGTAGTAGCTGTCGTAGCCCTCCAGCACTGCCCTCGCGTCGTCGTTGAGCGCGTTGAGCCGCACCACGTCGCCGGCCATGTCGTAATCGAGCTCTATCGCGGGGTTCACGCTCAGCAGCAGCGTGCCGGCGGCTTCGGCGGCTTCGGCGGGGGCGGAGACCGCCTGTACGGGCAGGCTCTCCTGCGGCAGGGCGGCGGTCCCGGCGCTGCCGCATCCGGCAAGGGCCAGCAGGGCGGCGGCCGCGGCGGCGACACCTATCATTTTGACGTTGAGCTTCTTCATTTCAGTCATCTCCTTAATATATGAGTGTTTTGTGCTCTGTTTTTCGCTTACACCCACAGATTACGGAGCGGCATAGTCAAAACCGGGGTCGCGGGGAAAACTTTTTGAAAAAATCTTTCCGGCCTCACCAGGCCAGATATTACCTGAAGCTCCACATGCCGCTTTGCGCCGGGCTCCCCTTCCGCCTCGGACATTTCACCGTGGCGTCAGCCGGGAATCCGTGCTACAATTACAAAGGACACCGTCTGTGCGCACCGGTGAACCGGCGCGCAGGCCGGGCTTCGGCGTCTGGTCGCTGAAAATGCATGGAGGAGGGAATATTATGCCCGAAAACGCGCCGTCCAGGGCGGAACTGGCCGGGCTGCTCGGCGAGGCCCTGCTTGAGGTCTGGCAGGGCCTCTGCGCGGCCATCGAGGAAAGATACGACATGGAGCGCATCTGGAGCTCCGGCGGCAAAAACTGGACATACGAGTACAAATTCCGCAGGGGCGGCAAAACGCTTTGCTGCATGTACGTGAAAAGCCGCCGCGTTGGTTTCATGATCATCTTCGGGAAAGAGGAGCGCGCGAAGTTCGAGTATATAAGAGGCTCGCTTTCCGCCCCGGTCTGCGCGCAGTTCGACGGTGCAAAGACGTATCACGACGGGAAATGGGTGATGTTCGAGCCCGCGAACAGCTCCGAATTCGATGACTACATGAAATTGCTGGCCATCAAAAGGAGGCCGAACCGGAAATAGCCGCCCCATTCGCAGGCCGCGCCTGCCGCATGACACGGCAGGCGCGGCTGATGCAATAAATGTGTTTTTCGATATATTATGCCCTGACCTTCTGAATGAGGGCTTTTACCTCATCTTTGTTCAAAACCTTACCATAGGACACGACCTTACCATCTACCACAAGGGCAGGGGTGGTCATCACGCCATAGGCGGCGATCTGCGAGAAGTCGGTCACATGGTCGATGATGGTGTCCATGTTCAGCTCCGCAAGCGCCGCGCGGGCCGCATCCTCCAGCGCACGGCACTTCGCGCAGCCGGACCCCAGCACTTTGACCCCGGCAGTTGTTTTTGCGGCCTCTGCCTGCGCCATCTTTTCAGGTGTGCAACTATCGCCACAGCAACAACTTTTTTCCTCTTTCTTCTTACCAAACAATCCCATTGTGAATGACCTCCTTAAATTAAATCAAAATGAATTGAAACGCATTGAACAGATAGCCGACCAAAATAATGCCAACCGCACAAACGCCAATGAACAGCGCCAGCAGTTTGGGTTTCACAGCCTTGCGGAGCATGATAAGGGACGGCAGGGACAAGGTAGTAACCGCCATCATAAAGGAAAGAACGGTACCCAGTTG
>DVGA01000104.1 GCA_018712985.1 Candidatus Scatomorpha intestinavium
ATAAAAATACATGACAATGTTCCTTGTTACTACGCTAACTTAAAGAGCCAGGAATTCGTATCATCTAAATCGCCGATGGAGCTTTTGCAAAGTTGTATTGCCGTTGCATCTGAAGCCGCTGCCAAAGGAGCTACATCTGCTGCATTTGAAAAAATATTAGTATAACAAAAAAGAGCTAACCGGTTTAACAAAACCAGTTAGCTCTTTTTCTATCAATAATGAAAATTTGTTGCCATTTCGTTGCCACGAAGCTCCGAAATCGCTACTTTTCCGGCTCTTGAACCGGGAAAGTCAGGTTATGAGATCATTCCCACTCTATGGTCGCGGGGGGCTTGGGGCTCATGTCATAGAGCACGCGGTTCACGCCGGGGACCTCGGCGAGGATACGCGAGGTTATCTTCTGGATGAGCGGCCAGTCAAGCGGCTCCACCTCGGCGGTCATGGCGTCGCGCGTGTTCACGGCGCGTATGACAACCGGCCAGGCGTCCACGCGCCTGCCGTCGCGCACGCCGGTGCTCGTGACGGGCGGCACCACCGTGAAGTACTGCCACACGCGCTTGTCCAGGCCGGCGGCGGCAAACTCCTCGCGCAGTATCGCGTCGCTCTCGCGCACGGCGGCGAGCCTCTCGCGGGTTATCGCGCCCACGCAGCGCACGCCGAGGCCCGGCCCCGGGAACGGCTGGCGGTACACCATCGAATCGGGCAGCCCGAGCGCCTTGCCCACCACGCGCACCTCGTCCTTATAGAGGAACTTGAGCGGCTCCACGAGCTCGAACTTCAGGTCCTCCGGCAGCCCGCCGACGTTGTGGTGGCTCTTTACCGGGCCGGACTCGACGATATCGGGATAGATCGTCCCCTGCGCGAGGAAGCCGATGCCCTCGAGCTTGCGCGCCTCCTCCTCGAACACGCGGATGAACTCCGCGCCGATGATCTTGCGCTTCTGCTCCGGATCGGCGACGCCCGCGAGCTTGTCAAGGAAGCGGTCGGCCGCGTCGACATAGGTCAAATTCGCGCCAAGCTGGTTTTGGAACACCTCGATGACCTGCTCGCTCTCGCCCTTGCGCATCAGGCCGTGGTTCACGTGGACGCACTCGAGCTGCTTGCCCACAGCGCGGATGAGCAGCGCGGCGACTACCGAGGAGTCCACCCCGCCGGAGAGCGCGAGCAGCACCCTGCCTTCGCCGATCTGCGCGCGGAGGGCGTCAAGCTGCTCGGCTATGAATTTTTCGGCCAGCTCAGGCGTGGTTATACGCTCCATTTCCGGCCTCTTGTTTGAATTCTCGCTCATAACTTCCTCCCGTTTGTAAATAATATGTATGTTTTAGCTTTTAGGGGCTTTGCCTGCACTTGGGGGTATGCGCGTGGCCATAGTGATAATAAGGACGCTGATAGTCTACTTCGCCCTTGTCCTCTTCATGCGGCTGATGGGCAAGCGGCAGCTCGGCGAGCTGGAGCTGCCGGAGCTGGCCGTGGCCGTCCTGATAGCGGACCTGGCGGCCCACCCGCTGCAGGACATCGGGATCCCGCTGATGAACGGGCTGCTGCCCGTCATCGTGCTCTTCTGCTGCGAGGTGCTGATAGCCGGCGCCACAATGAAGAGCTCGCGACTGCGCTCGCTGCTCTACGGACGTCCCGCCTTTCTTATCAAAAAGGGCGTCATAGACCAGCGGGAGATGCGCCGCAGCCGCTTCACGCTCGACGAGCTCACCGAGGAGCTCCGCGGAAACGGCATCACGGACATCGCACAGGTGGAGTACGCCGTCCTTGAGACGAACGGAGTGTTGAACACGCTGCTCTTCCCGGAGTTCCGCGCGCCCTCCGCCCGCGACCTCGGGCTGCATCCCGAAGGCGGCGGCTACACCGTGGTGCTCATAGACGACGGCCGCGTCCTCGAGCAGAACCTGCGCTATATGGGCCGCGACCGCCGCTGGCTGGAGCGCGAGCTCGCGCGGCGCGGCGCCCGGGGCGCGGAGGACGTATACCTCCTCGCGCTCGACGAGTCCGGCAAGGTCTATTACGCTGCAATGGAGGCGAAATCACAGTGAAACGGGAAATCGCCGCGCTCGCGCTGCTTGCGGCGCTCTTTGCGGCCTCATTTTTCAACATCCGCCATCTGCGCGGCTTCACCGGCGGCCTCGCCTCGAACGTTGAGGCCTCGCGCAGCGCCTTTGACGCCGGGGACTACGGCCGGGCGGAGGCGCTGCTCCGCGGCGCGCTCAGCGAGTGGGAGGGCGCGAAGGGCTACACGCACATCTTCATCCGCCACTCGGAGATAGACGCCGCTTCGGACGCCTTCTGCGAGCTGCTCGGCAGCCTTGCCGCGCGCGACGAGGGCGCGGCCGGGGACTACGAGAAGCTCCTGAACCGCATCAGCTCGCTGTACACGATGGAGCGGCTCACGCCCGGCAGCATTTTTTAGCCCCCCGGCTCCGGCCGCAGCTATTCTATCACATCATCCGCGCACTTTCCACTGTAAATACTCCATAATTGCTTTGACATGCGGCGCCGGGCGGTGTATAATTCTTCAATCCGGCCCTCCCGCGAGGCGCCGCACGAATCGAGGTAATGGAGATGTCAATAGAAAAAGGCCGCGAATACTTCCGCCAGTTCGGCATGGAGGACCGCGTAATAGAGTTCACCGTCTCTTCGGCCACTGTGGAGCTTGCCGCAAAGGCCCTCGGCGTCGAGGGCGCGAGGATAGCCAAGACGCTGTCCTTCAAAACGCCGGAGGGCGGCGCGCTGCTCATCCTCGCCGCGGGGGACGCACGCATAGACAACCACAAGTTCAAGGAGCAGTTCCACTTCAAGGCCAAGATGCCCACGCCGGACGAGGTGCTCGAGCTCGTAGGGCACCCGGTAGGCGGCGTCTGCCCCTTCGGGATAAACGACGGCGTGGACGTCTATCTGGACGAGAGCCTCAAGCGCTTCGAGACCGTGTTCCCCGCCGTGGGCAGCGGGAACAGTGCCATCGAGCTGAACCTCGACGAGCTCTGGCGCTATTCCAACGCCAAGGCATGGATAGACGTCTGCAAGCTCCCCGCACCGAGTGCGGAGGCCGGCCAGCGGACGGAGGCCAAGCTGCGCCTGGACGCATAGCGCGGCGCGAAGCGCCGCGGGGCGGAACAAGGGCAGGCCCTTGAGAACCCATTCTGAGAGATTTCTTTTTGTCTTGTCAAAAAGAAACCCCTCAGACTCCAAAGAGAAAACCGCTTTGGTGCTCGTCGGAGCCAAAAGTCGGTTTTCACCAAACTTCCCGTTGTCGAAAAGTTTCCATCCCGTATGGTGAATGACGCTCCGCATTGCCGACCGTGCGTGGCTTCGCTTCGCTCGCGGCACTGACGGGCTATCGACGAGGGGCCGTTAGTGCCGCGACCGCAGGGAGCAATGCACGGTTTTGGTGGCTTACGTCATTCACCATTCGGGATGACCACTTTTCGAGGTACAGAAGTTGGGTGACAATCGGATTTATCTTCCGACGAGCACCAAGCGGTTTTCTCTTTGGAGTCTGAGGGGTTTCTTTTTGACAAGACAAAAAGAAATCTCTCAGAAAGAGATCGCAGGGGCCTGCGCCCCTGCACGGCAACTCAAAAGCCGCGGAGCTGCCTCCGAAATACAAAGAGCCGGGCCCGACTTCCGTCAGGCCCGGCTTGGCTTGGAGCTGGCAATGTGACTCGAACACACGACCTGCTGATTACGAATCAGCTGCTCTACCGACTGAGCTATG
>DVGA01000105.1 GCA_018712985.1 Candidatus Scatomorpha intestinavium
GCTCTCTTCATCGAGCGGCTCGAGCTCGACCTTCACGTTCGTGAGCAGCAGCGTGTGGCACAGCGGGATGAGCTCGGCGGCCTTTTTCGCGGCCATGATGCCCGCCACCTGTGCCACGCCGAGGACGTCGCCCTTTTTCATGCGCCCGGCCTTGACGAGCTCGAAGCACTCACGGGACATGCGTATGCGCCCCTCGGCGACGGCGCGGCGGGCGGTCACGTCCTTTCCGCCCACGTCCACCATCACGGCGTTGCCGCGCTCGTCTATGTGTGTGAAGCCCATCACTGCCACCTGCCGAAGCCGCAGTTGGGGAAGTGGCATAACTCGCAGTTGAGGCAGAGCCCGCCGTTGCCGAGCCCGGCGAGCATGTCCGCCGTCACGGGCTCGTCCGCGAGCAGATATGGCAGGACGATGTCGAATATTGTGCGCTTCGCGTACATGACGCAGCCGGGCAGGCCGCAGACGGGCCGCCCGTCGGCCATATACGAGAGCAGGAACATCGCGCCGGGCAGCACGGGCGCGCCGTAGGAGACGATATTCGCGCCGGTGTTCTTTATGGCGAGCGGCGTCCGGTCGTCGGGGTCGACGCTCATGCCGCCGGTGCACAGCACCATGTCTACGCCGGAGGCGAGCATGTTGTTTATGATGCCGGTGATCCTCTCGTGGTTGTCGTCGGAAACCTCGTGCGCGGCCATCGTGCAGCCGAATTCGGCCATCTTCTCTACGATGACCGGCGTGAACGTGTCCTCGATACGGCCGTGATAGACCTCGTTGCCGGTGGTGACGACGCCGTAGCGCTTCGGCTTGATCTCCGCAAGGCGCAGGAGCGGCGCGTCGCCCGCGACGACTTTCGCCTTGGCCATGTAGTCCTTCTCTATCACGAGGGGGATGATGCGAGTGCCGCAGAGCTTGTCCCCGGCCTTTACGGCGACACCGCCGGGGCGGGTGGCCATCATCATGCGGCCGAAGGAATTCACGGCCCGGAGCCGCTCGCGGTCGACGAGGAACAGCCCGCCGCGCGCGGCGGAAATCTCTATTTTGCCTTTCTTGGGCTTCGAGGCGCTCATGCCGTCGTTCATGCACATGTCGCGCAGGATTTCCGCGGCCTCGTCCTCGTGGTACGGGCTGCCGTCGTTCTCCCAGACGTATATGTTGTCCTTGCCTACGCTGAGCAGCACCGGGATGTCCTCGGGCTGGATGATGTGCCCCTTGCGGAAGACCACGTCCTTGGTGACGCCCCTGATGATCTGCGTGATATCGTGGCAGAGAGTCATCCCTACCGCATCCTCGGTTTTGACCAGTTTCATATAAATACCTCCGAAAAACGCAATGGTGGCGCTCAAACTTTCATTTGAGCGCCGGAAAGATATAAAGCATCGGCCGGCAGGCCGGGATTGGAGAGAGGGAATTGTTTTTATATAATAATCGACCCTGTACTACAACAGTCCGGTCGAAAATTCAACATTTTTTCAACGCTATTAAATGATTTTTGCTCTCGTCTGTTTTGCGCCCGCAAAAATGATGCCGTGAGAGCGCGGGAGAGTCCGATCCTGCGGCTCAGCCAGCCCGGAAACATGACCGCGGCGGCAGGTACGCCTGCAAAATATATAGCCCCCGGTATTGCCGTTTGAACCTTGAAAAACGCGGCCTTATATGGTAAAATAATTCGCCATATCTGGATTTCCGGCCTTGCGGCGCGGAAAGCCATGCTGCGGCGCGGGGCTGCCGGGCGGCGGCCCATGTTGAAGACGCATTGAGAAAGAGGGATACCTACGTATCTGAAAGCGCTCGAGATCCAGGGCTTCAAGTCCTTCCCCGAGAAAACGCGCCTCACTTTTGAGCGGGATATCACCGCCATAGTGGGGCCGAACGGCTCGGGCAAATCGAATATTTCCGACGCCATACTCTGGGTCATGGGCGAGCAGAGCTCAAAGACGCTCCGCGGCGGCAAGATGCAGGACGTCATCTTCGGCGGGACGGCCAAACGCCCGGCGATGGGCTTCGCGCAGGTTTCGCTCGTAATAGACAACTCCGCGGGCATACTCGACAACGACGCAGAAGAGGTCACGATCACGCGCCGGTACTACCGCAGCGGCGAGAGCGAGTATTACATCAACCGCGAGCAGGTCCGGCTCCGCGACGTGAACGAGCTGCTGATGGACACCGGGCTCGGCCGGGACGGATACTCGATCATCGGCCAGGGGCGCATCTCCGAGATAATCAGCGGCAAAAGCGCCGAGCGGCGCGAGGTGCTTGAGGAGGCGGCGGGCATTTCCCGCTTCCGCTACCGCAAGGAGGAGGCCGAGCGCCGCCTGGCGCGCACGGAGGAAAACCTGCTCAGGATAAACGACAAGATCGGCGAAATCGAGCTCCAGGTGGCCCCGCTGAAGGAGCAGGCGGAGACGTCGAAGAAGTACCTCGCCCTCCGCGACGACCTGCGCGTGGCGGAGGTCAGCCTGTGGATGGACACGCTGGACAGGCTGCGCGAGCAGTCGGACACGCTCGAGACGGACTGCGCCGCGGCGAAGGACGCGGTGGCGGCCGCGAAGCGGGAGATCGAGGCGCTTTACGGGCGCAGCGAGAGCCTGAGCGAGCGTATGCGGGCGCAGGATCTCGAGGCCGAGGCTGGGCGCAAGCGCCTTTCCGAGGCGGAGGCCGAGCTCTCGCGGCTCGAGGCCGAGGCGGCCGTGCTGCGCACGAACATAGAAAACAGCCGGCAGAGCGCGGAGCGCATGGCCGGGGAGATGAGCGAGCAGGCTGAAAGGGCCGCGGCGCTCGCCGGACAGGTGGAGGAAAAGCGCTTTCGCGTGGGCGAGATCGACGCGCGCCTGGCCGAAATCGAGGAGAGCGCGGCCTCCGCCCGGAACGTCATCGACGGGCACCGGATGCGCATAGAAAACCGCGAGCGCGAGAGCGGCGAGGCGAACGACGCTCTGACAAGGCAGATCGTCGAGCTGCGCAGTACGGACTCACGCATCTCCATGCTCATGGACATGGAGAAGGAGTATGAGGGCTTCGGGAACGCCGTCCGCGTTGTAATAAGGGAGTCCCGCCACGGCGCGCTGCACGGGGTGCACGGCGCGGTGGCCGACCTTGTGCGCACTGAGGGGCGGTTTGCTCTCGCGATCGAGACGGCCCTCGGCGCGGCGATACAGAACATAGTGGTGGACACGCAGGACGACGCGAAGCGGGCGATTGAGCTCCTTAAGCGCCGCGACGCCGGGCGCGCCACCTTCCTGCCGCTCGACGTTATACGCGGCGGGCGGATTGAGGATATACCCGGCGAGGACGAGGGGTGTTTCGGCCTCGCGGCGGACCTTGTGAGCTACGACGCGCGCTACAGGAACATAGTCGAGAACCTGCTCGGGCGGACGCTCGTGGCGGATACGCTCACGGAGGCGATAGCGATTTCCCGCCGCTCCCGCGGCAGGGCGAGGATAGTCACGTTAGACGGACAGCTCATACACTCGGGCGGCTCGATGACCGGCGGCAGCTCGTCGAAAAAGGCGGGCATCCTCTCCCGGCGCAGCGAGCTGGAGAGGCTGCAGGCGCAGCGCGGCGACCTCGCGCGGGAGAGGGACGCCCTCTCGGCGAGGGTTGAGGAGCTCAAGCGCTCGCTCGCCTCGGCCAGATATGAGCTGGACGTGGCCTCCGGCGAATTGCAGGAGCTGAAAAACGAACAGACCTCCCTAAGCGCCGAGCGGAGGGCGACGCTGTCCGCGGCGGAGCAGTTAGAGCTCCTCCGGCAAAGCCTCTCCGGCGACAGGGAGACGCGCGAGAAGGCGCTTGCGGACATAGAATCCGGCCGCGAGAGCTACGCGCGCGAACTCTCGGCGCGCGAGCAGAGCATGGCCGCCGTGAGGGAGCGCATCGACAAGATAAAGGCCGAAATCTCAGCGGCGGTAGACAAGCGGCTGGAGGTCGAGGGCGAGCGCACCAGGACGGACAGGGCCGTGCAGGAGAAAAACAACGCCATGCTCGACGCCGAGCGCGCCGCGGCAAGGCTGGAGCAGAAGAAGCTCTCCGCGGAGATGGAGGAAAAGCAGCTCGTCGACAAGCTGTGGGACGGCTACGGCCTGAGCCACAGCGCAGCGGAGGCCGTACGCCGGCCGGTGGAGAACCAGGCGAAGGCCAACCGGCAGATCGCGGAGCTGCGCAAGGCGATGGGAGCCCTCGGCACGCCGAACCTCGGCGCGATAGACGAGTACGCGCGCGTCAGCGAGCGATACGAATTCCTCGCTTCGCAGCGCGACGACGTCGAGAGTGCAAAGGGCGAACTTTTGGGTATAATCTCCGATGTGACGGGCCAGATGAAGGCGATATTCACGCGCGAGTTCGCGGCGATAAACGAGAGCTTCGGCCAGACCTTCACGGAACTCTTCGGCGGCGGCACGGCGGAGCTCGTCCTTGAAGGGGAGGGCGACGTACTCTCCTGCGACATAGATATCAAGGTACAGCCTCCCGGCAAGGCGCTCACAACGCTGACGCTGCTCTCCGGCGGAGAAATGGCCTTCGTGGCGATAGCCCTGTACTTTGCGATAATCAAGGTCCGGCCGACGCCGTTCTGCGTCATGGACGAGATAGAGGCCGCGCTTGACGAGGCGAACGTGAACCGCTTTGCGGCGCACATGCGCCGCATCTCGGGCCGGACGCAGTTCATAGTAATAACGCACCGCCGCGGCACGATGGAGGAGGCCGACGAGCTCTACGGCGTTACAATGCAGGAAAAAGGCGTCTCAAAGGTCATAGAGCTGGACCTTGAGGAGGCCGGAAGACAGATAGAAGGGTTGGAGGCTTAAATGGGTTTTTTCGATAAGATAAAGAAGGGCCTGGAGAAGACGCGCCGCCAGATGGGCGGGCTCTTCGCCGAGTTCACGGGCGAGAACGAGGAGTTCTACGACGAGCTGGAGGAGTCGCTGATCCTGGCGGACGCCGGGGCGGCCACGGCGGCGAAGGCCGTGGAGCGGCTGCGCGAAAAGGTGCGCGATGAGTCCCTCCGCGGACAGGACGAGGTGCGCGCCGCGCTCGTTGAGATACTCGCGGACGCGCTGAAGGTCGGCAGCTTTGAGCTGAAGCTCGACACCCGGCCCTCCGTCATCCTCATGGTGGGCGTGAACGGCGTCGGAAAGACGACGACCATCGGCAAGCTCGCGGCAAAATACACCTCTGAGGGCAAAAACGTCCTGCTCGCCGCGGCGGACACCTTCCGCGCCGCCGCCGCGGAGCAGCTCACGGTGTGGGCCGAGCGCGCGGGCTGCGGCATAGTCAAGCACGGCGAGGGCTCGGACCCCGCCTCCGTGGTGTTCGACGGCATAGCCGCCGCCAAGGCCCGCGGGACGGATATACTCATAATCGACACGGCGGGCCGGCTGCACAACAAGTCCAACCTGATGAACGAGCTGGCCAAGATGCGCCGCATCATTTCCCGGGAACTGCCGGACGCGGACGTCGAAACGCTTATGGTCGTGGACGCCACGACCGGCCAGAACGGCCTGATACAGGCGAAGCAGTTCTCCGAATCCGCCGACATAACCGGCATCGTGCTCACCAAGCTGGACGGCACGGCCAAGGGCGGCATAGTCTTCGCGATCGCGGAGGAGATGGGCCTGCCGGTGAAATTCGTCGGGGTCGGCGAGGGCGTGGACGACCTTATGCCCTTTGAGCCGGAATCCTTTGCGGAGGCGCTGCTGTCATGAAGCTGATACTTGCATCCAATAATAAAAACAAGCTGCTCGAGTTCCGTGAAATCCTTGCCGGAACCGGGATCGAAGTCATCCCGCAGAGCGAGGCGGGCTGCAACTTCGAGGTGGACGAGACGGGGGAGACGTTCGAGGAGAACGCCTTCCTGAAGGCGGAGGCCGCGATGAAGGCCACCGGGCTGCCCGCCGTGAGCGACGACTCCGGCCTCGAGGTGGACGCGCTGGGCGGCGCACCGGGCGTCCACAGCGCAAGGTACACGGGGAACCACGACGATTCGGACCTCGACCGCCGGCTTTTTCTGATGAAAAACCTCGAAGGAGAGGAACATCGCACCGCGCGCTTCGTCTCAGCCATATGCTGCGTATTCCCGAACGGGGACGTGCTGAACGCGCGGGGCACCTGCGAGGGCTCCATCGCCACATATATGGCCGGGGAGAACGGCTTCGGATACGACGCGATGTTCATCCCGGAGGGCGGGAGCCGCACCATGGGCGAGATGAGCCACGAGGAGAAAAATCTTATTTCCCACCGCGGACGCGCGCTGCGCGAGTTCGCACGGATACTGAAGGAGTACTGCAATGCTGACAAGTAAGCAAAGGGCATATCTCCGCGGCCTCGCTGCCAGGGAGGACACGATCCTGCAGATAGGGAAGGACGGCATCACCGAAAACACCGCCGCCGCGCTCTCGGACGCGCTGAAGGCCAGGGAACTGGTGAAATGCCGCGTGCTCGAAAACTCCATGCTCACCGCGCGCGAGGCCTGTGACACGCTCGCGGCGCGCTGCCGGGCGGAGCAGGTGCAGGTCATCGGGAGCAAATTCGTGCTCTATAAGCGCAACGAGACCAACCCGAAAATCGAGCTCCCGAAGGCGGCGAAGAAGAAATGACCATTGCCCTCTACGGCGGGAGCTTCAACCCGCCCCACCCCGCGCATGTCCGAGCGGCGAAAACGGCCTATGACGCCCTGCGGCCGGAGCACTTCATAGTCATGCCGGCGGCGGAGCCCCCGCACAAGGCCATGGCCTCCGGCAGCCCGGACGCCGCGGAGCGGCTTGAACTCACGCGCATCGCCTTCCGAGCGTGCGAGTGGGCCGAGGTATCAGACCTCGAGCTGAAGCGCGGAGGGGCGAGCTATACGTCCGACACGGTGCGCGAGCTGATGGGCATGTATCCGGGCGCGGAGATAGTCCTCGTCATGGGCGCGGACATGCTGCTGAGCTTTGAGCTCTGGCACGAGGCGGCTTTTTTGCTGAAAAGCTGCCGCCTGGCCGTGATGCCCCGCGAGGACGGCGGAACAGAGGAGCTCAGGAGCTGTGCCGCGCGGCTCGGGCAGAAGTATGGGGCGGAAATAGCCATACTTGACGCCGCGCCGATGCCAATGTCGAGTTCGGAGCTGCGCGGCCTGTTGAAGCAGCGCCGCGGGGAGGACATCCTGGACCCGGATGTCTACGCGCGCATAATACGCCGCCGCGACTACGGCTCGAAGCCCTCGCTGAGCTGGCTGCGCGAGCAGGTGAGGCCCTGGCTGAAGAGCTCGCGGGTGCCTCACGTCCTCGGCTGCGAGCAGGAGGCCGTAAAGCTCGCCGCGCGCTGGGGCGAGGAGCAGGACGAGGCCGCGGAGGCCGGCATATTGCACGACATTACAAAGAAGCTCAGTATGCCGGAACAGTTGCTATTGGCCGAAAAATATGGTATAGTATTCGACAAATTTGAGCGCACGAACCTCAAGCTGACGCACGCCATAACCGGCGCGGCCGTGGCGAGGGATCTGTTCGGGGTGGACGACCGCGTCTGTTCCGCCATCCGCTGGCACACAACGGCAAAGCCGGGCATGTCACTGCTTGAGAAGATAATCTATATGGCGGATTACATTGAACCAACGCGCGATTTCCCCGGGGTGGACGCCCTGCGGGAACTGGCATATAGGGATCTCGACGCCGCAATGGCCCTCGGGCTGGAAATGAGCCTTGAGGAGCTGAGAGAAAAGGGCACGGAGCCGCACCCGGCGTCGGTAAACGCACTTCTCTTTTTCAGAAAGGACGAAACGCGATAATGCAACTCTTTGGCGGAAGCGGCAAGAAGGGCCGGCACTCGGCCGGCAATACGCACAGGTATGATAATCAGAACTCGAGGCAGCCGGAGCGGGAGGTGGAGCGCTCCGCGAGCCCGGACCTCGACTATTACGAGGAGGAGCGGCGCGAGAGGGCGGAGCGCAGGGAGCGCCAGGCCCGCCGCGTGGAGAGCAGCTCCGGCTACAGCAGCGCGCAGGACACGAATTACGGCGCGGAGCCGCGGCAGCGCTTTTCTTCGGACGAATACGTCTCCCGCGAGGAGCGCAAGTCCTCCCGCAGGTGGGTGAAGCGCCTTGCAATCACCCTGGCCGTGATAGCCGTCATAGCCATCGGCGCATACGCGGGCATAAGGTCATGGATGAGGCCGCCGGACATAGCCACCCCAGGCACTGACGACGTTACGGAGAGCGCGGCCCCCACGGACAACGGCGTGGAAGAGGTGGAGCCGACCGTAATAGACGCTGAAAACCGGCGCGACAACGTGTATACCTTCGTCATAAGCGGCCTGGACCGCGAGGGCCTGCACACGGACACGAATATAATAGGCATGTTCGACATAGCGGCCGGCAAGCTCAACCTCGTCAATATCCCGCGTGACACGCTGGTGAACATCGACAATATCCACAAGAAGATGAACCAGCCCTATCCCTCGAGCATAAACAACGGCGGCGACGGCATTTCCGCCCTGCTCGCCACCGTGGAGGACCTTGTCGGCTATCCCGTGGACTGCTACGCGATAGTCGAGATACAGGTCGTGGAGGAGATAGTCGATGCGCTGGGCGGCGTGTACTTTGACATCCCGTTCGACATGGACTGGGACGCCCCGGACCAGAACCCCCCGGTGAGCATACACATCAAGGCCGGCTACCAGCTCCTGGACGGGGAGAATTTCGTCAACGCCATGCGCTTCCGTATGTCCAACGACGGCTCGCAGACATACGCGAGGGGAGACATCGAGCGCATCGAGTTCCAGCAGCAGCTCCTAATGGCGCTCGCCTCGCAGACGCTCAATCTCGGCAATATCACAAACCTGCCGAAGATATATGACATCGTGATGAGCAGCGTGGACACCAACCTCAGCCTTGGGAATATCGCCTATTTCGCGGCAGAGTTCCTCAAGCTGTCCTCCGACGACATAAGCTTCATGACACTGCCCGGCAAGTCGGACGGCACCGTCTATGGCGAGAGCTACGTCATACCGTACATCGACGAGTGGCTGGAGATGGTGAACGAGTACTTCAACCCGTTCACGGTGGAGATCACCCGCGAGAACGTGGACATGATAGCCACCTTCGACAACGGCGCCACCTTCGACACCACGCAGGGCTATGTGGCCGGCGGGGAGACGCATTTCTACGGCTATTACTATTGATCGATTGATGGAAAGGGAGATACAGATGCTGACACCGCTCGAGATAGCTGCCGCCGCCGTCCGCGCGCTGGACGCCAAGATGGCGAAGGATATCAAGGTCCTGCACACAACTGAGCGGACCATACTCGCGGATTATTTCGTCATATGCACGGCCACGAGCTCAACGCACGTCAAAACCCTGACCGACGAATGCGACAAGGCCCTCTCCGACCTCGGGGAGCCTCCGCTGAGGCGCGAGGGCTACCGCGGCGGGGACTGGATACTGCTCGACTTCGGCAGCGTGATAGTGCACGTGTTCCAGAAGGACGCGCGCGAATTCTATAACCTCGAACACCTCTGGGGCGACGCCGGGGAGGTGGACCTCTCATCCCTTCCGGGCCCTACGGCCTGAGTCCGCTCGGGTCAAAGGGGCAGTCGGAAAGCAGATTTTTTAGAGAGGTTGAGAATAATGGCTTATGAGTTTTCGCGCATAGAGAAGAAGTGGCAGAACTACTGGATGGAGCACAAGACCTTCGCCGCCGTTACGGGAGACAAGACAAGGAAGAAATTTTATCCCCTTATCGAGTTCCCCTATCCCTCCGGCGACGGGCTGCACGTCGGCCACCCGAGGCCGTACACGGCTATGGACATAGTCGCGCGCAAGCGCAGGATGCAGGGCGAAAACGTCCTCTTCCCGATAGGCTTCGACGCCTTCGGCCTGCCGACGGAGAACTACGCGATAAAGAACCACATGCACCCGCGGGACGTGACAAAGCGCAACATAGAGCGCTTCTCGAAGCAGCTCCAGATGCTGGGGTACAGCTTCGACTGGGACCGCATGGTGGACACGACCGACCCGAAGTATTACAAATGGACCCAGTGGATTTTCCTGCAGATGTACAAGCACGGCCTGGCGTATAAGGCCAGCATGCCGGTCAACTGGTGCACTTCCTGCAAGTGCGTCCTCGCCAACGAGGAGGTCGTCGAGGGCGTCTGCGAGCGCTGCGGCTCGCCCGTCATCCGCAAGGAGAAGAGCCAGTGGATGCTCCGCATAACGGCTTACGCCCAGCGGCTTATCGACGACCTTGACGATGTGGACTACATCGAGCGCGTTAAAATACAGCAGCGCAACTGGATCGGCCGCTCCACCGGCGCGCAGGTGGTTTTCAAGGCCACCACCGGCGACGATATCGAGGTCTATACCACCCGGCCGGACACGCTCTTCGGCGCCACCTACATGGTCCTTTCGCCGGAGCACGCCCTGGTCAGGCAGTGGCTGGACAGCGGCGCAATAAAGAACGCTGACGCCGTGACGGCCTATCAGGCCGCGGCCGCCGCCAAGTCCGACATGGAGCGCACCGAGCTCAACAAGGACAAGACCGGCGTCGCGCTCGACGGCGTGGACGCCGTCAACCCCGTCACAGGGACGGAGATACCCATATTCATCTCCGACTACGTCCTCGCGAGCTACGGCACCGGCGCGATCATGGCCGTCCCCGGCCACGACCAGCGCGACTGGGAGTTCGCAAAGGAGTTCAACCTGCCGATAATCGAGGTCGTCAAGGGCGGCGACGTTGAAAAAGAGGCGTTTATAGCCAAGGACGACAGCGCGATAATGGTGAATTCCGGCTTCCTGGACGGCATGAGCGTCAAGGACGCCATCCCCACCATGATAAAGTGGCTGGAGGACAAGGGCCTCGGCCACAGCCAGGTGAACTACAAGCTGCGCGACTGGGTGTTTTCCCGCCAGCGCTACTGGGGCGAGCCGATCCCCCTGGTCTACTGTGAGAAGTGCGGCTGGCAGCCGATAGACGAGAGCGAGCTGCCGCTCCTGCTGCCGGATGTGGACAGCTATGAGCCCACCGACAACGGCGAGAGCCCGCTGTCCAAGATGACCGACTGGGTCAACACCACCTGTCCGAAGTGCGGCGGGCCCGCCAAGCGCGAGACCGACACCATGCCGCAGTGGGCGGGCTCCTGCTGGTACTTCCTGCGCTATATCGACCCGGACAACGGCGAGGCCTTCGCCGGCAAGGATGCGCTCGACTACTGGTCGCCCGTCGACTGGTACAACGGCGGCATGGAGCACACCACGCTGCACCTGCTCTACTCCCGCTTCTGGCACAAGTTCCTCTATGACATCGGCGTCGTGCCGACCAAGGAGCCATACGCCAAGCGCACGAGCCACGGCATGATACTCGGCCTGAACCCGCACAACTATGCGAACCTCCCCGACGAGGAGCGCGAAAAGCTGCTCGCCGAATACGGCAGCGAGAAGGCCGTGCGCGAATACCTCGTCCACAAGTACGGCGAGATGGCCGACCACCCCATCGTGAAGATGAGCAAGAGCCTTGGCAACGTTGTGAACCCGGACAGCGTCGTGAAGGAGTTCGGCGCGGACACGCTCAGGCTCTATATCATGTTCCTCGGCGACTTTGAAAAGGCCGCGCCCTGGAACCCGAGCGCCGTCAAGGGCTGCAAGCGCTTCCTCGACCGCGTGTGGGCGCTGGCCGAAAACCGCATCGACGGCGACGAGAGCTATTCCGCCGCAAACGAGAAGGAGATCCACCGCACGATAAAGAAGGTCGGCGAGGATATCGAGAGCATGAAGTTCAACACGGCCATCGCCTGCATGATGACGCTGGTGAACAAATTCTATGAGTCCGCGCCCTCCCGCGGGGATATAAAGGCCCTGCTCGCGCTGCTCAGCCCCTTCGCGCCGCACATGGTGGAGGAGCTCTGGGAGATACAGGGCTTTGAGGGCATAGCGTCCACGGCCCCCTGGCCTGAATACGACCTTGCCAAGACCCTCGACGACGAAAAGGAGATCGCCGTGCAGGTCAACGGCAAGCTCAGGGGCACCGTGACCGTCCCCGCCGACTGCGAGGACGCCGTGGCGGTCGAGACGGCCATGGCCGATCCCAAGGTGAAAAAGTTCACCGACGGGATGCAGGTCGTAAAAACGATTGTTGTCAAAAATAAACTTGTCAATATTATCGTCAAGCCCGCGAAGTGACTTTTACTTGACATCGGGCCAAAGAAAACTTATAATGCATAGAGGCGGTACTTTGCCCCGCCGCTTATAAGGGTTAATTTAGCCCCTACAAAGGCGTCTTTGGAGGGAGGGAATAAAATGTCGGAGATCTATGTCAAGGAGAACGAATCGCTTGATAACGCTCTTAAGCGCTTCAAGAGGAGCTGCGCCAAGGCTGGCGTCATGGCTGACCTGAGGAAGAAGGAGTACTATCAGAGCCCCAGCGTCAAGCGCCGCAAGAAGTCCGAGGCCGCGCGCAAGAACAAGAACAAGCGCTATTATTGATTTTCCGCAAAAGTCCCCCGCCCGCAACGGGCGGGGGAAAACTTTTACATTTGGCAGCTTGGATTTTTCAGCATATACTGCTATAATGAAAGCACTCGCAGACAGGGGGTCTGGAATTGATGAATATTGAACTCAGCGATAAGGAGTTCCGGCGCCTGCTGGATCTGGTGTATGTGGGCAACTGGGTGCTCAACTCCACGCGTGGGAGCGACAGGTTCGAGGACTACGACGACCTTCAGGAAAAGATGTTCGCGCTCTGCGCCAAAAACGGGATGAAGGAGCTCTACACCACCTGGTATGGGCACACCTTCCCGTCCAGGGCGTACGAGGAGGGCGGCATACACGAGGCCATAGCCGACTATGAGGACGCGGTGTTTTTCGATATCCTGGCCGAGGAGCTTGCCCGGCGCGATATGCACCTTGAGGACACCGACCCCGAGGACATGACGGAGCTTACGCACAGGATGGACGAATATATCAGCGAGTTCGAGGCAAACGGGATAGATAACCTGACCATCGACATCTGAGAGCGCATAAAAGACTTGGCTCCCGCGCATTATAGGCGTGGGAGCTGATTTTTTTGAAGATGTCAAACGAGCAGTACGGCGAATATGTAAAGAAAAAGTCGCCGCCCTCGCGCCTCGGGCCGGACCTCGCAAGGGCCTTCGCTGTGGGCGGGGCGATATGCACCGCCGGCCAGCTTTTGATCGAGCTCTACACCTATCTCGGCGTTGAGAGGACCGACGCCGGCACGCTGTGCTCGATGTCGCTGATTTTCCTAAGCGCGCTGCTGACGGGGCTCGGAGTGTACGACAATATCGCCAAGGTGGGAGGGGCCGGCTCGCTCGTCCCCATAACCGGCTTTGCGAACGCTGTGGCCAGCCCCGCGCTCGAGTTCAAAAACGAGGGGCTTATCACCGGCACCGCGGCAAAGATGTTCAGCATAGCGGGCCCCGTGATTGTCTACGGCACGGCGGCGAGCGTGATCTACGGCATAATACTCTATGCCTGGCAGGCCCTGGCCGCCTGATTTGCGCCGGTTCGCGGTGCGCTTGAAAGCATTATAGCGTCCTCCTCCGCGGAGGAGGACGCTATAATGC
>DVGA01000106.1 GCA_018712985.1 Candidatus Scatomorpha intestinavium
AACCGGCTCATAACCGGTCGGTCCGGGGTTCGAGTCCCTGAAGGCCCACCAATACAGGCTCTTCCTGTATTTGAAGTCGTACACGTATCGTGTACGGCTTTTTCTTTATTTTCAGTATATTCGGTGATGGAGGGTCCTTGTGCTGAAAAAGGTAAGTATTCCCGCAAAGGACATGGCCTGTATCGCGCTTTCTACTTCATTCATATCCGTTTGCGCCTGGATTTCGGTCCCGGCGACGGTGCCCTTTACGATGCAGACCTTCGCGGTTTTCCTTTGTGCGTCAGTTTTCGGCGCAAGGCGCGGCGTGGCCGCTGTGGCGCTGTATGTTCTGCTCGGGGCAATAGGCCTGCCGGTTTTCGCCGGATTTCAGGGCGGCTTCGGCACCCTGTTCGGGGCTACGGGCGGATACATCACCGGGTTTCTGCCGGCGGCGCTGAGCGCGGGCTGGAAAAGCGATTGCAGGAGCAGGATGGCGGTTGACATAATATATATGGCGATTGCCCTGATAGTCTGCTACGCCTTCGGCACACTCTGGTACTCGCTGGTGTACGCCGGCTCGATTTCCAGCGTCGGCGCGGCGCTTGCGATGTGTGTTATACCTTATATTATTCCGGATGCACTGAAGATCGCCCTTGCCGCGGCAATCGCTCCGAGGTTGAGGAGTGCGCTGAACAGCCGCTTTGGAAGTTGACATAATTGATGTAACACCCCCGGCAGTTGCTGCCGGGGGTGTTACTGTTTGTTTACAGGTGTTGACAAGCTTAAGCTTTTTTAGTAGCATTGTAATATACTTGGTGTATTTTATCAAACTTGGGAGGTGTATAAAATGTTCCGCGGGCTCGATATCCCCCGCACTGAAAAGAAATCTATCATGATGGTAGTTGGCATTGACCTTCTCTGGCTGATATTTGCCGTTCCTTTAGCTTTGCACATTTTGGGAGTCGTCGACATTCCGCTTTTTGCCGGAACTGAGGATAATATCAGCCCACAGTGTTCAGCACTGGCTTCATTTGGCGGCATCGTAATCTTCTTGCTTAACATGCTTGTGGCTCGTTTATACTTTCCCTTCTATGATAATTTCACGCTGAAAATCCGTCCAATGGTTGGCTATTTGGTCAATGTCTTTTTCGCCCTTGCCGCAATTGGGCTCAGCTCGATTATTCGACGTGAATATGGTTGGCAGAACTACGAACTTATAGAGCTGGGTGTTTCTGTACTCGTTATTGCCGACTTCCTGCTTGTGACGTATCTTGCCATCCGTGCCAGGCGTCGCGAGATGATTCACGACGATGTTGCGCTTCCGGACAAGGAGACGCAGGAGGAGAAGCGCCATGCAGGACGCGAGCGATTGATCATGTATGCTCTGTTGGCTTATGACGCGCTGTGGGTTGTTGTTACGGCCGTTTTCGGCGGGTATGAGCCGGGAAGCGCACACTGGATTGCAGATGGAGCTGTCGGCTTGTTGTCCGGTTTGACCCTGGTTGTCAACGTTTTATGGTATTTTAACATGTATGATGGTGTGAGGAGTTCTCCGCCCTTTTCAGCGAGTACGCTCCGAGCGGCGGGAATTGCCGCGGCTGTCGTGATATTTTTGATGTATACCGTCAAGCTAAACGTTGATTTGCCAAATCAGGCATGGGTATATATGGTGCTCCCGCTGCCGTTCATTATCCTGGTGGCCTATGTCTCGCTGCGGACTCTGATGTGGCGAGGGGACAAGGACGCGGAGCGCGGGCCGTGGGAATAGTATTGCGCCGCGGAAGGCGCGGATTTTGACGCAGATTGCGGAAAGGCGGAGCAGAAGTGAACGAAGAGGCCAGGGAGCGGCCGGCGCGCGGCGGCTACGCGGTTATTTCGGCGGCGTTTGTGATTGACGCGCTGTGGGTGATAGTGTTTCTGGTCATGCTGCTCGCGTATCCCGACCTCGGGCTGGATTCGTCGCGGGAGTATGGCTACGAGTCGCCGGTGAACCCCGCGGTGGAGGCGGGATTCAATTTCGCGTCGCGGATAATGCGCTACGGCAACATACTGGCGATATTATACTGCGCCGGGCGCGGGCGCTTCAACGGCCGCGAGCCGCTTTTCCCGGTGGAGAGCTGGGCATATTACGTCTGCATCGTGCTCATGCTTGCCGCGGTGGCCGCGGCGGCGGTCTTTGTCGAAAGCCTGGACACATATGAGCGCGTCTGGATGGAGATGCTGCCCGAGCTGGGGGCCGCGGCGGCGTTCATCGCCTTCTACCTGTACGGGTCGGCCGCGAGGCGGAAGCTGGAGGTCGAGGGCCCCTGAGCCGCGCGCGGCAGAGCTGTGGCCGTGGATTCAGAATTTCGCCCCGGGCAAGGCCCGGGGCGTTTTATTGCGGCATCCATAAGCCGCGCTTATGCGAAGGGCGCAAAAGAAAGGTTGCGGAGCGCCCCGGCGAGATATAAAATATGCGTATACGTCAGGACTGCAAAGGAGGATTTTTTATGAGCAGGACTCTAATCGTATACTATTCCCGCAAGGGAGAGAACTACTGGAACGGAAGCGTACGAAAGCTCGAGCGCGGCAACACGGAGATAGTCGCGGAGATGATTGCCGGAATCACCGGCGGCGACCTCTTCGAGGTGGAAACGGCGCAGGATTACCCGGCCGATTACCACGAGTGCGTCAAGGTGTCCGTTGAGGAGCTGCGCTCCGGCGCGCGGCCGGAGCTGAAGCGCTATCTCGACAGCCTGGACGGCTACGACACGATTTTCGTCGGCTATCCCTGCTGGTGCGGGACGATGCCGATGGCGATGTTCACCTTCCTCGAGCGCTATGACCTGAGAGGGAAGAAAATACTGCCCTTCTGCACCAATGAGGGCAGCGGCATGGGCCGCAGCGAGAGCGACCTGAAGCGCATCTGCGCCGGCGCGACGGTCGAGGCCGGGCTTTCCATACACGGCGCGGAGGCCGCCGGCTCGCGCGGCGCTGTGGAGGCTTATGTGAAAAAGCACATGGCGGAATAATGCCCGATTTAAGTAAATTCGCGGTAAAAAACGTCAGTGATTGCTCTGTTTTGGGGCGAAATGCGCCCGAAAGAGCTTGACTTCTACCGCGCGGGGGCATACGATGGACGCGTGATTATCCGGCTTCGCCGGGATGGGGTGAATTTATGGTTTTGATTGCGCGTCCGGGCCGCTTGAGCCGTGCCCGCAGGGTTTTCAGGGGGTGGTCCGTATGCTGACCGCCGCGGAGCTCGGGGCGCTTTTACATCCGCCGCTGAGGGCCCTCGTGCTCGAGAGCGTGGATTCTACGAATACGGCTCTGATGCGCATGGCCGCCACGGGCGCGGCAGAGGGCACGGTGCTGCTGGCGCAGGCCCAGACGGCCGGGCGCGGGCAGCGTGGGCGGGATTTCTATTCCCCGGCGGGCTGCGGGATTTATATGAGCCTGCTGCTGCGGCCGAAGATGCCGCCGGAGGACGTGCTGGCCATCACCCCCGCGGCGGCGGTGGCCGCGGCGCAGGCCGTGGAGGCCGCGACGGGGCGCAGGGCCGACATCAAGTGGGTGAACGACATCCAGATAGACGGAAAAAAGGTCTGCGGCATCCTCACCGAGGCTGCGAGCAGCTCCGGGACGCTGGACTGCGCCGTCTGCGGGATAGGGATAAACCTCTTCCCGCCCCTGGGCGGATATCCAGAGGCGCTGAGGGACAGGGCAGGGGCCCTGTTTGACGCCTACCCCGGCGACGAGCGCACGGCGGCGCTGGCGGCGGACGTACTCAACCGGCTGTGGGAGCTGTGCTCTCTGCTCCCGGCGCGGGATTTCCTGGACGAATACCGCGCTCGGAGCGTCCTGACGGGCCGGAGCGTTACGGTGAACGGCCGGGGCGAGGGCGTCGTGGAGGGCATAGACAGGGACTTCAGCCTGCTTATACGCTTCGGAAACGGCGAGACTGCCGCGCTGCGCTCCGCTTCGGAGCTGAAGCCGGAGTGAATACATAAAAATAACGCCCGGGAGGGGGAGACACTCCCGGGCGTTTGCGTTTATTCAACTTCTATGTAATCCTCCGGGACGCTGACGCCGAGGGCTTCGCAGTTGGCGCTGTTGTACAGCTTCTGCATCGGGCCGTACTGCACAGCGAGGGTGGAGATGTCCGCCTCGCCCTGAAGGATCTGCGCGGCCATCTCGCCGGTCAGGCGGCCGAGCTCGTAGTAGTCCGTCGCGATCGTGGCGACACCGCAGCCGGAGCAGATGCCCGGGTCGCCGCCCACAACGGGGACCCCCACGGGGATTACGACGTTTGCGACGGTCTCCGTGTTCGCGGCGACGGTGTTGTCGGTGGGGATGTAGATGACGTCGCAGTTGTCGCAGGCCGTCTGGGTGACGCTGGCGAGGTCGTTCACGTCGGTGAAGGCGTATACCTCGCAGGTGTAGCCCATGGGCTCAAGATAGCCGCGCACGGTCTCTATTTGATAGACGCTGTTCGGCTCGCCGGAGCAGTAGAGAAGTCCGACGGTCTTAGCGTTCGGGAAAAGCTCATGCAGGACCTCGGCCTGCGCCTCGAGGTCAACGAGGTCGCTGGTGCCGGAGATGTTGCCGCCCACGGTGCCGCTGAAATCCTCTATCCCGAGCGCCGTTCCGTAGTCGGTGACGGAGGTGCCGAGGATGGGGATATCCGCCGTGGCGCTCGCCGCGGCCTGCAGCGGCCAGGTGGCGTTGGCGAGTATCAGGTCGACCCCGTCGGATATAAAGCCGTTCATTATCGTTGTGCAGTTTGTCTGCTCCCCGCCGGCATTCTGCTCCTGAAAGACCACGTTCCCCTCGCCGAGGAGCTCGGTGAGAGCGGCCTTAAAGCCGCGTGTGGCTTCGCTGAGCGAGACGTGTTCCATCTGTTCGCAGATGCCGATGGTATAGGCGTCCGGGTTGTCGGCGCTCTGTTCCTCGCTGCCGCAGGCGGCAAGCGTGAGCGCCATCGTCGCCGCAAGGGCGGCGGAGAGCAGCTTTCTACGCATTGTGTTTTCCTCCAAATTTTACT
>DVGA01000107.1 GCA_018712985.1 Candidatus Scatomorpha intestinavium
GCCACTTACTGCTCCGACGCCAACGGCCGTCCGCTGCAGGAGAGCAGCTCCGGCGAAGGCGACGCTGAGAAGTATGCCGCTCTCTCCGATGAAGACAAAGCCATGCTTGCCGACGTTACAACTTCGGCTACCATGAGCCTCAATGACAGCCACGGCAATATCCTCGCCGCTATCATTGATTCCTTTGAGAATCAGGTGGCTGTGAACATCACCGTCGGCTGAGCAAGGAGGGTGAGAAAATGAAAGCTGCTACATTTAAGCTCAATACCATACTTGCGGCCGTGGTCGGCCTCGCCTGCCTCGTTCTCGTGCTGGTGCGCGCCTTTGCGCCCTTCACGGTGCTGCCGCTTGTGGATATCCCGAATCTCGCCGCCGTGTCCATCGCCGCGTTGGTTGTGGACTGCTATTTGAACGGCAAGAACCGTGTCTCCCACTGCTGGGTGCTCACCGCCGTCCTGGCCGTGCTTACCTTCTGGCTGATGCCCTGGGCCGCCGGCCTTACGGACGCCGCCTACGCCCTGCGCGTGGGCGTCATCGGAGGCCTGCTGTTCACGGCGCTGGCCTTCCTGTTCAGCTCCATCAGCGACAGGCTGAATTCCGGCAAGTGCGGCATACTTGCCCCGCTCTGCACCGGATTCGTCCTGTATCTCGCCTGCCAGTGCTTCATGTCTATCCTTCTGTAAGCGAAAAGCGGGCAAATAGCATTAACCCCCCCTCCGCTCGGCGGAGGGGGGGTTGTATGCGTTTTTATCTCACTTGGCCGAATAGGCTGCGAGCATGGTCTTGTAGGTCATGTAGCAGTCGTACTTGGACACGACCTCAAACGGAGCGTGCATGCTCAGCACGGGGACGCCGGCGTCTATCGTGTCGATATTGCGGTTCGCCATGTACATCGCCACAGTGCCGCCGCCGCCCTGGTCCACCTTGCCAAGCTCGCACATCTGCCACTGCACCCCGTTTTCGTCAAGGATGCGGCGCATATACGCCACGAGCTCCGCGGGGGCGTCGCTGGTGCCGGCCTTGCCGCGGGAACCGGTGAACTTGTTCAGGCCGACGCCGTAGTTGATCTTCGCGGCGTTGCGCTTCTCGCTGACCTCCGGCCAGTTGGGGTCAAAGGCCGCCGTTACGTCCGCAGAGACGCACATGCTCTTGGCAAAGCAGTCGACGAGGCTCACGCCCTGCTGCTCGCAGAGCCTGCTCACGAACCACTCAAAGGCCTGGCTCTTCATGCCGGAGACACCGTCGGAGCCGGTCTCCTCCTTGTCGGCAAGGATGCACACGCAGGTGCGCTCGGGCTCCTCGACGTCGAATATGGCGCGCAGCTCGGCGTAGGCGCAGACGCGGTCGTCGTGGCCGTACCCGCCGATAAGGCTGCGGTCGAGGCCGATGTCGCGCACGTCAAAGCCTGGGACAGCATAGAGCTCGGCGGAGATGAAGTCCTCCTCCGTTATGCCGTAGCGGCTGTTCAGTATGCTCATGACCGCCAGCTTGACGCGGTCGGAGCCCTCGTCGTCATACGGCACGGAGCCTATCAGGATGTTCAGGTTCTCGCCTGGAATGGCCTCGGAGAGCGTCTTTTTCATCTGGTCGGCGGCCAGGTGCGGCAGCAGGTCGTTCACTACGAGCTGGGGATCGTCCTTGTCGCGGCCGATCACGACGTCGACAACCTCGCCGTCCTTCTTCACCACAACGCCGTGGAGCTCAAGGGGAATGGAGGTCCACTGATACTTCTTTATGCCGCCGTAGTAGTGCGTCTTGAAAAACGCCATCTCGGTGTCCTCATAGAGGGGGACCTGCTTGAGGTCGAGCCTCGGGGAATCAACGTGCGCCGCCGCGATTACAAGCCCCTCCGCGGCGCTCTTTTTGCCGATCACGGCGAGCATGAGGGCCTTCCCGCGGTTGGAGAACCAGACCTTGTCCCCCGCGCTGAGGCTCATCCCGGGAGCGTACTCCACGAAGCCCTCGCGTTCGGCAAGGGCTATCGCCTCGTTCACGGCCTCACGCTCGGTGCGCGCGACGTTCAGATAGGCCTTGTAGCCCTCGCAGTAGCCCTCGAGCTTCCCGGCCTCCTCACTGCTGAGGCGGTCGTAGCCGTTCTTGGGCTCATAGAACAGCTCGGCACGGTAGTCTTTCTTTTCTTCCATTTCAAATCACCTTTCTGAATTCGGACTCGCAGAGCTTTGCGAAGTCCTCTTTAGACTTATCATTCACGAGCACCTCGGTACAGCGCCCGGAGTAATAGCTGTCCGGCGCCTGTGCGCCGATTCGGAGCTTTGCGTACTCCTCCGATATCCCCTCGCGCTCCATGATCCGCCTGATTCGCTCCCCGCTCGGTGCGGTCACCGCGAAGGTCGCCGTGCAGAGGGCGTCCGCGCCGCCCTCAAAGAGAGCTACGGCGTCAATCGCGGCAAGCGTTCCGCCCTGCATGGCCCACTCGCGCAACCTGCGCTTCACCTCCGCGCCGACGGCGCTGTGGGTGATTGCGTTCAGGTCCGCAAGGGCGTGCGCGTCGGCAAACACGATGCGCCCGAGCGCCTTGCGGTCAAGCGCGCCGTCCGGCGTGTACACGTCCCCGAAGCGCGCTGTGAGTGCCTCCCGGAGCTCCGCGCTCGTGCGCGTGAGCTCATGATACACCTCGTCGCAGTCGATGCAGAGCGCGCCCATGCCGCGCAGCACCTCGAGCGCAGTGGTCTTTCCGGCGCCCGAGCCTCCAGTCAGGCCGATCACCTTCAGCCCGCCGGCGAGCGCGTCCGCTATCTCCTCTTCCGGCAGCGCTCCCTGCCTGAGCA
>DVGA01000108.1 GCA_018712985.1 Candidatus Scatomorpha intestinavium
GCCGAAAGGGGCGGCGGGCGCTGATTGAGCCCCGTTTTGGCCTCTGCTTTTTGTGCAACATGCTCATATTTCGGACGTAATATTTGGCCATTGCCATGAAATAGATGAACTGCGGTAAAATTAGCTGAAAAATAGTCGACAATAATACATGTTTGTCATTATTATAACAATATATTTACAAATTTCAGGCATTTTGTAAACAGGCACGGCGCAACCGTGCTTTTTTATTATTTTTTGGGAGGTAAGAAAATGAAGAGAAACGCAAAAACAATGGGCGTCATCCTGCTCGCAGCGCTGATGGCGCTGTCGCTGCTGCCCGCGGGCGCGGCCGCGGACGATTACGGGACGGTCTCCCTGCCGTTAGGGGAGCCGGACTGGGACGCCTTTTGGCAGGAAGCGGACGTATACGGAGCCGCGGTTTATGCACCGGCCGGGGCGGAGGCGGCTGCGCTCCCGGCACTGCCGAACGAGGCCTATGACTACGGGACGCTGTACGTCACGGCGGTGGACGACAACTACAGTGAGGCCGCCCGCACGGAGGAATTCAGCGTCGAATACGGCGAGACCTATCTGCCTCCCAGCACGCTCACGGCGAGCGGAGGACTTGCCGAAGGCAGATATATTCTCATGACATCGTCAGGCTATGAGCTTTCGCCCGCGCTCATCGCCACGACCGCGCCGGTGATCACCCGCGCTGAGCTGACCGGCCCCGACGGCGGGGGCGGATACATCCTGGAGCTGGGCATCGCAAACTTCAGCGGTGCTGCCGGCTCCTTTTCTTTTGATTTTACAAACGGAGCGGGGAGTGTAAGGCCGCTTTCCGCCGAGGCCGAAGAAGGGGCGGGGGTCACGGAGCTGAAGTTTGCCCTGCCAGAGGGCGCGGAGAGCGGCAGCCTGGCGGTGTGTTATTCGGGCGGGGCGCTCTATTCCTCCGTGTATTCCGTCGCGCTCACGCCCGCGCCGGCGGAGGAGCCGGAACCGGGCAAAGATCCCGAACCTGAACCTACCGAGGAACCCGAACCGACCGAGGAGCCCGAACCGACAGAGGAACCGGAGCCTTTCGGCATAAAAGGGGCCGGGAACTATGCCTCGACAGCGGAGGCCGGCGAAAAGATAGCTGTGAGCGCCGAAACGACCGGCGAGGCGGAGCGGGCGTGGTTTGAATGGCGCGCCGAGGGCTCGCAGGGGCTGTGGAACGCCGAACGCCTGACGGTGGACGGCGCGAATATAAGCGGGACCTGGGACACTGCGGGCCTCGCCGCCGGCAGGTTCGAGACCCGGCTGCGCGCCGAGGATGCGGCGGGCTCCAGCGCGTCTACGGCGGTGAGCATTGTCACGCTGACCGAACCCGAGCCTGAGCCGGAGCCGACCGCCGAGCCGGAGCCGGAACCGTCCGAGGAACCTGACCCGGAACCCTCTGAAGAGCCAGACCCGGAGCCCGGCACGGTGGTTCAGCCGGACGGGACGGTGGTGACAACGACGGTCGACCGTGTAACCGGCTCCGTGAGCGTGACGAAGCTCTACACCGACGGCGGCACGGAGACCGTGACGACCAGGGCAGACGGCGAGGTGTACACCACCGAGCTGCTCCCGGACGGGAGCTACCGCGAGAGCCGCGAGCGCCCGGGGGAGGGCGCGACGGTCTATCTCCGCCGGGCGAGCGGGACGGAGATAACCGTGGTCACCGCGGCCGACGGCGCGACCAGCGAGACGGTCGAAAACCCGGACGGCAGCAGCTCCGTCACCGAGACGGCGGCGGACGGCTCAAAGACCGTGAGGGAGCGGCACTCCGGCGGCTTTGAGCGCAGGAGCTACGAGGGCGCGGACGGAGAGGCATATACGCTCGAGATCGAGGCCTCCGGCACGCTGGACTATACGGGCGAGACGGCCGACGGCGTCCGCGTGAGCGCCGGGGGCAGCAGTTCGGGCGGTTACACGGCCGAGGTGGCCCTGCCGCGGAAGATGAGCCGCGCGAGGGTGAGCATACCCTGCCCTGAGTGGCTCACGGGCGAAATTACGGCGGTGATCGACTACGGGGACGGTGTCGTGAGCGTCGTTTCCACTCGCTCGGACGGCGAGTGGCTCAGCGTCGCCCTAAAAGGCGACGCTGATATCCGCTTCATGTCGGGAGGAGTGTTCACGGACGTGACCGCCGGTGCCTGGTACTATGAGAGCGCGCTCTGGGCGGCCTCCGAGGGCCTGACGGCCGGGCTGTTCGGCAGCGAGCTCGGCGCTGACCTCACCAGCCAGCGGGCGCTTACAGTCACGCTGCTCTACCGCGCGCTCGGCCGGCCGGACACGCGCTCCACGGCGAGCCCGTTTTTCGACGTCCTGCCGGGGAGCTACTGCTTCGAGGCCGTGCGCTGGGCCGTGTCCGCCGGAGTGACCACCGGGGCGACGGAGACGCTCTTCGACCCGGACGGGAGCTGCACCCGCGCGCACGCGCTCACATTCCTCTACCGCGCCGCGGGGCAGCCGCGCCCGGAGCGCGCGCAGAACCCCTTCGCCGACGTCCCGGCGGACGCCTATTACCGCGACGCAGTGCTCTGGGCGGTGGAGGAGGGCATCACGACCGGCACCTCGCCCTCGGCCTTTTCGCCGGACCTCGCCTGCACGCGGGCGGAGATAATAACCTTCCTCTACCGCGCTTCGCCGCTGCTGGACGATTCCGGGAAGTGGGACTGAGCTCTTCGGGCGAATAAGCCGCCGCGAGGCGAGCGCGCTCTTGCAAAGCAGGCCGATAGGTGATAGAATACATGAGGAAAATCCCAAAACTACACGGAGGCGGCTTAAACATGTTTGAAAACCTTGTTGAAATACTGAAAAAGAACCCCCGCAAGATAGTCTACACCGAGGGCACGGACGCGCGCATACTCGAGAGCGCGGCGCGGCTGAAAGCCGGCGGCTTCCTCACCCCCGTGCTGGTCGGCAACGTAGACGACGTAAAGGCCGCGGCTGCGAAGGGCGGCTTCGACATCGAGGGCCTCGAGATAATCGACCCGGAGACCTATCCCGAGTTCGACGCCATGGTCGAGGAGATGGTCAAGCTCCGCAAGGGCAAGATGAGCGCCGAGGACTGCGCCGCCGCGCTGAAGAAGAGCAACTACTTCGGCACGATGCTCGTCAAGATGGGCAAGGCGGACGCCCTGCTGGGCGGCGCGACCTACTCCACCGCGGACACCGTGCGCCCCGCGCTGCAGCTCGTCAAGACCAAGCCGGGCAGCCACCTCGTGAGCAGCGTGTTCATCATGGTCCGCGGCGATGAGATGCTCGCCATGGGCGACTGCGCCATCAACATCAGCTATGAGGACACCGTGGACAAGGACGGCAACGTCACCCTCTCCGCGGCGGACAAGCTGGCCGAGACCGGCGTGGAGTGCGCCCGCGTGGCCAAGATATTCGGCATCGAGCCGAAGGTGGCCTTCCTGAGCTATTCCACCAAGGGCAGCGGCAAGGGCCCGGCCGTCGACCTCGCGCGCGAGGCCTGCGCCAAGGCCAAGGCGATGGCCCCCGAGTTCGACATCGACGGCGAGATGCAGTTCGACGCCGCCGTGTCCCCCACCGTCGGGCAGCTCAAGTTCCCGGGCAGCAAGGTTGCCGGCTATGCCAACACCTTCATCTTCCCGGAGATCCAGTCCGGCAACATCGGCTACAAGATAGCCCAGCGCCTCGGCGGCTTCGACGCCTACGGCCCCATCCTCACCGGCCTCAACGCCCCCATCAACGACCTCTCCCGCGGCTGCAACGCCGAGGAGGTCTATCAGATGTCCATCATCACCGCCGCACTCGCCTGAGAAGCGCGAAGCGAAATTGCGGAAAACCGCCCCGGGATTTACCCGGGGCGGTTTTTTGATCCGTATCGCGGTTTTATGCGTCGCGGCGCATCCGCGCGGCGGGGAGGACCGTGAACTCCGCCCGGCAGGGCGGCTCCGGGCGCGGGCGCTGGTCGAGCCCCACGCACTCGCCGCTGCTTGCGTCCACGCAGGCGGTGTATATGAGCTCACCGGTTTCGAATTCGAACGTATATACCGTCCGGCCGAAGGCACTCTCGAGCGCGTGGGACGTGAATTCGGCGGCATTGAGGCCGGCTCCGGCGAGGGCGGCGGCGCGGGCCGCGGCGGGGGAGATGATTATATTTTCTGTCATGTTGAACAGCTCCTTTCCTGTTATGGCCGCAGTATAGCGCGCGAATATTAAAGTAACGTTAAAACTAAAAATAAAAATTAAAAATTTCCGCCGCCCTGGGGGTGCGGGCGGCGGAATGGAGGGGAAACGCTACGATTTGAGAGGTATGCGCTAAGCATAACAGCGGAATATTAGAGGCGCATTAAAGAAAAATGAACGTAATTTGAACGCTTTGAGCGTTGCTTTTTCCACAGATGGAGGTATAATAGTCCAGAAGCTCTTTTAAGCGGGTGCAGAGACGCCGGCAAGGCAGCTTGACCGCCGGGGGCGCATTGCGCGCTCCGGGACGGCTGCGCCCGCCGGAAGGCGGGATTTTTTGTGCGCATAAAGGCAAAAATAATGGACTCCGCCGCGCTCGGCCGCGCGCTCATGCGCCTCGCGCATGAGATAACGGAGAAAAACGGCGGGGCCGCCGGGCTGTGCCTGGTGGGCATAAAGCGCCGCGGCGAGCCGCTCGCGCGCCGCCTGGCGGAGAACATAGAGCGGATAGAGGGCGAGCGGGTGCCCTGTGGGAGCGTAGACATCTCCCTCTACCGGGACGACCTGAAGCCCGTGGCGGACAGCCCGATAGTCCGCCCGGCCGCGCTGCCCTTCGACGTGGACGGCAGGGTGGCCGTGATAGTGGACGACGTGATATACACGGGCAGGACGGCCCGCGCGGCGATAGACGCCGTGCTCGACTGCGGCCGGCCGAGGGCGATACGCCTGGCCGTGCTGGTGGACCGCGGCCACCGCGAGCTGCCGATAAGGCCGGATTTCGTCGGCAAGAACATACCCACCTCGCGCTCGGAGACCGTGGAGGTGCGCCTGCCGGAGTACGACGGCGAGACCGGCGTGTATATAACCGAATAGCGAAAACTCAATTAATTCACTACAGAGAGAGGGAAATTGAGATGAACAGAAAATCGATAGGCAACGAACCGATTTACGACGCGCGGCAGCTCGGCGCGCCGAGGATGCTCGTCCTCGGTTTCCAGCACATGTTCGCCATGTTCGGCGCGACCGTGCTGGTGCCGACGCTCACGGGCCTTTCGGTGAGTGTGACGCTGCTGTTCGCCGGGCTGGGGACGCTGCTCTTCCACCTGCTGGCGAAGGGGAAGGTGCCTGCCTTCCTTGGCTCGAGCTTCGCCTTCATCGGCGGCTATGCGGCGATCGCGCCCATGCTGCCGGACGCGGCTGGCAACCTGACCGTGCCGAACACGGAGATGCTGCCCTACGCCTGCTTCGGCGTGGTCTGCGCGGGGCTTGTATACCTCGTCCTCGCGGCGCTCTTCAAGGCCTTCGGCGTCAGGAAGGTCATGCGCTTCTTCCCGCCGATAGTCACCGGGCCGATCATTATCTCCATCGGCCTGTCGCTCTCCTCGAGCGCGGTGAACAACTGCCAGGCAAGCTGGCCGGTGGCCATGGTTGCAATACTCGTGGTGATAGTCTGCAACATCTGGGGCCGGGGCATGGTGAAGATAATACCCATACTCCTCGGCGTCATAGTCAGCTACGCCGTCGGCGCAATGGCGGGGCAGGTGGACTTCACCGCCGTGCGCGAAGCGCCGTGGATAGGCCTGCCGGTGGTGTGGGACGAGACCGTGTTCAGCATTTTCGACGGCGGCGCGGACACGGG
>DVGA01000109.1 GCA_018712985.1 Candidatus Scatomorpha intestinavium
GCCGAAAGCTCGGTGACATAGCGGTTGATCCGGCTCGGGTCCAGGCTGTGCGCCGCGCGGAGTATCTCCTCCGGCAGCTCCGCAAGCTGCTGTATCACCTCGTGCTCCTGCGGCGTGGAGAGCAGAGCGATGTCCGCCTCGCCGGCCTGCGGCACGCTGTAGCCCTCATCCGCGAGGTTGCGGAGGATGGAGCAGATGCGCGCGTGGGCGTACTGCACGTAGTACACCGGGTTCTCGCTGTCCTGACGGACGGCGAGGCCGAGGTCGAAGTCCATCTGCGTCTCCGGCCTCGCGTTGAAGAACCAGCGCGCGGCGTCGACTGGTATTTCGTCGAGCAGGTCGCCGAGGGAAATGGCCTTGCCCGTGCGCTTGGACATGCGCACGACCTCGCCGTCGCGCATGAGCTTTACAAGCTGCATCAGGACTATGTCCAGCTTCTCCGGGTTGATCCCGAGCGCGTCCAGCGCGCCCTTCAGCCTTGCCACGTGGCCGTGGTGGTCGGCGCCCCATATGTTTATCACCCGGTCAAAGCCCCTCACGGCGAACTTGTTGCGGTGATAGGCTATGTCCGCGGCGAAATAGGTGTATATCCCGTTCGCGCGGCGCAGGACATCGTCCTTGAGCGCGAGCTTTTCAATGTCCTCCTCGCTCTTCCCCGCGCGGCGGAGCTCCTCGCCCATTATGCGGGAGGTGGCGAGCCAGAGCGCGCCGTCGCTCTCATAGGTCCAGCCGCGGGCGGTGAGCTCGTCCACCGTGGCGGCCACATAGCCGCTCTTGTGCAGCGAGGACTCGAAAAACCACTCGTCGTACTGTATCCCATAGCGGGCGAGGTCGGACTTCATTTTGGGCAGGTTTATGTCCAGGCCGAAGCGCGCCATTTCCGCGTGCCGCTCCTCAACGGGCTTTTCCAGCCAGCCGTCGCCCTTTTCAGCGCGGAAGCGCGCGGCGATGTCGCGTATGTCGTCGCCGTGATAGCCGTCCTCCGGGAATTCAACGGCGTCCTCACCGAGGATGAGCTGGGCGTAGCGCGCGTCGATGCTCGTGGCGAACTTCTCTATCTGGTTGCCCGCGTCGTTCACATAGAACTCGCGCCAGACGTCCGCCCCCGCGCGGTCGAGCACGGAGGCGAGCGTGTCGCCGAGCACGCCGCCGCGGGCGTTGCCCATGTGCATGGGCCCGGTCGGGTTCGCGGAGACGAACTCGACCATTATGCGCTGGCCGGACAGCTCGTCCGAGCGGCCGTAGTCCGCGCCGGCCGCCTGCACGGCGGCGAGCACGTCCGCATACCACGTTGGGGCGAGGCGGAAATTGATAAATCCCGGCCCGGCCGCCTCCGCCGAGGCAAACCAGCTCCCCTCGAGCTCAAGGTTTTCCACCAGCGCGTCCGCTATCCTGCGCGGGGCCATGCGCAGCGCCCTGGCGCCGGACATGGCGTGGTTTGCGGCGAAGTCGCCGTTGTTCGCGTCCTTAGGCACCTCCACGGTGCCCTGCAGCGCCGCGCCGGTGGGAAGCTGACCCTTCTCCGCGGCGCGGAGGTAGCTCTCCTCAAGCAGCTTCTCTATGCTCTTTTTTGCTGCGTCTATCAAATCAGGCATTTGCTTCAGCCCCGCCTTTCTGCTCCCTTACGTTTATTCTGAACTTGTTGCGCCCCACGACCGCGTGGTCGAAGTCCACAACATAATCGATCTCCATGTCGCCGCCGCGCGGGCCGAGCGTTGAGCTTATACGGTGCGTGTCAAGCCCCATCGTGGCCGAGCCGTAAGGCGTGTCGTAGAGGAAGGTGTTCTTGCTGCCCTCCCTGAAAACCATGCGGCTGGTGAGCGTCCCCTCGCGGGAGAGCACCACCTGCTCGGGCGTAAATATGAACGACGTCCTCGTCCCCTTCATGCCGGTGAGCTCGCTCTCCATGTAGCTGAGCTCGCCGTGCCCGTCCCGGAAGGAGTACTTGCCCTCCGTCACAAGCTCCACGGCGTCGCTCTCCCCCTGTGGCAGGCTCTGCGTACCCTTGATTGAAATGATTACATCCTTCATAGAGTCTTTCATGGCAAAACCCCGTTTCAGAGTATTCGTGGCGAGGTATTATACACCATCCGGGCCGTCCTGTAAAGCCCCGCGGCGTCATCTGACGCCGAACACTTCCGACAAAAGGCCCACGGCCTCGTCCAGCTTCCCGCTGCCGAGGCCCGCGTAGCTGATAACGAGCGTGTGCCCGGATTCCTCCCGCGGCTCGGCGCAGTAGTCCGAAAGGAAGCCGAGCCTTACGCCGAGGCCCTCCGCCCGGCTCCTGAGCTCCGCGTCGGTCATCTGTGTGTCCAGCCTGAGCAGGAAGTGCAGCCCCGCGCCGCGCTCGACTATCTCTATCCTGTCCGCGAACGGGGCCGAGCGGAAGGCGGAGAGCACCTCCGCCCTTCGGGCCCTGTACTCCTTCCTCATGCGCGAGAGATGGCGCTCATACTCCCCTCCCGCGAGGAAGCGCGCGAGCACCTGCTGCTCAAGCGCCGGCACGGCGCAGGAGTAAAAGCCGAGCTCTCGCCGCCATCGCTCCATGAGCTCCTCCGGCAGCGCCATGTACGCCAGGCGCATCGAGGGGGAAATCGTCTGTGAGAAGGTGTTCATATATATCACCCGCCCCGCGCCGTCTATGCTCTGCAGCGTGGGCAGCGGCTTGCCTGTGAAGCGCAGCTCGCTGTCATAGTCGTCCTCTATTATATACCCGCCGGCCTCCCCCGCCCAGCGCAGCAGCGCCTGCCTGCGCGGCACCGGGGTGATCAGCCCGGTGGGGAACTGGTGCGAGGGCGATATATGCACGGCCCGCGCCCCGCTATCATAGAGCGCCGACGGCTCTATGCCCGAGGACGAGAGCGCCAGCGGCAGGCACTTCGCCCCGGAGCGCGAATAGACCTGCCGGATTTTCGGATACCCCGGGTCCTCGACCGCTATGCGCGCGCCCGGACCGAGGAGCTGCGCGAGCATTATATACATGAACTCCGCTCCCGCGCCTATTACTATGCGCTCCGGCGGCACGTCCATGCCCTTGTAGCCCGCGAGGTAGTCCGCTATCGCCTGACGGAGCTCCGGCAATCCCTCGTGCGGGACGGCGCTCAGCAGCGCGCGGGAATCCTGCCTTAGCGTCTGGCGCGTCAGGCGCGCCCAGGCCGCAGCCGGGAAGCTGGAGGGGTCCACCATGCTGCCGCGCAGGTCGAGCCGCCAGCGCGCGCCCTCGCGCGCCTGCCGCGGCTTTGGCGCCGCGCGGCGGGAGCGCTGCCCTTCAGCCGCCTCGGCTACGAAGTAGCCCCGCCTCGGGCGGGCCACGACACAGCCCTCCGCCTCAAGCTGGGCGTAGGCCGCCTCCACCGTTATCACAGAGACGCCGAGGTGCTCTGAAAGCGCGCGGCGCGAGGGCAGCTTTTCCCCCGCCGGCAGCGCGCCGGAGAGCACATCCTCCCTTATCCTCGCAGCCAGATATTCGTACATCGGCAGCGCGCCACGCGCGCTCAGGTCGTAGGTCAGCATGCTGCACCTCTGGTATTATTAAAAAATAAGAAATTGGCTATTTCAATAATACCATAAACGGCGTAAAATGCAAGCCGTAAACAAAAGGAGGCGCCGGATATGCAGAACACTCCCCATCTGAACACAAAAACGCTTGTAATGGCCTCTCTGCTCGCCGCGCTGTGCTGCGTGGCCACAATGGTCATACGCATCCCCTCCCCCACAGGCGGATACATGAACCTCGGCGACACGGTGGTTATCCTTTCTGCCTACCTGCTCGGCCCGGCCTGGGGCGCGGCGGCAAGCGGGCTCGGCAGCGCGCTCGCGGACCTCTTTTCTGGGTACACCGCCTATGTCCCCGGCACGCTCGTGATAAAGGCCCTCATGGCCGCCTGCGCGGCCTGGATATACCTGCTTATGAAAAAGCGCGCAGCAGCCCTCCCCGTCGCGGCGCTGGCGGCCGAGGCCATAATGGTCGCCGGCTACTGGCTGTATGACGCCCTGCTCGCCGGCAGCCTTATCGGCGCCGCGGCCGGGATACCTTCAAACCTCGTGCAGTCCGCCCTCGGCATCGCCGCCTCGACTGTGCTCACCCTCGCCCTGCGCCGCTCAGACGCCGTGCTCCGGGAGTTCCCACATCTGTAAATTTCAAAGCTGGATGAAATTGCCGCCCTCCGGGCGGCAATTTTGCTTTGCAGGGGCGCGGAAAATATTGCGCGCGATTTTTTCGCCGGACCTATTGACAAACTGTGTCTACTGTGTATAATGAATATACACACTATATAGGGTGATAGCCATGGATATTATCATAAGCAACTCGTCGGGCTCGCCCATCTACGAGCAGATAGTCTCGCAGATAAAGGGCAAGATCATCTCCGGCGAGATGGCGGAGGGGGACGCCCTTCCGTCCATCCGGCTCCTTGCAAAGGAGCTGCGCATAAGCGTTATAACGACAAAGCGGGCCTACGAGGAGCTCGAGCGCGAGGGCTTCATCGTCACCCAGCCCGGCAGGGGCAGCTTTGTCGCCGGCAAAAACCTTGAACTTATAAAGGAGGAGCACCTCAGGCAGCTCGAGGAGCTGCTTGCGCAGTCGTGCCGCCTGGCGGCGGACTGCGGGCTGAGCCTTGAGGAGCTTGAGGAGATGCTCCGCCTCGTCTACGAGGGAGACTGATAAAATGCAAAACGCAATAGAAGTGCGCTCGCTCACCAAGCGCTACCGCGCCTTCAAGCTGGACGGCGTCAGCTTTGTCTTGCCGTCCGGCTGCATAATGGGCCTGATAGGCGAAAACGGCGCCGGGAAGAGCACCACAATCCGCCTGCTGCTCGGCCTTGCCCGGCGCGACGGCGGGGAGGTGTCCGTCCTCGGCGAGGACCCGGAGGGCGCTTCGCGCGAGCTCCGCGAGCGCGTCGGCGTCGTGTTCGACGACTGCCCATTTCCGGAGACAATGAACCTCCGGGACGTGCGCAGGCTGCTCGCCGCGGCCTATAGGCGCTTCAACGCCGCCAAATTCGACTCGCTCGGGCTGAAATTCGCCCTGCCCGAGCGCCAGAAGATAAAGGACTACTCCCGCGGCATGAAGATGAAGCTCTCCATCGCCGCCGCGCTGAGCCACGGCGCGGAGCTGCTCATCCTCGACGAGCCCACAAGCGGCCTCGACCCGGTGGCGCGCGACGAGCTGCTGGACATCCTGCTGGATTTCATCCAGGACGAGCGAAACAGCGTGCTCATAAGCTCGCACATCCTCTCCGACCTTGAAAAGGCCTGCGACTACATCACGTTTATCCACACCGGGCGCGTTATTTTCAGCGAGGAGAAGGACGAGCTGCTTGAAAAATACGTGATCGCCAAGGGCTCCGAGCGCGAGATCGCCGCGCTCGACCAGGACGCCGTTGTGGGCGTGCGGCGCAGCGCGTTCGGCTGCGAGGCCCTCGTGGAGCGCGCAGCGGGCGAGCGCCTGACGCACGAGCGCGCGAGCATCGAGGACATCATGCTCTATTATATCAAGGGGGACGCGAAATGAAGGCGCTGCTTATAAAGGATTTCCTGAACATCAAGGCGCAGGGGAAGGCAATACTGCTCGTTCTCGCCGTCTGGTTCATAATCAGCGTTGTGAACGGCAGTGGTTCGTTCTTCGCTGCTCTCAGCGTAGTGTACGCCATTCTCCTGCCGCTCACGAGCGTCACAGCCGACGACAAGTGCGGCTTTGAGCGCTACGCCATGACCATGCCGCTCTCGCGCACGGTTATGGCGCTGAGCCAGTACGTCTTTTCGCTGCTCTGTGCGTTCATCATGGCTTTAATAGGCTTTGCGGCCTGCGTTATAATCGACCGCTCGGCGATAAACGAGGCGCTGGCCACCTGCGCGGCATGCTTCTGCGTTGCGGTCGTGCTCGTGAGCCTGCTGCTCCCGCTCGTGTACAAGTACGGGCCGGAGAAGGCGCGGCTCGTCATGATGGCGGTGTTTGTTATCGGCTTCCTCGTCTTCGGCTTCGTTTTGGACAGGTTCAATTTAGAGCTCGACCTGAACACCGCGTTCATCGCCATGCCCATAGCCGCTCTTGTGCTGCTCGCCGCCAGCGCGGCCGTCAGCGTGGGCATATATAAGAAAAAGGAGTTCTGAGCCGCCAGGCAAACAATATGAAAAGTACCTCAACCTGCCCCAAATGCGGCTGCAAACGCATCATCCGGGTACCGGACAACGCGCACCGCTACCTCGCAAACAGCATAAGCATGACCAAGCTGCTCACCGTAGAGCGCGTCCCGGTGACGAGGTATGTCTGCTCCGGCTGCGGCTATGTGGAAAACTATGTGGAATCGCGCGCCGGCCTGTCCCGGCTGGAGGAGTTCTTCGGCAAAGAATAATAAACGCCCCCTTAAACTCAGCGGAACGGCGAGTTAAGGGGGCGTTGCGTATGCACGGCGAAGCACCGTATATGACCGGCGGTGGATTGCGTCCTCACGCTCAGGCGGTGCGGCCCTTTACCAGCTTCCTGACTCCGAAAACGCCAAGAGCAATAACGGCGGCGGCGCCGACAACGGAAATAACCTTCGACATGATAACATTCTCCTCTGTAATTATAATTAGGTTTATTGATTGTCCCCGGTTTCCCGGTACGCCTGCATTATAGGGGAGCAATGTTTCCGTGGTATTAACGGACTTTTAAGGTTTTGTAGATTTATGCGGCCGCGGCTGAAAGTCTACCTCTCGCAGAGCCAGAACGCCGTGCTGTACGGCGCGAGCTCGCTCCCGCCGCCGAAGTCGTGCTCCTCCCCCGTTATCAGGTCCACGGCGCGGCCGCAGCCGGCGTTGAAGTGCGCCGTGTACGGCTGCGAATCCGCGTTGAAGGCGCAGAGCACTCGCTCATCGCCGAGGCGGCGCTGGAAAACATACTGCCTGTTTGTGAGCAGCACTTCGGTGTAGTCGCCGTTTCGCAATGCGGCGCTTGAGTTCCGCGCGCGGGCCATGGCGGCTATCGTGTCCGTCAGGCCGTTCCACTCCGGGCGCTCGATTTCCGGGCGCAGCGCCCGGTCGCCCTCGCGCTTTTCGCCCTTCATGCCCCACTCGCTGCCGTAGTAGACGCAGGGTATGCCCGGCATGGCGAACAGCAGGCCGTACAGCACCGGCAGGTGCTCGGGATTTTTCAGTATGCTCGCCGCGCGCGTCACATCGTGGTTGTCCACGAAGGAAAAGAGGTGCTTGCCCTTATAGAGCGTCCAGTTTTCCGGCCCAAACTGCCGCTTCAGGCTGTGTCCGATCTCGAAGAGATTCATGTCGTTCAGGCTGGAGTACAGCCCCTTGTAGCACTCGTAATTCGTGCAGCTGTGCAGCATATCGCCGTTTACCCACTGGTTGTAGTCGCCGTGCAGCGTCTCGCCGAGCAGGAAAAACTCCGGCGAGAGCTCCGAGGCGAGCCCACGCAGCCTGCGCAGGAAATCCTTGTCGAGGCAATAGGCCACGTCGAGCCGGAGCCCGTCTATTCCGAATTCCCCGCGCCATTGGCGCACGGCACCGAGTATGTAGTCCACGACCTCCGGGTTACGCAGGTTGAGCTTTACCAGCTCGTAGTGGCCCTCCCAGCCCTCGTACCAGAAGCCGTCGTTATAGCCCGAATTCCCGCCGAAATCTATGTGGAACCAGTCCTTATAGCGGGAGTCCCATTTCCGCTCCCGCACGTCGCGGAAGGCCCAGAAGCCGCGTCCGACGTGGTTGAAAACGCCGTCGAATATAACGCGCAGCCCAGCCTCACGGAACGCGCGGCACACCTCGGCAAGATCCTCGTTCGTCCCGAGGCGGCAGTCCACGCGCAGGTAGTCGCGCGTGTCATATCCGTGCGCGTCGCTCTCGAACACCGGGCCGAGATAGACGCCCTTCGCCCCGAGGCGTGCGATATGCCCCGCCCAGTCCTTCAGCCGGAGTATGCGGTGGGTGGGCGCGCCGTCGTTCTCCGCCGGCGCGCCGCAGAGCCCAAGCGGATATATGTGATAGAACACGCTGTCATAAGCCCACATATTGACCTCCAAAAGACCTCCGCCGCGGCAGAGAATATTGTTTATCAACAATATACCACGAATCTGTCGTATAATCAAGCATCAATCGGCAAACTGCCCGCAGCATTATAGCGTCCTCCTCCGCGGAGGAGGACGCTATAATGC
>DVGA01000017.1 GCA_018712985.1 Candidatus Scatomorpha intestinavium
CCGCCGTGGACGGCGTGGAGTTCTATCTCCAGTGCGCCTCCGCCTTTGAAAAGGTGGGCGAGGAAGAGGTCCGCGGCGCGACGGCCTCGCGCTACGACGGGGAGATACCCGCGGACATGCTCGCGGAGGCGCTCGAGCGCTCCGGGGCGTACAGCATGGTAGAAGGCCTCGGCGTCAGCGAGGATAGCACGGAGGGACTCACCTCCGGCATGGGCCTCTCGATATATCTCGACAACGAGACGGGCCTGCCCGTGCGCTATGACATAGACATGACAGACCTGATGCGCGAGATGATGGAGGCAACGCTCGCCGCCGTCGGCGCCGGGGATGCCATGAGCTGGGAGATAGGCGAGGCGAGCGTGTCGGTGACGCTCTCCGACTTCAACGGCATAGACGCCATAGAGATACCGGACGATGCGCGCGGCGCGTGAGTTTTTCGTAAACATAGTCGGAAACGGGGCGTTACGCCCCGTTTTCTGCAATAATGGAGGTTTTTGATGGCACAGAGGAGAAACAGCCGGGCCGGGAAGCGGCGCGGCGGGGTTTTGGGCGCGCTCGGCTTTGCCGCGCTCGTGCTGATAGTCTATCTGGCGGAGCCGCTCGGCCTCGGCTCCCTGCTCGGCGGGATATTCGGCGGGGACGTGCCCGTCTCCGTGATAGCGGAGCTGCCGGAGGAGGGGCTGGCCGTCTCGTACATAGACGTGGGGCAGGGGGACGCCACGCTCATCGTCTGCAACGGGGAGGCCATGCTCATAGACGCCGGGGTGCCGGAGGAGGGGCAGACCGTTGTGGACTACCTCACGGCCTCGGGCGTGGACAGCCTTGTGTACGCCGCCGTCACCCACGCGCACGACGACCACTGCGGCGGCATGGACGACGTGGTGGATGCCTTCCCGATAGGGACGCTGTTCGCGCCGTACACGGAATTTGATTCCTCGGGCGCGTTCACCTATTTCGAGGACGCCGCGGCGGAGCGCGGGCTGTACATAACCGTGCCGACCATCGGCAGCACCTTCACCCTCGGCGGGGCGACGGTGAGCTTCGTCGGCCCTGTGGGCGACTGGGGCGACGATTTGAACGACTCGAGCCTGATAATCCGCGTGGACTACGGCTCGCGCTCCTTCCTCTTCCCGGGGGACGCCTCGGACGGCACGATAGCCGACTGCGCGTACGTCGGCGGCTACGACCTCGACTGCGACGTGCTCAAGCTCGGCCACCACGGCAGCAGCACCTCCACGGACGAGGAGATACTCGACCTCACCACGCCGGAAATCGCCGTGGCCTCCTGCGGGCTCGACAACAGCTACGGCCACCCGCACGACGAGGTGGTGGACCTGCTCGCCGTGCGCGGGATAGAGCTCCTGCGCACGGACCTCGACGGCACGGTGACCGTCTGGACGGACGGGGAGGAGCTGAGCCTCTACGAGGCCGGGGAACAGGCGGCCTGAGCGCGGCACAAACAGCTCTTGACATTGATACGGATTCGTACTATACTGGCTATTGCCGCTTTGGTACGAATCCGTACTGTTGTCTGGAGGAATTATGGATAAGATAGGCGAATATGTGGACAGGCTCTACGCCTGCTCAAACAGGATAGACGGCTGGTACTACATAGTTTCGAAAAAGCTGGGCATGTCCGGTAGCAAATTCATACTGCTCTATGACCTCGCCGACGGGAAGCCGCATTCGCAAAAGCAGATATGCGAAACGCTGCTCATCCCCAAGACCACGCTGAACACCGTGGTGCGCGGCTGCGTGGCGGAGGGGTATATCACCCTGAGCGGCGGCCGGGAAAAGCTCATGGAGCTCACGCCTGCCGGGCGGGAGTATATCGATATGGTGCTCGTGGACGTGATAGCCGCCGAGAACTCGGCGATGGAGAGCACGATAGAGGAATTCGGCGCGGGGTTCGTGGACGCGATGGAGCGCTTTGAGAGCGCCCTCGGCGGCGAGCTGAAGCGCCGGGTATTGGGAGGTGAGGCCTGATGGACTCCCGCGAGCTTTTTGCCAAGACGCCTCCGCTGAGGCTCTTTTTTATTGCCGCGCTGCCCGGCGCGGTGAGTATGCTGGCCTCCGCCCTTTATCAGATGCTGGACGGCGTTTTCGTGGGGCAGTACCTCGGCGAGACGGCCTTCGCCGCACTGAACCTCGCCATGCCCTTCGTTATCATCAACTTCGCGCTGGCTGATCTCATCGGCGTCGGCTCGGCCGTGCCGATCTCCGTCAACCTCGGCAAGGGGGAAAAGCGGGAAGCGAACAACATCTTTACCTGCGCCTGCATCATGATAATAATTGCCGGTACCGCGGTCGGCGCGCTGCTTTATGCCTTCGCCCCGGCGCTGATGGCCCTGATGGGGGCGGAGGGCGAGTTTGCCGCCCTCGCCGTGCAGTACATGCGCGTCTACGCGCTCTGCTCGCCGGTGACGACGATCATCTTCGCCGTGGACAACTACCTGCGCATCTGCGGCTACATCCGCGGGAGCATGTGGCTGAACATACTAATGAGCGCGCTCTCCGCGGTGCTGGAATTCCTCTTCCTCGGCGTGTTCAATTTCGGCATCTGGGGCGCCGCGCTGGCGACCAGCCTCGGGATGCTCATCTGTGTGCTCATCGCCTTTGTGCCGTTCCTGAGGGGCTGGGCCCTGCTGAGCTTCACAAAGCCGCGCTTTTCTATGGCAATGACGCGGCAGATCGTCTCCTGCGGCAGCCCAAACTTCCTGAACAACATCGCCGGGCGCATCACGAGCATCATAATGAACGCGATCCTCGTGCGGCTCGGCGGCGAGACGGCAGTCTCGGTCTATGGCATACTCATGTTCGCGGACGGCTTCATACAGCCGCTGCTCTACGGCATGTGCGACTCGCTGCAGCCCGCCGTGGGCTATAACTGGGGAGCGCGCGCCTTCTCGCGCGTGAGGGCGATAGAGAAATGCTGCTTTACGGCCAGCGCGGTGGTGTCGCTCGGCTCGACGGTCCTCGTGGCGCTCATTCCGGGGCTGATAACGCGGCTTTTCGTCTCCGACCCCGCGCCGGAGGTCATGGAGATGAGCGTGACTGCCCTGCGCATTTTCGCGCTGACGTATATAACGCGCTGGTTTTCGTTCGCCACGCAGAGCTATATGCTTGCGATAGAAAAGGCGCTTCCGGCCTCGCTCATATCCGTCTCGACGGCGCTCGTCTTCCCGGTGCTGCTTATCGCTGCGCTCTATCCGCTGGGGCTCACGGGTATCTGGATGAATTTCCCGCTCACGAGCGTGCTGGCGGGCGTAATGTCCATTGTGATATTGAAAAAGCTGCGCGCCGGGCTCAACCGCCCGGACGCGCCGCAGGAGGAATGATCTTCGCCGTTCCCTGCGCGGCAAAATCGAATACGGCGCTTCCCCGCCCACCCAGGGCGGGCCGGAAACGCGCAAAAAGCGGGGCGGAAAGATCCGCCCCGCTTCCTTATGTCCCGGGCTTTTCGATCATGTACGACTGCAGGCTCTTCTTTAAGCCGTTCTTTTCGTAAAAGCCCTCCACTCCCGGCTGAGCGCCGAAATAGAGCATGGTGGGCGTGTGCTCCGCGGCGAGGCGCAGCAGACGGCTTCCTACGCCGCGGCCCTGATATTCCGGCCGCACGAGCAGCTCGGTTATGGTGCCGAAGAAACAGCCGTCCGTAAGTATGCGCAGGCAGCCTATAAGGCAACCGTTTTCCCGGGCAGTGATGTTGAGCGTCCGGGCGATGGCCCTCTCCGCCGCCGCGGCGTCATAGTCCCCGGGCCAGACGCTGCATGCGAGGGACAAAAACTCCTGCACGCACATTTCCCTGTCGTCAATTATGTATTCCATGTCAGCCTCCCTGAGCTCAAAGCGAATCTATGGCGTTTTGCAGGCCGTCAATGAAAAGGCAGGTGTGATATCCGTCGCAGACGGCGTGGTGCACCTGTACGGCGAGCGGAAGGCGGATGCGCCCGCCCTCCGTGTAAAACCTGCCCATTGTGAATATGGGTATGAGGTATGTGAAGTCCGTCGTGTTCAGGTTAAAGCCCTCAAAGCTCGCCCAGGGGAGCATGGAGACGGTGAAGCTGTTTTCCGGAAGGCCCGGCTTGGCCATAAACGCCTCGCTCTGCCCATAGCGCCGCAGGTCCTCCTCGTAGCGCCCGAGAAACAGCGGATAGTCCTCGCAGTACTCCGTCCAGAGGTTGGAGAAGGTGCCGGTCTCCTTGTGGAACACCGTATAGCAGGGCTCCATGCGCTCATAGAGCACCAGCTCGCCGCTTTCGCGCAGTGCCATGCGGAACTGCTCGTGCCGGTTCACTTCGCCGGTGATCAGGTGCAGCATGGCCGGATAGATCCTGAGCCCACGGCGGCGCAGGCTGGTGATGTCCAGTTTTACGGTCATGCTGTAAGTGCATGGGACGGCGCGCATGTAGTGCTCGTAGCGCTCACGGCGCGGCCAGGCGTCCATATCTATTACGGTGTAATTCATTCATGACCTCCTCCGGCCCAGGCGAGCGCGGCGGCTTCGTGCTTTTTCACGAACTCCTCCTTGCCGTCGCAATAGGCTCCGATGTCAAAGGGATATTTTCCGGCGAGGGCGCGCTTGAGCGCGGCGTATTCCGCGCACACGTCCGGGTGCGCGCAGAGGTAATCCCGGAAGGCGAGGTGGCGGGTTATATTGGCCGTGTCAAGGACTGAAAAGACGTGTACCTGGTGCGTCCGCTCGTCCCCGCCCCGGCGCATGTAGCGCCGCCCGGGGATGCCGAACTCGCCGAGGTATTCATAGCCGAGCGCCTCGAATCCGGCTTTCAGGGCGTCCACCGCCTCGAGGCTGTACACCACCGGCATGATGTCGATTATGGGCTTCGCCGCGAGGCCGGGCACCGCGGTGCTGCCGATGTGGTGTATCGCGGCGAGATTGCCGCCGAATACGCGCGCGAGCGCGGCGGCCTCGCGCTCATATTCGAGCGGCCACTCGGGGCTGTAGTCCGATACTGTTACGTGCTGAGGCATGTTCTGCCCTCCTTACATCCGGGCTCAGAGCTTTATCGACCAGCGGCCGAAGTCGTGCAGGCCCGTGCCGTGCCGGAGCTCGCCGGACGCGGCGAGGCCCCGCAGGGCGTCGCGTATTTCGGTTATTAGCCCGGGCGCCACGCCGAGCGAAAAGTGGGCGGGCAGGACGCGCCCGACGGGCAGTGCAGAGATCTTTTCAACCGAGGCGAGATAGGCCTCGGGGTCGGTGGAGGGATAAAAGGCGTACAGCTCCCCCTCGTAGACGAGATC
>DVGA01000110.1 GCA_018712985.1 Candidatus Scatomorpha intestinavium
TTCGGCAACATGGGTGACGACTGCGGCACCGGCGTCGCCTTCTCCCGCGACCCCGCCACCGGCGAGAACAAGCTCTACGGCGAGTTCCTGATGAACGCCCAGGGCGAGGACGTCGTGGCCGGCATCCGCACCCCGCAGACCATTGACCAGCTCCATGCCACCAACCCGGCCGCCTACGACCAGTTCGCCGCCGTTGCCAAGAACCTTGAAAAGCACTACAAGGACATGCAGGACATGGAGTTCACCATCGAGCAGGGCAAGCTCTACATGCTCCAGACCCGCAACGGCAAGCGCACCGCGCAGGCCGCCTTCAAGGTCGCCGTCGACATGGTCAGCGAAGGGCTCTGCACCAAGGAAGAGGCCCTGCTGAAGATTGACCCCAACGCCATCAACACCCTGCTGCACCCCCGCTTTGACGAGGCTGCCCTGAAGGCTGCCACCCCCGTGGCCTCCGGCCTGCCCGCCAGCCCCGGCGCCGGCTGCGGCGCGGTGTACTTCACCGCCGAGGAAGTCAAGGAGCACGCCAAGAACGGCCCCGTCCTCCTCGTCCGCAACTTCACCAGCCCCGAGGATATCGAGGGCATGGCCGTCGCCCAGGGCATCCTGACCGCCACTGGCGGCCGTACCAGCCACGCGGCTGTTGTCGCCCGCGGCATGGGCGCCTGCTGCGTTGCCGGCTGCGGCGCGCTGCACATCAACGAGGACGAGAAGTACCTCACCATCGGCGATGTCCGCGTAAACGAGGGCGAGGTCATGAGCATCGACGGCAACACCGGCAACGTCTATGTCGGCGCCATCCCCACCGTCGACGCCACCATCAGCGGCGATTTCGCCACCGTTATGGAGTGGGCGGACAGCGTCCGCAAGCTCAAGGTCCGCACCAATGCCGACACCCCGCGCGACGCTGCCAACGCCGTGCGCCTGGGCGCTGAGGGCATCGGCCTCACCCGTACCGAGCACATGTTCTTCGACGCCGACCGTATCCCGGCCATGCGTGAGATGATCCTCTCCACCGATCTTGAGCACCGCACCGCCGCCCTTGCCAAGCTGCTCCCGATGCAGCGCAGCGACTTCGAGGGCATCTTCAAGGCAATGGAAGGCCGCCCGGTGACCATCCGTCTGCTGGATCCCCCCCTGCACGAGTTCCTGCCCACCGCCGAAGAGGACATCAAGGCCCTCGCCGACGACATGGGCCTCACCTATGAGTACGTCAAGGGCACCATCGAGAGCCTGCACGAGAACAACCCGATGATGGGCTTCCGCGGCTGACGCCTGCCCGTCAAGTACCCCGAGATCGCCGAGATGCAGACCCGCGCTATCATTGAGGCCGCCATCAATGTCAAGGCCGAGTGCGGCTATGACATCGTGCCCGAGATCATGATCCCGCTGACCTGCGAGTTCAAGGAGCTCAAGTACGTCTCCGGCATCGTCAAGGCTACCGCCGAGAAGGTTAAGGAGGAGCGCGGCAGCGACCTCAAGTACCTGGTCGGCACCATGATCGAGATCCCGCGTGCGGCCCTCACCGCCGACGAGATCGCCAAGGAGGCCGAGTTCTTCAGCTTCGGCACCAACGACCTCACCCAGATGACCTTCGGCTTCTCCCGTGACGACGCCGGCAGCTTCCTGCCCAGCTACTACGAGAAGCAGATCTTCGACAACGACCCGTTCGAGCGTCTCGACCAGGTCGGCGTCGGCAAGCTGGTCGACATGGCCTGCAAGCTCGGCCGCGCCACCCGCCCCGACATCCACCTCGGCATCTGCGGCGAGCACGGCGGCGAGCCCAGCTCCGTCGAGTTCTGCCACCGCACCGGCCTTGACTACGTGTCCTGCAGCCCCTACCGCGTGCCCATCGCCCGCATGGCTGCTGCCCAGGCCCAGATCAAGACCCCGCGCGAGTAATCAGCACACACCGAACAAAACCCCCGGCCGTCAGCAGGCGGCCGGGGGCTTTTCTATATCCAATTTAACGGCCTTAAACAATTTCCTGCTCGAGCGCGTCGAATTGCGGCATGTAGAGGACTTGCCAAGCGTCATTTCCAGACCGCCGAGCTTCTAAATTGTGACGGCAGGCGAGCCTTTCATCAAGCCGACTGATACGGTTGAGGGCTTCACACCGGAAATCACGGCGAGTTCGTTAAACTTCATTCCACGCTCAGCGCATATTTCCCCTATCCGGCCCGCGACGGCTTCTTTTACGGACATAGTATCACGCGCTTGCGTAATCAGCATGTGCGGGACATTCCTGCCCCAGCTTATGCTGAGATGCCCGACCGCGGCTATGTGGACTTCGCAGCGGCCGGCTGAATGCAGCTCTCAGGCGCTGCGAAGAAATATATCTCGGGGCAGGGCACGACACCCTTTGACAAACTAATGCGGCAGGTATATAATAGCCCGGCTATGAGTTTGCACATCGGAAATAACCGCCACAATTTGAATAACGCACACTCGGCGAACACGTTGAACATGACAGAGGGTAACCCCTACAGGCTCATCGTGCAATTTGCCATGCCCGTATTTCTCAGCCAGGTCTTCCAGCAGCTTTACAATGCCGCGGACTCGGTCATCGTCGGCCAGTACCTCGGCACGGATGCGCTGGCGGCGGTCAGCTCTTCCGGCTCGCTGATTTTCCTGTTTATCAGCTTCTTCAACGGCACGGCGCTCGGTGCGGGCGTCGTCATCTCCCACTGCTTCGGCGCTGGGGATGAACCCGGCGTCTCGCGGGCCATACACACGGACCTCGCGATGGGCATTGTGAGCGGCCTTGTTCTTACAGCGGCCGGCGTTGCATTCACGCCAACGCTGCTCGTCTGGATGGATACGGACCCCGAAGTGCTGCCGGAGGCCATCGAGTATTTCCGCTACTACTTCCTCGGCGCCATCGCCGTGGTGCTCTACAACATCTGCACCGGCATCATGAATGCGCTGGGGGACAGCCGCCGTCCGCTGATATACCTCATAATCTCGTCGATGACCAACGTCGTGCTTGATTTGCTGTTTGTCGGCGGCTTCGGCTGGGGCGTGTGGTCCGCCGCCTTTGCCACCACGGTCTCCCAGGCCGTGAGCTGCGTGCTCTGCCTCTATCACCTAACCCGCAAGGGACATATATACAGCGTCTCCTTCCGCAAGATCCGCTTCCACTGGGAAACGCTTAAACAGATATTGCGGTACGGCCTCCCGTCAGGCGTCCAAAACTCCGTCACCGGCCTCGCCAATGTATTCGTACAGACTCAGATAAATTCCTTCGCCAAGTTTGCCACCGCCGGTTTCGGCTCGCAGTCGAGGATAGAGGGCTTTGCTTTCATACCTATCGCGAGCTTCAACATGGCGCTGACCACATTTATCGGCCAGAATCTCGGTGCTAAGCAGTATGACCGAGCCAAAAATGGCGCGCGCTTCGGCATAATCGCAGCGATGATTCTTGCGGAGATCATCGGCCTGCTCTATTACATATCCGCACCATATCTGATTGCATTGTTCGACGACAGCCCGGAGGTCATAGCCTACGGCGTGAGGCAGGCGCGCATAGAGTGCCTCTTCTACTTCCTGCTCGCCTTTTCGCACACTGTGGCGGCCATTTGCCGCGGCGCTGGCAAGGCTTTTGTGCCGATGATAATAATGCTCTCCACCTGGTGCGCGCTGAGAATCGCTTACATAAGCGTGGTAATGCACATCTTCGGGGAGATTGTGTACATATACTGGGCTTACCCCCTGACATGGGCGACCAGCTCGGTCATTTACCTCGTCTATTTCCTCTTTTCCGACTGGATGCTGACACCCGAGGAAAAACGACAAAAGAAGTCAAAGTTTTTGAAACAATCACGGTGACAAACACGTCAATCTCTGGTAGAATCGGCATGGAGGTGTTTGCCATGGCAGAACCCACTCTTGTCGTGCTCGCGGCTGGGCTGAGCAGCCGCTATGGCTCGCTCAAGCAGATAGACCCCGTGGGCAGGCACGGGGAAATCATCATCGACTATTCCATATATGACGCCGTGCGCGCCGGGTTCAAGCGCGTTGTGTTCCTCATCGCGCCCTGGATGCGCACAGACTTTGAAGAGGCGATCGGCAGGCGCGTATCGCGCAGCATAGAGACCATCTATGCCTATCAGACGCACGACATGTTCCTGCCCAAGGGGTTTGCCGTCCCGCCGGAGCGGAAAAAGCCCTGGGGCACGGCTCACGCCCTGCTCTGCTGCCGCGAGGTGCTCGACGGACCCTTCGCCATGATAAACGCAGATGACTATTACGGGCCAAACGCCTTCCGCAAGGTGTACAGCGAGCTCTGCTCGGTGGACAGCGCGGCGAGGCCGATGCGCTTCTGCATGGCCGGTTACCGCCTCGGCAACACGCTCACCGACAGCGGCAAGGTGGCCCGCGGCGTCTGCGTCTCCTCCGGCGGGATGCTGGACAGCATCGTGGAGCGCACTTACGTTGTAAAGACTCCCTCTGGCCCCGCCTACAGCACGGACGGCGGCAAAACCCTCGTCCCCGTCCCGGCGGACAGCGTCGTCTCAATGAATTTCTGGGGCTTCACACGGGACATACTGGATGAAATTGACCGCCGCTTCCCCGTTTTCCTGCGCGAAAAGCTCCCGCTGAACGCCCAGGACGAGATGTATGTCCCGAACCTCGTCGGTGACCTGCTGCGCGAGGGGCTGTGCACCGTCCGCGTGCTCGAGAGCGAGGACGTTTGGCACGGAATGACCTACCGCGAGGACAAACCGGACGTGGTGCGCGCAATCGGCGCACTTATAGACAGCGGGCTTTACCCGGAGAAGCTCTGGGGCTGAATACGGCTGAAAAATGGCGGGGGACCGCGACAGTCCCCCGCTTTTTGTCCTGCCGTCCGTACTTGTAAAATTCACAAAGCCGTGCTATACTTTGTTATTACGATACTTATCTGGAGGGCTATTAATTGAAGGGTTTTATGAAGCGGGTGGACCTCTTCTGCTATAAGCACCCGCGCTTCGGCATCAACAACCTCATGATGATAATCTGCATCGCGAACATCGCGGTGTGGCTCTTCTCGGCGATGGATACGACGGGCCTGCTCGTCAACCTGCTCACCTTCAGCCCCTATCACATACTGCGCGGGCAGATATGGCGTCTGGTGACCTTCGTGTTCGTGCCGATGTACTCAAGCCCATTCTCCCTGCTCATCTCGCTGTATTTCTACTACTTCATCGGCAGCACGCTCGAGCGGCAGTGGGGTACAGGGCGCTTCACCATCTATTATCTCTGCGGCATACTGCTACAGGTCATCTACGGCTTCATAATCTACTTAACCACAGGCATAAACTACGGCATGAGCGCGAACTACATCAACCTCTCGATGTTCTTCGCCTTCGCCACGCTGTATCCCGACAACGTGGTGCTGCTCTTCTTTATCATACCTATAAAGATGAAGTGGCTCGCGGTTATCGACGCTCTGTATTTCGCCTACTCCATCTTCTCCAACCTCGGCGCGGGCATGGGGCTCATGAGCTTCCTGCCGCTCATTGCGATACTCAACTACTTCCTGTTCTGCGGCGACATGCTCTTCGGCTTCGTCCTCCCGCGCGGAAGGCAGCAGCGGAAAAACACAGTGGACTTCAAGCGCGAGGTGCACCGCATAAAGTACGAGCAGCGGAACAAGAACTACACCCGCAAGTGCGAGGTCTGCGGCCGGACGGACACCGACTATCCCGACCTCGAATTCCGCTACTGCTCGCGCTGCGCGGGCTACCACTGCTTCTGCCAGGACCACATAAACAACCACATTCATTTCACTGAGTAAAGACCGTCATCAGGTCTTTCGGAGGGGAACATGGGAAAAAAGGACAGAGAGAGGCCGGCCCGCCCCGCGGCGGTAACGATACTGCTTGCCGTGCTGCTCGTGGCACTGATTGCGGTGCTCTGCTATATAATCTACCTTTCGCTGACGAGCGAGCCCGCGGCCGTGCAGCCGACGCCCACGCCGGTGCCCGTTGAGAGCGCCGAGCCGAGCACTGAGCCCACACCTACGCACACACCTACGCCGACCCCCACCCCGACGCCCACGCCGTTCGAGCCCTATCACACGGAGGCGACGGACCCGGCCAATTACGTGACCGGCCAGGCGGTGATGATAGACGGCCAGATGTTCGAGGGCGAGTATGAGAGTCCGGACGAGATCTTCTTCGGCCCAGGCGAGGAGTATTCCTCCGATGTCAGCGGCATAGTCACCTTCCGCGGCAACAATTACCGCGACAACTCGGCCTACGGCGAGCAGAACATCGTCAGCAAGCAGTTCGGCAGCTACTGGAACCACAACACCGGCGTCATGCAGACGGGCAGCTTCACTTCGTACAACATGTGGACCGGCCAGCAGCTCACGGCCGTCTGGCCCAAGGAGCTGCGGCAGCACATGAACATGTACGACTGGGCCAAGGAGAAGGAGGACCTTGTGGAGGTTATCTCCCCCTCCGGCGACGGGTATATATACTTCCTCGACCTTGAAACCGGGGAGAGCACACGCGACCCGCTCTATATGGGCTTCCCCTTCAAGGGCACCGGCTCGCTCGACCCGCGCGGCTATCCCCTGCTCTACTGCGGAACAGGCTACAACACCTCGCAGGGCTCCTCGAGGGCGTTTATAATCAGCCTGATAGACTGCACCATCCTCTATGAGTTCGGCGCCAGCGACGACGGCTTCGCGCTGCGCACCTGGCCGATGTACGACTCCGCCCCGCTTGTGGATGCGGAAACGGATACGCTCATATACGCCGGTGAAAACGGCGTCGTGTACTTCATAAAGCTCGGCACGGACTACGACCCCGAGGCGGGTACGATAAGCATCGGCCCCGAGAGGTGCACCAAGTGGCGCTACTCCGCGAGCCGCTACTGGCTGGGCTTCGAAGCCTCCCCGGTGGCTTACGGCGGCTATCTCTTCCTCGCCGACAACGGCGGGCGGTTGATGTGCCTCGACATGAACAGGCTCGAGCTCGTCTGGGTTCAGGACATCCTCGACGACTCCAACTGCACCCCCGTGCTCTGCGTGGAGGACGGCCACCCCTATCTCTATATAAGCACGAGCTTCCACTACGGCTGGCGCTCCTACACCACGGCCGAAGTGCCGATATGGAAAATCGACGCCGAAAACGGCGAGGTGGTCTGGAGCACGAGCTACACCTGCTACACGGTGGACGGCCTCTCCGGCGGAGCGCAGGGCAGCGTCGTCTCCGGCAGCGGGAACGTCTCCGACCTCATCTTCATCGCCCTTGCGAGGTATCCGCAGTCCGGCACGAGCCAGCTCCTCGCAATAGACAAGGAGACGGGCGAGGAGGTCTGGAACTTCCCCACGCAGACCTACAGCTGGAGCACCCCCTCGCTCGTCTATGACAGCGACGGGAACGGCTACCTGATTTACACCGTCACGGGACACTATATCTACCTCATCGATGCCGCCACCGGCCAGGAACTCGACAGCATGAACCTCGGCGCGCTGATAGAGGCCTCGCCCTCCGTCTATAACAACACGGTGCTGATCGGCACCTCGGCGGGCATCTGGGGCATTCAGTTGACATAATACATTCAGGGCCCCGGTGAGCCGGGGCCTTTGAGCGTGCAAATTCTCAAAACAAGGCTGGCAAAAACATGACCAAGACGCTGAAAAAGACATTTATGATCATCGGAATTATCATCGCGGTGCTGCTCCTCCTCGCCCTGGCGGCCTATCTGGCCCTCTCGCACGACTACTCCGGCTCTCCCCCGGTGTCCGTGTCGGACTGCACAAACCCCCACATAGCGGCGGACGGCGTCACGCGCGTCTCCGCCCACCGCTCCGGCGGCGGCATAGCGCCGGAGAACACGCTCATGGCCTTCAAAAACTGCGTGGAGGACGGCAGCTTTGAGATCGACATCTTCGAGTTCGACGTGCACATAACGGCGGACGGCCAGCTCGTGCTGCTGCACGACGACACGCTTGACCGCACGAGCAACGCCGTTGAGCACTTCGGTCATGAGTATGTCCGTCCATCCGAATACACTTATCAGGAGCTCTATGAGCTGAATATGGGCGAGGGCTTCGTCACCGACAGCGGCGAAACACCCTATAAGGGCCTGCGCGGCGAGGACATACCGGACGACCTGCACATAATGCGAGTACAGGATGTGTTCAGCTATCTCTCCGGGCACGGCGATTACGACTACATAATCGAGATAAAGGACTCCGGCGACCTCGGCTACGCCTCCTGCGACGAGCTCTACCGGCAGCTCGAGGCCTTCGGCTTGCTGGACGACGCCGTGATCGGCACCTTCAACGCCGAAGTCACGGAGTATATGGAGGCCAACTACCCCGACATGCTCCGCTCAGCCAGCGTCAGCGAGGTGGCCGGCTTCTTCATTGACTCCCTGCTCGGCATCGACCGCGAGGACGGCTATTACAAGTTCGAGGCGCTGCAGATTCCCACCAGCTACTACAGCGGCCTCATCTATCTCGGCTCCACGCGGCTGATCAACGCCGCGCACGAGCACAACATCGCCGTGCAGTACTGGACGATCAACGACGCGGAGACCGTCGCCGAGCTCGCCGCCAAGGGCGCGGACGCCATAATGACCGACTACCCCGACATGGCCTACGAGGTCCTCCGCAGCGGGGAATAAAATCAAAAACGCGCGCCCCGGGCCCACAGCCCGGGGCGTGTTGCGCTGCTTGCGCCGGTTTTCTCCCCCATTCCGCGCGGCGGGCAGCAAAGACGGTAAGTTACCTTATTTTTCTTGTCTTTATGGCGGTTTCGAGGTATAATACCTGAAAAGAGAGGGGGAGCTGTTTGACATGTCCATGAGCCGAGTGACGCTTATGCCCTGCGCGCCCTACGACCTTGAGGGCGTGGAGAACTGGACCAACGCCCAGGCAAAA